>JAUXDH010000012.1 GCA_030618545.1 Chlorobiota bacterium
CTACTTAGCAGTATGGGATACCGGTGCAAAGTGTCAGGATAGTTTATTTTAATCAATTACCAAATATTAATCACACATGAAAAAAACCATATTTTTTATTTTAACATTCCTGATTGCCCTGTCTGTCTGTGCTCAGGATGAATATTTTCCGGGCACAGTGATCAGCAGTGACGTGCTTGAATCGCTGAGAAACTCATTTGAAAAAACTCCAGAAAACTCTGCGTTAATGAATGCTATTACCGGCAATGACATCAAGAAATTAGCAAAGAGCAGGGAAAATGAAGGAAAGGTAAACCACTATTTCTCAAACGTAATTGAGACCAAAGGGATCACCAACCAGAAAAAATCAGGCAGGTGCTGGTTGTATACCGGCCTGAATACCCTGAGACCAATGGTGAGAGAAAAATATCAGTTGAACGAATTTGAATTCTCTCAGACTTACAACTTTTTCTGGGATCAACTGGAAAAAGCCAACCTATTCTATGAGGCCGTGATGGCAACAGCCGGGAAACCAATGGATGACAGGGAAGTTACCTGGCTGTTCAAGAACCCCGTTGGTGACGGAGGACAATGGACAACGTTTTCTGACAATGTAGCGAAATACGGGTTGGTACCTGCATCGGCTATGCCTGATACCTGGCAGAGTGAGAACACCAGAACCATGTCGAGGCTTTTGAGAAGGAAATTAAGAGAGGATGGCTTAAAGCTGCGTTCACTGGCTTTAACACGTATGCATGAAGGCAAAAAGAAAGAAGCCAAGATCGGGATGCTGGCCGATATTTACAGGATACTGGTTCTTTGCCTGGGCGAACCGCCTACCCAATTTGTGTGGCAATATGAAACCGCTGAGGGCGAACTGTCTGAACCAAAAACCTATACGCCGATTGATTTTTACAAGGAACTCATCGGCATCAACCTGGAGGATTATGTGATGATCATGAATGATCCCTCTAAAGAATACAATCAGTTGTATGAGGTAAAATATGACCGTAACCTTTATGAAGGAGTGAACTGGAAGTTTATCAACCTGCCCATCGATAAGATCAAGGACTTTGCAAAGGCTTCAATCCTTGCTGAAGATCCGATGTATTTTTCATGTGATGTAGGGAAACAACTGGATACTGATAAAGGAACCCTCGATTTGAACAACTATAACTACAATGCATTAATGGGTGTTGATTTTGGTATGACAAAAGAGCAGCGTATTGAAACTTTTGAAAGTGGTTCAACTCATGGGATGGCTCTTGTTGGGGTGAACATTTTACCCGATGGCAGCGTTGATAAATGGTTGCTGGAGAATAGCTGGGGTGCAGACAAAGGCAACAAAGGCTACCTGACGATGACCGATGAATGGTTTGCTGACTACATGTTTCGACTCGTTGTGAACAAGAATTACCTCGACAGTGAAACACTGAACATCCTGGAAAAAGAAGCTGTACTGTTGCCACCATGGGACCCTGTATTTGCTCTGGAGGAGTAAGCTGACAGGGTAGGGTTTCTTACTGATCTGTTGTATCAATCTTTGGTAATTACTGCTATCAAGGAGTTGTTCGCAATAAATAAAAAAACAAAATAAGTAATTATGGAATTTAAAAACCTATTAACAAGCCCCTTGGCAGCGGACACAAATACTGAAGTAGTTGTGAGCGAAGTAACCCTCCCGCCTAACATCGAACTACCAAAACATTGGCATCCAGGTGAAGAATTTGCATACATAATAAAGGGATCTTTAACCTTATGGATTGAAGGGTTAGGAGAAAAGAATTTTAATAAAGGCGATGCTTGTGTTGTACCACTGAAAAAAGTGCATTCTGTTCGAACATCAACTGAAGGTGTAACTATACTGGCTTTTCGAGTTCATGAAAAAGGATTAGAAGAACGCTACTTAGTAGACCAAAACAGTTGACACAGACTTGGAAAACATAAAGTTCTATTTGAATTAAAAAATTAAAAAACTGCGTACAATGTATATAAAAAATAAGCGAGATAGTAGTAGTATCAAGGTTTGTAGCCCGTTTGAACTTTCTTTCAAGCTGGAAAATTATTGCTTCGGAATCGCTTACTTTTCATATACTTAACGTTGTGGTGCATTATTGAGAATACTTTTTTTATAAATATTCTGACTGAAAAAGACGTAAGTAAAAGCAAAAAAAATGGAAAAGTTTTCTTCATCATACTGGAATGAGCATTACCTGCAAGACAGGACAGGATGGGACATAGGCTATATTTCCACACCAATTAAGGAATACATCGACCAGCTCGATGACAGGCAAATAAGAATTCTGGTTCCGGGGGCAGGCAATGCATATGAAGT
This sequence comes from Chlorobiota bacterium, assembly GCA_030618545.1. Taxonomy (GTDB): domain Bacteria; phylum Bacteroidota; class Bacteroidia; order Bacteroidales; family F082; genus JAADID01. Next base: position 2,315 of record JAUXDH010000012.1, read on the forward strand.
GGAATACCTGTTCATCCAGGGATTTAACAATGTATTTCTTCTGGATTTTTCTGAAAAGAGTATCCTTAATTTTATGGAACGTTGTCCCGAATTTCCAGCAGAACAAATAGTCCTTCAGGATTTTTTTGAGCACCATGGCAAATACGACCTCATTCTTGAACAAACCTTTTTTAGCTCGATACCTTTACAGAAAAGGCACCTTTACGCGGAAAAGATGGCCGACCTGTTAAACCCATCCGGGAAAGTTACAGGACTGCTGTTTGGCCAGGAATTCCCTTTTGAAGGCCCGCCATATGGAGGTACTGAAAAGCAATATAAGCGGCTGTTTTCAAAACAGTTTGAAGTGGTTGTTATGAATACTGCCAATAATTCCATTAAACCACGCCAGGGTAATGAACTTTTTTTCATCTTAAGGAAAAAAAGGGGCTAATTCAGAAAATGTTCCTATTTTAGCTTCATTGCATGAACGTATAAAATCAGAACACCTTATGAGCGAAAGATTGATCGAAACAATTGGAAAACTAATTAAAAAAGAAATTCTCAGGTCGGTTGAGCATGAGACCCACTGTGGCAAACTATTATTCGAAAACAGAGAATCCTATCCGGGTTATCACGGAACAACCGTACCGGATAAACTGGAACCTGATTCCTTGTTTGCCATTACAAAAATGAAATATAATGACGAGAGAGTGTTTCGGGCAATTCAGGCCGTAAAAAGGAAAACCGGCTATAAGTTTGATGCGGCACCCGGATCGGTCAAATACCAGAATGCCAGCTACAATTGTGTGAGGTTCAAGAGAATTCAATATCAGAGGCTGGGCGATGTAATTAGCGCGTTCGATGAGACTGGTATTGTTTTTTACAGAAAAAGAAAGGTAGCTTCATTTGAAACATTGATTGAAGTCAGGAAGTTCTTTAAATTGAAAGAGACCATGGGAGGTATTTTCGAAGACCAGGAGCAAGCCAACACCTCCTATTTTGAATTACCTGTACAATTAACATGGAATCAATTTGAAAGAATTACCATGGGAATTAAGTACAACATGGAGGACAGGAATTTCGATGCTGCTCAATCAAGTGTTTACATTGATAAGGGACTGATGGATTTTGTCAGGATTTACGATAAGGAACAGTGCCAGGGAAAACTGATTCATATCCGCGAAAAATACCTGGCAGCAATAGAAAAACTCTAATATTTTTTATATCACATTTAACTGGATCTGTTATGGATGTTTACATCAGGCAGGCAACAAACTGGCTTATCGGTTTGTTGACCGATGCCGGGGCCAATAATGCATTCGCAAGGTGGACCGGCGAATTCACCATGCTTTTAATGCTAATCCTGCTGTCTTATTTCGGGTATTGGGTTACCTGGAAATTGATGCGGAAAATATTGATTCCCATTATACAAAGGTCGAAAAATCAGTTTGATGACCTTTTGATCAGGCACAGGTTTTTCAGGAAAGTCAGCTACCTGGTGCCTGCATTAATGCTGTATTATTTCATTGATGATACGATAACCATACCCATTTTAAACAGTTTTATCAGCACCATCCTTGAATTGTTTTTTGTCCTGAATTCGATTCTGATCATTAATAGTATTTTATCCACCATCAATGACTTTTATGACCGCTACGATTTCTCCAAACATCACCCGATTAAAGGAGTTATTCAGGTACTGAAGATTGTGTCTTACATTGGTGGATTTCTTATTGCGATTGCTTTACTTATCGATCGTGATATCAGCTCACTTGTAATCAGTCTTGGAGCATTATCTGCTGTAATGCTCTTAATTTTTAAAGATCCAATTCTCGGCTTTGTCGGTGGATTGCAGTTGATTTTTAACAAGATGCTTTCCATTGGCGATTGGATTTCCATGCCAAAATTCGGTGCCGATGGCATTGTTACCGAAATTAACCTGACAACTGTAAAAGTTCAGAACTGGGACAAAACCATTGTCACCATCCCTACCTACAGCCTCATCTCCGGTTCGTTTCAAAACTGGAGGGGAATGGAAGAATCCGGCGGTCGCCGAATTAAGAGGTCTATTAACATCGATATGGACAGCATCAGGTTTTGCTCTGATGAGATGCTTGAGAAATTTAAGAAAGTCCATGTACTGAAACCCTATCTTGAGAAAACGGAAATAACTCTTGAAGAATATAATGAAGAGCATAAAATCGATTCTTCCTCTATTGTTAACGGTAGGCGTCAGACCAATATTGGTGTTTTCAGGGCCTATCTGAAAGCTTACCTTCGCAACCGCTCCGATGTACACCAGAACATGACATTCCTGGTAAGGCAGTTACAGCCGCATGAAAAGGGACTTCCCATTGAGATTTATGTTTTTACAACAACTATTGAATGGGGCAAATATGAGGATATCCAATCCGATATTTTCGATCACGTGATGGCTGCCATACCCGAGTTTGATCTTCAGATCTACCAGTATCCAAGTAATTCAGGAATTAAGGAAGCAGTGATGAAATAAAAATGGTGTTAATTAGGGATCCTGATAGAGATGAGACACCCAACCAGAGCCAGAGCTTTTCAAAAAGTCACTTTAAGGTTGCAACATCTCCGGCATCCAATCAGATCGTAAAAAATATCTAGATATTGGTTTTAGCCAGATGCTTTCTGAGTTCAGCAAAGGCAATGATGAACCACACCGTATAAGCTTCAGGATGTTCATCCATATCTTTTGAAAGCCAATCCAATTCAACATATTTCCAGTCGGACACTTCTTCAGCATTTGGCGAAGGCGTAATATCGCTGGTTCCGGTAAAGACATGGTCGTACTCATGTTCGATAAGTTCATCGCCCACATTTGCCTTATAAATGAACGAGAAAGTCTCATCCAGTTCACAGTCAAATCCAAGTTCTTCAACCATCCTTCTGTGTGCTGCATCAAAGGTTTTTTCACCGGTTCGCGGATGGCTGCAACAAGTATTCGACCATAAGCCCGGCGAATGGTATTTTTCATCAGCCCTCTTTTGAAGCAGCACCTGACCTTTTGAATTGAAAACGAAAATGGAAAAAGCACGATGCATTACACCCTTTTCGTGGGCTTCCATTTTTTCCATGGCACCCAGTGGCTGGTCCTTATCGTTGACTAAAATGACATATTCAACCTGCATTCTTGCAATGTAATTAGAAGAGTCTTAAAGCAAACAAATATAAAAAAACTATATATAAACAGTCTAAATAAGAATTATCAATTCTAACTTTATTTTTAACAAGAGAACATAATGAAAAGTAATGCCTCATTTTGTAATCATTTTTCACAATATTGCACTACCGCATGAGCGAATAAACAACCTCGAAGCAGAGCTATCAAAGTATTAATAGGAAATATTTTGTTAATCGCAGCAAACTGCGGGGAATTTTACCCCAAGATCCCGATACGCTGCGCTATCGGGATCAGTTCGGCTAAATGATTTCAATGCGTCTGCGACTTTTAAAATCATAGTCTCACTGATTAAATGAGTTCTCCGTTCAGAATAACAGTTTCCACTTTATTGGTTCCATAATAGTAAGGCATGAATTCATAGGTAGGGATTTCTTCTGTAATGAAGACATTGGCCTTCTTTCCAACAGCAATACTTCCCAATCGATCACTCAATTCCATTGCATAGGCAGAATTGATGGTAGTGGCATTGATGGCTTCTTCAGGAAGCATTTTATAAAGAATGGAGGCCATGGAGAGTATCAACTGCATATTGCCTGATGGTGATGATCCCGGATTAAAATCACTGGCCAGTGCTACAGGCAAACCGGCATCGATCATTTCTCGTGCCGGGGCATAAGGCATATTTAAAAAGAAGGCTGCACCAGGCAAAATAGTGGGCATAGTGCCTGATGATAAAAGAGCCGCGATCTCTTCATCACCTGTGTATTCAAGGTGGTCAACCGAGAGTGCATTGTATTTCACACCGGCCTGTATTCCTCCGGAATAATCAAGTTCGTTTGCATGGATCTTACCCCTGAGGTGATATTTCTGTCCTGCTTCAAGAATACGTTCTGTATCCTCAACAGTAAAAAAGCCCTTGTCACAAAAGACGTCGATGTAATCGGCAAGTCCCTCCTCTGCCACCCGTGGCAGCATTTCATTTATAAGCATGTCGACATACCTGGATTGCTTATCTCTGTATTCCATGGGAATGGAGTGGGCTCCCAAAAAGGTTGATTTGATAGTCAGGGGTGAAAGTTCTTTCAGTTTCTTTATTACCCTGAGCATTTTCAACTCGGTATCTGTTGTCAACCCATACCCGCTTTTAATCTCTACTGCACCTGTCCCATAATGGATGATCTCATCCAACCTTCTCAAAGCCGATGCTGTCAATTCTTCCTCACTGATTTCCCTCATCCTTCGCGCGGAATTCAGGATACCCCCTCCCCTGGCAGCTATCTCTTCATAGGACAATCCTTTGATCTTATCGATGTATTCAATTTCCCGTGATGAAGGATAAACCAGGTGGGTGTGTGAGTCAACGAAAGATGGAAACACCATTTTGCCTGATGCGTCTATCACGGTAACTTCATCAGTCCCCGTGTACTCTTGCATGTTGAGTTGGTCCATTCCGCCGAAGGCTTTGATGGAATCATCCACTATTAAAAGGTAGGCGTTCGTGATGGTTTGCAGATTTGCCATGTCTTTTCCGGCAACCCACTTTTTCGGTTCATTCTCAACCTGAACCAGCTCTTTAATATTTTCTATGAGGATCATACAAGTGTGCTAATGTTATAATTGTCAATATCGGGATAAACAAAGATAAGAAGTTGGAAGTACCAGGAGTGTCTGGAGTGCCTAAAGTATTTGAAGTGCCTAGAGTGCCTAGAGTGCCTAGAGTGCCTAGAGTGCCTAAAGTGAGTTTTTTAATAATGTGAACTAACCTTAGTACGCTCATCATACTTCTATCAGCATTAGTTTCTTGTTTACTTCGGAAATCAGGCTGGCGAATAATTCATCTACCTCATTACTTTCTTTGCATAACATGACTTTTTTCTTGAAATTGTAACAGGTCATGTGTCTCATGTCAAATTGCCGGCTGATCTCGTAAGACGAAATGGCAGGGAAAGTACATGCGAGATAAGCCATCTCGAATGCACTGTTGATGGGAATCTTGCAGTGGTGGAATAAAGTATTTGCTGTGGCCGATTCTTCCTTTTTACAACGGGTACACCTTTTGGAGTGTTCGCTTTTTCCTTTGCAACTATTTGTATTTCCACATTTTGTGCATTCAAAGCCATCCTTCCACTTCAAATCTGATAATAAACTTAAGCAACTCTTATCATCAGGAAAAATCTGTTTGAATCTGGCCAGGTTCTGTTCTGTTAAGTCGATGGCCAGCTTCTCTATTTCTTTTACTTTTTTCAAATCAAATTGGGCTATGACATGTTAATTGGTACAAAATTTGACAGCAAAAATAAAATAAAAGTGATATTAAAGCGCTATATTAAAATATTTTTTTATTTTTGCAGCGCAAATTGATAATCGATACGATAATAAATAATATGAAGAGACTTAGTTTTTTATTCGCTATAATGCTCACTGTTACACTGATCAGTTGTTCAAATGTTATTGGCAGCACTGAAGGTGACGAGATAAACAATACTGAGAACACCAATGGTGACGAAGGTAATTCACAGGATGAATTGAAACCGGAATATCTCACTTACGACACTTTCCTCGAGAAGGTATGGGATTTTGAAGAAAATCCTCAAGAATGGATTTATGAAGGTGATGTACCCTGTGTAATTGACTTTTATGCTGACTGGTGCCGTCCTTGCAGAATGGTTGCACCCATTATGGATGACCTTGCAAAAGAGTATAATGGAAAAGTAAAGATTTATAAGATTGATGTAGATAAGGAGAAGAAACTCGCCTCGGTATTCCAGGTTCGCAGCATTCCTGCTGTACTTTTTTCACCAACTGAAGGAAAACCAATGATGCAGGCAGGCGCCCTCCCAAAAGACCAATACATCAAAATCATTGAAGAAAACTTATTAATAGAATCAAAATAATTAACCCAATAAAGATTAATACTGAAATGGAACATTTGACGAAAGAAACCTTTTTAGAAAAAGTATTTAACTTCGAAAAAAACCAGGATTGGAAATTCGAAGGCGAACTCCCCTGCATCATCGATTTTTATGCAGACTGGTGTCAGCCTTGTAAAATTGTATCTCCTATTCTTGAAGAATTATCAAAAGAATACGATGGCAAAATCAATGTTTACAAAGTAAACACAGAAACAGAAACTGAGCTTGCTGCAGCTTTTGGAATCAGAAGCATCCCCTCATTGCTGTTTTGCCCAAAAGATGGCAAACCTCAGATGGCAATGGGAGCGCTTCCCAAGGAGCAACTAAAACAGGCTATCTCAGAAGTATTGATTCCCGAAGTACAAACAGTATAATTGAAAAACTGAAGAAAGAAAGGGCTGTTCGTCATATGACGGACGGCCTTTTCTATTTTTGTGCTTTATGAACAAAGAAAAAACATCTGCGATATTATCTGTTGCTTATCTTCCGCCAATTTCTTACTTCTATGCCCTGTTGAACTACGACCAGATCTTTGTTGAACAATATGAAACATACCCAAAGCAAACATTCAGAAACCGTTGCCAGATCCTGTCAGCAAATGGAAATTTAGCGCTTACCATCCCTGTTAATAAACCAGATGGAAATCACACCAAAACGAGAGATGTCAATATCTTTAATGGGGAAAGATGGCAACTAAATCATTGGAGAGCGATAAAATCGGTCTACCTTTCTTCTCCGTTTTTTCTATACTTTAAGGATGAAATTAAGGACTTTTATTTCCAGGACCAGAATAATCTTCTCGATTTTAATCTGGAGATCATCAAGATCCTGATGCGTATCATTGGAATTGTAAAAGACATAAATCTAACACAGGACTATCACCACAAACCGGAAGACATGGTGGATTTGAGGAATTCAATAAACTCTAAAAAGCCTCTCAAAACTGAATTATTTTCTCCTTATACCCAGGTATTCTCCGACCGTCAAGACTTCCAGGCAAACCTTAGCATCATCGACCTTTTGTTTAACCTTGGCCCGGATACCATCAATTACCTGGCAAATCTGGATCTTGAAGAACAGTTAGAAAGGCTCTGAAGTACTGTAAGTGATTTCACGCTCTTCCTCCTCACCTACCTTTATATTTACCTGTACATAGTTTTCAGGAAGCAAGCTCTCTACCAATTCAGGCCATTCAATGAAGCAATAGTTGCCGCTAAAAAAATATTCTTCGTAACCGATATCAAAAACTTCTTCAATTTTTTTTATCCGGTAAAAATCAAAGTGGTAAACAGAGTCATTTTGATTGTTGAGGTATTCATTCACCAACGCAAAAGTGGGGCTGCTCACCACTTCTTCAACGCCTAAAAAATCACAAAACGATTTGATCAAGGTGGTTTTACCTGCTCCCATTACTCCTTTTAATGCAAACACCCTTTGGTCAGCCATGTCCACAAGGATTGTCCTGGCAATGCCTGCTAAATCATCAACATTGTAAGCGGTCAAAGAATTTCCAATCATTATTTGGACGTAAGCGTAATAAAGGGGATGAGCACTTCTTCCATAGAAATACCACCGTGCTGGAAGGTATTCCTGTAATATTTTACATAATAGTTGTAGTTGTTGGGATACGCAAAATAATCATTTGAACTGGCGAATACCCAGCTAGTGCTGACATTCAGTTTTGGCAACAGGTATTTCTCAGGATCACGCACTTCAAACACATCCCTTGAATCGTATCCAAGGCTCTTTCCAAATTTATACCGGAGGTTGCTATTTACATTTCTGTCGCCTACAACTTTTACGGGATCTGTAACCCGGATGGATCCATGGTCTGTAGTAATGATCAGTTTTACATTTTTATCTGAAAGGTATTTAATGATATCAAACAGGGAGGAATGTTCAAACCACGACATCATCAATGAACGGTAGGCCGGTTCATCGTCTGCCAGTTCACGGATGATCTCCATTTCAGTACGGGCATGTGACAGCATATCGACGAAGTTGTAAATAATCAGGTTCAAATCATTATCCATCAGGTTGGAGATATTCTCATATAACTTTTTCCCTGCATTAAGGTTGAGCACTTTATTATAGGAGAACCTCAGGTTTTTTCCGAACCTTTTCATCTGCTCTGCAAACAACTTATCTTCAAACTGGTTCTTTGTGCCTTCCTCATGCTCATCAGTCCAATAATGGGGAAATCTTTTTCTGATCTCATTGGGCATCATCCCTGAAAAAATCGCGTTTCGTGAATATTGGGTAGTGGTAGGCAGGATGCTGTAAATCATTTCATCACTCTCCACCCTGAAATATTGCTCGATCATAGGCTGAATGGCTTTCCACTGATCATACCGCAGGTTATCAATTAAAAGAAAAAATACCTTGCCCTGCTTTTCAATTGATGGAAAAACTTTATCCCTGAACATCGTATGCGATTGTGTTGGTTTACTGCCGGTATCGCCATACAACCAATCCAGGTAGTTATCTTCATAGAATTTACTGAAAGAATTGTTTGCCTCACTCTTCTGCATCTTTAACACCTCTATGATCCCTTCATCGTCTGATTTTTCCAGATCGAGTTCGTACCTTATCAATTGCCTGTAAATATCTGCCCAATCTTTATAATCAAGCCTGTCGTTCATCCGCATACTTAACTCCCTGAATTGTTGCTGATATGTCATAGTTGCCTTCTCGCCGGCGAGTTTCCTGTTTTCAAGGTTTCTTTTCAGTGAGAGCAAAATCTGGCTGGGCTTCACGGGTTTGATCAGGTAATCAGCAATATTTGAACCAATAGCATCTTCCATTATTGATTCTTCTTCACTCTTTGTGATCATCACAATAGGCATGTTGGGAAAATCATTTTTCATCCTCTCCAGTGTTTCTATCCCACTCAGACCAGGCATTTGCTCATCCAGAAAGACGATATCGTAATGGTTTTCCTTTATAAGGTCCAGCGCATCATCACCACTATTTACTGCATCCACACTATACCCCTTTCCTTCCAAATAAATAATGTGAGGTTTTAGTAAATCAATTTCATCATCTGCCCATAGAATTCTGATTGTGCTCATATTGAAAGGGGGTTAAGGGTTAAGGGTTAAGGGTTAAGCGTTAAGTGTTGAGTATTATTCTTTAAAGATTGCATGACAGGAATTATAATTTTTGGGATCTGACGACTAAGGTATATCTTCCCAATTCGCAAATCATCACTCATAAATCATCAATCATACTACCTTTGTACAATCAATGCAAATGTCAGCTAATTATTGCCACTTGTAAGCAGCCTGCAGTATAAATTTAACTTTTTTTATGAGGCAGAACAAAGTTCCCAAACACAAGATCTTCAACGACCCTGTATATGGTTTTGTGTCAATTAAGGATGACCTGATTTTTAAACTTATCGAACATCCGTACTTTCAGCGACTCAGAAGAATTGAGCAACTGGGATTAACCCACCTGGTTTATCCGGGCGCAATCCACAGCAGGTTTCAGCATTCTCTGGGAGCCATGCACCTGATGCAAAAAGCAGTTGAAAAACTTCGGACAATCGGACATGAAATAACCGATGAAGAAGCTGTGGGGGCAGAAATCGCCATGCTGCTTCACGACATCGGTCACGGCCCATATTCACATACCCTGGAGCATTCCATTGTGAGTGGCATCAGCCATGAAAATATTTCAAGTATCTTCTTCCATAGAATTAACAGGGAGTTCGATAACGAGTTGGAGATTGCCATCCAAATATTTGAGGGAACTTATCCTAAGAAATTTTTGAGCAAACTGGTTTCCAGCCAGCTTGATATGGACAGGCTGGATTACTTGAAAAGAGACAGCTTTTTTACCGGGGTAGCCGAAGGTGTCATCAATTATGAGAGGTTGCTGAACATGCTCAATGTTGTCGACGATGGATTGGTAATCGAGGCAAAGGGCATCTATTCGGTAGAGAAATTCATTACAGCCCGCAGGTTGATGTACTGGCAGGTGTACCTGCACAAAACGGTACTTGCGGCTGAGTATATGCTGATGCAATTACTCAAACGCGCAAAACAATTATCTTTAGACGGAACGAAGTTATTTGCATCACCGTCTCTTTCATTTTTTCTTGACCGGCAAATATCCGGTGAATCATTCACAGACAATGAACAGGTATTGGACCAGTTCTCAAAACTGGATGATTACGATATCTTCGGTGCGATGAAAGTTTGGAAGGACCATCCTGACAGGACCCTGTCCACTATAAGCCAGAAGATCGTTGACCGCAGGTTGTTCAGGATTGAATTACAAAAAGATCCTTTTCACGAAAGCTACCTGGAACAAATCAAAGACAGAACCAAGGAAAAGTATAAGCTTACAGATGCAGAATTGGATTATTTTGTTTTTCATGACGAAACCTCCAACTTTGCCTATGCACCGGGGCCGGATAATATCAATATACTTTTCAAAGATGGTTCGATAAGAGATATTGCCGATGCTGCTGATGAACTTAACATTTCGCTCCTTTCCAGGCCTATAACGAAGCATTTTTTGTGTTACCCTAAGGATATTTGATTTTGTGGTTGTTGAAAAATTATTCCTGATGTTGATAATAAACGGTTCATATAACGTGCTTTATATCAAGCCTGTTTAAATTTTCTTACTTTTGCACAAATTTTGAAAAAACCAGCTCTCAACCATTTTATGTCGGCAAAACAACAGACTATCAGGAAGGCAGTAACAGTGAAGGGCGCCGGCCTGCATACGGGACAGGAAGGCGAAATGACCTTCATACCGGCCCCGGTTAACCACGGAATAAAATTCAAGCGTGTTGATTTGGAACCTCCGCAAATCATTGAGGCGGATGTAGACCATGTGGTCGGCACTGCAAGAGGTACAACAATTGGAAAGAATGGCGCGATGGTATTTACCATTGAACATGTCCTCGCCGCATTTATGGGATTGGGTGTTGATAACGCCCTGGTAGAGTTAAACCTCGAAGAGATCCCAATCAAAGATGGCTCATCGAGGTATTTCGTAGAAGCCATAAAAGAAGCGGGAGTCGTGGAACAGGATGCCCCACGCCAATACATTGAAATCAAGGAAAGGCTCGAATTTGAAATTCCGGAGAGGAAACTAAAGATCATCGCCGAACCGGCTGATGAATTTGCACTTGATGTGATCATTGATTTTGAGACCAAAGTACTTGGCGAGCAAAAAGCCGGACTTCAGCGCATTGAAGATTTTGAGCGGGAGATATCCATGTGCCGTACATTTGTTTTCCTGCATGAGCTTGAATTTCTTCTCAAAAACAACCTGATTAAAGGTGGGGATTTGAGCAATGCAATAGTTTTTGTCAATAGAGTTGTCACACAGGATGAGCTTGATCGTTTGGCGGATCTTTTCAAAAAACCACGTGTAAAGGTTAAAGAAGAAGGCATTTTAAATAACCTCGATTTATACTTTAAAAATGAGCCTGCTCGCCATAAATTGCTTGATGTGATTGGTGATCTGGCGCTTCTGGGCAAACCTATCAAAGGTCATATCACAGCCATCAGACCTGGTCATCACACTAATACTGAATTCGCAAAAATTATTAAACAACACTTTAACACGTCAGTGAATATGAACAAAAAACCACCATTTGACATTTATGCCGAACCGGTGTATGATATAAACCAGATCAAAAAGATACTCCCTCACCGGCCTCCGTTTCTGCTCGTTGACAAAGTATTGGAATTGAGTGAAGAGCATATTGTGGCAATGAAAAATGTCACCATGAACGAACCATTTTTCGTGGGACATTTCCCTGATGAGCCCATAATGCCAGGTGTAATTCAGGTTGAAGCTATGGTTCAGGCTGGAGGTATTTTTGTTCTAAACCAGGTTTCGGATCCGGAATTATATTCCACCTACTTCCTGAAAATAAATGATACGCGGTTCAGACATAAAGTGGTTCCCGGTGATGTCCTCGTTTTTGTAATTGAATTGACAGCCCCAATAAAAAGGGGGATCTGTACGATGAAAGGTAAAGCTTATGTTGGCAATAAACTCGTGGTGGATGGTCAGATGACGGCTCAAATTGTTAAAAACAAAGAAAAAAAGGCTGAAGAATGAATCAACCCTTAGCATACGTACATCCTCAGGCCAGGATTGCAAAGAATGTTGTGATCGAGCCATTCGTTAATATTGAAAAGAACGTTGAAATTGATGAAGGCACCTGGATTGGATCCAATGTAACCATCATGGAGGGCGCCAGGATTGGTAAAAATTGCCGCGTCTTCCCGGGCGCTGTAATTGCTGCTATTCCTCAAGACCTCAAATTTGGAGGAGAAGACACGCTGGTTAAGATCGGAAATAATGTTACGATTCGTGAATTTGTAACAATTAACCGTGGAACCAAAGCCAGCATGGAAACTGTTATTGGAGATAATTGTTTGCTTATGGCTTATGTTCATATTGCGCATGATTGTATCCTTGGCAATAATGTAATCCTTGTCAACAATGCAAGTCTTGCAGGCCATATCGTCATTGGTGACTGGGCGATAATAGGTGGACTCTCCGGTGTCCATCAATTTGTTCATATCGGCGCTCATGCGTTTATCGCCGGGGGCGGGATGGCCCGTAAAGACGTTCCACCTTATTGTAAAGCTGGCCGTGAGCCTCTGGCCTTTGCCGGTGTAAACTCAATCGGTTTGAGAAGAAGAGGGTTCAGCAACGAAAGGATCAATGCAATACAGGATATTTACAGGATAATCTTCCTGCGTGGCCGTAATATTTCGCAGAGCGTTAAATATATAGAGGCCAACATACCTTCAACACCTGACCGGGACGAAATTCTCTTTTTTATTGCCAAATCACAAAGAGGCATAATGAAAGGCTTTAACAGAATGAAGGACAGGTTTTAATAGATATTGAATTAAAGACATACAATAGATATCATGGCTACTACTGCAGATTTTAGAAATGGTTTGTGTTTTGAGCACAATGGAGATCTCTGGACGATAGTTGAATTCCAGCACGTAAAGCCTGGTAAAGGTCCTGCATTTGTTCGTACCAAAATAAAAAATGTCAAAACAGGACGGGTATTGGCCAACACCTTTACCTCAGGTGTTAAGATCAATGTCCAGCGAATAGAAAACAGAAGCTATCAGTACCTGTACAATGACGGTGAGGATTATCATTTTATGAACCTGGACAACTATGAACAGACATTTCTTCCAAAAGAGATGATCTCAGCTCCTGAATTACTCAAAGAAGGAGAAAAGGTGCAGATTGTTTTCCATGGTGAAACCGATACAGCAATCTCCTGTGAAATGCCTACCTACGTAATACTGAAGGTAACCTATACTGAACCTGGAGAAAAAGGGAACACTGCTACAAATGCCTTGAAAGAAGCCACTGTTGAAACCAATGCTACCATTCGCGTTCCATTGTTTATCAATACTGGAGACAATATTAAAGTTGACACCCGCTCGGGTAATTATTCCGAAAGAGTAAAAGTATAGAATGGATTTCCCAAGACCTTACAAGGTTAAAGAAATTGCCGGCATTATCAATGCAAAGACATTTAATGACGGCGAAATGGTCACAGGCGGTTTGAATGAATTGCATGTTGTACGACCAGGTGACATAACATTTGTTGATCACCCAAAATATTATGCTAAAGTCCTGAAGTCAGAAGCTACTGTCGTTATTATTAATAAAGACATGGAAGCTCCCGAAGGAAAAGCGTTAATCGTTCATGAAGCGCCTTTTGATGCTTTCATTCAGTTGATTGATCATTTTCGGCCCTTTGTTCAAAGCCATCAAAGCATCAGCCCCTCCGCTGAAATTGGCGAAGGCACTGTTATTCAACCAGGAGCTTTCATTGGCAACAATGTGAAGATCGGTAAAAATTGCCTGATCCATGCCAACGTAAGTATTTACGACCATAGCATACTTGGCGATAACGTCATCATCCACTCGAGTGCTGTAATTGGGGGAGATGGCTTTTATTTTCAGAGACGCGCCCAGGGTTATGTCAAGTTTAAGTCGGGAGGAAGAGTTATCATTGAAGATGATGTAGAGATTGGCGCTTCCTGTTCTATTGACAAAGGTGTAACTGCGGATACCATAATCGGTAAGGGAACAAAAATGGATAACCAGTGCCAGGTAGGACATGATACGGTTATCGGTAATCACTGCCTCATTGGCGCATACAGTGCACTTGCAGGTGTAACCAGGTTAGAAGATGATGTGATCCTCTGGGCAAGAGTTTCAATCGGTAAAGATCTTGTGGTGGGAAAAGGCGCTGTTCTATTTGCGACTGCCGGTGTAGATAAATCATTAGAAGGTGGTAAAGCGTACATGGGCGCTCCTGCAATAGAAGTGAGGAAATACTGGAGACAAAGAGCCGCGGTAAGGGACCTTCCTGAGTTTATGAAGAAAGTAAATAATCCTGATTAGGAATCAGACCCTGCATCCTCAGAAATCTCATTGTTGTTGGTGTGAAACACATCCAGGGCTACGATCACCGCGATAAATCCCCAAAACGGTACTGAAAGCTTATCTGTATCCAGAAAATTATTCAGGATACCATGGGTAAAATAGGTGATGAGGCCAAGCGTGACCATCAAACTAAGATATTTTACTTCCCGGTTACCTTTTTTGTAGACTCTGAGTCCGGAATTAATGACCACAATCAACAACAGTAAAACAATGAGCATACCGGGCATTCCCATTTCGGAAAGAGGGCCAAGATATTCACTGTGGGCATTTCCCTTATCGCCAAGGTTGGTTGATATAATTGTTTTTTCTTTAGATCGCTGATAAGGTGCATACATGAATTGGTATGTTCCGGGCCCCCAGCCAAAAACAGGACGATCCTCGTACATCCTGAGCGCTGCCTGCCAACGGTTGATACGTTCAAGGTTAGACGCATCAGATGTAATATTGTAAATGGACTGTATGTGCTCAATATAATTCGCCGATGAATCTTGTTTATTTTTCTCCAGACGATCAATAATTTGTTGCTGGAAAATAAACAATACACTAAAGACAACAGTAACCACCATTGCCAGCCAGTAAAATCTGATCTTAAGCATGATGATGACAAATACTCCAAAAGCGACAACCACACTTATCCAGGCCGCACGTCCAAAAGACAGAATAAGGCCAACCGTGAATACAACGAATACAATAACACTTAATATTCTGTTTCTTCTACTTGCTCCCGGATAAAAAATAAAACCCACAATGACAGGAAAAAAAAGTGCCAGGGCGGCTCCATACGCAGTATGGTCATTGTAAAACGGAGACATGACCCAGTGACCTGCTTCCTCCTCAAAACCATATTCAGAATGCTGTACTATAGTGTATAAAACGACAACCACCATGGCAATGATGTATAACCATAAAAATAATCTGATATTAGACTTTTTCCTGAACAACAAGGCAGCCACAAAGTAAAACGGAATCACAAACCACAGTCGTGCAAGCATGTACTTAATGGAAACTACTGGCATTTCGCTTGTCATGGTGGTGATCAGCATCCAAAACAAACTTAAATAGATCACATAGCTAATCGGGTGATTGGCAATCTTCCTGTCATATTTACTTTCAAAAATAAGGTTAGCCATAAAAAGCAACAGTACTCCAAACATTAGTGGTTCCGTAGGTAAAGAAACTCCCAGCCCCATTTCAAGGTCTGAGATATTTACAGCGAGCGGGGTTAAAAATGTTATCATCAGAAGTACCTTATCCAGTGCATAGAGATAATAGTACATAACGATCAATACGAGTGGAAGCAATAACAACCAGTAAAAGTCTTTCTGTAGTACCAGAAAGAAATTGACAAGCAGGAACAACACTGTCAAAACATATACGGATGTTATTTTCGCTTTTTCAGTCAAACTAAAATGTATTTGTCTGATAATTAGTTTTTACGGGCAGTTCTTTTTTCAATAAAAAGAAGAACCAATATTGCGAATACAAAAGCAGCCAATGTTCCAACCACAACGATAAGCCAGCGAATGGGATAGCTTTTTTTATCAGCGGGATAAGGATATGTTACGATATTGGAATAGGTCATATCTGAATTGTAAAAACGCAAAGCCATTTCATAATCCAATTTCACCTCAGTATAGGTTCTGGCTTCATCTTCAATCATACGAACCACCTCAATGAGCTGGCCTCCTTTTAACTGCATTCCTTCGAGTAATCGATTTACTTCTTTTGTATTTACTCTTTCAACATTCGGACCCGTGATGGTCTTGAGGTAACCGCGCATGATTTCCTGCGATTGGGTACTATATTCGAAAATACCGTATTCGGTACCCAATTCTATCATAACATTCTTCAACGAATCCAGTGTATTCCTTTTATATGCAAGCTGCTTGCCGTACATGTTAATTACTTCCAGGTATTTACTCTTATGAAGGAAAGCCACTTTGCTGTCATAAAAATCCAAAATAGCAGAAACCATTCTGGCAGCGGTATCAGGATCTTTATCCATCACCTCAATCATTACAGATTCAAAAGGTGTTTTGCTGATGCTGACATTCTGGTGGTATTCCAATAACAAAACAGTTTTGAAATACTTATAATTTGGATCAATTTCGTAATGCCTGGCCAGGTCGAACTTCTCGACCACACTATCTACAATATCCTGTGCATTCACGATCTGTAACATCTGCTCGGTTTCGCTCTCTTCTGAATAAGAATCAACGTTTGCAGGGTAAGCCACTGCATAGGATTTATAAAGAGGGGTTATGAAGGCCGGACCAGAAAAAATGGCAGATAGTAGCGCAGCTATCACTACAATGATCAGTAAATGGTATTTCCATTTAACGACCAGATTAATCAAATTAGCGCTATTGAAAAAATTGTCCATTTCTATATTTTTATGATCTTCCGGATTCGTGTTTACTTTTTTTGGCTTTCCCTTTGTTTCAACTTTTACTGCCTCTGGCAGATTATTTTTATCCTCAAATGTTTTTGTTTCTGGTTCAGGAACTATTGGCGGCGCTTCTTTCTTTTTATTTTCCGAACTACCGGATATTCCAGGATTATTATCACCAGAGTGTTCACTCCGAATCCTTACGGGATTCAGCATATTTTTCAGTCCGGTTCTTTTTTTTTAAAGTCCAGTTCAACCCGTCCGGAATACACTTCCACAGTTCCAAATGCCACAACAGCAAGGAAGCAAACAGACAGGGTGGTAATTATAACGATCAGCCATCTGATCGGGTACGATTTCTTTTCTGCTTTATAAGCACTGCTTACTACGAATTTATGGGGAAGATCCATTGTGGCATCAACTTTCGCTTCCTCATATTTTGCTTTCAACTCACTGAGCTGTTTTTTATCATGTTCGAGTGCATCCCTCAGCGATACATACGGCCCTCCATATTTCGCCAGAATTTCCAGCCGCGCTTCAAGTCTCCTTACTCCATCTGTATTGCCTTTGGCCATTTCTATGGCCAACTGGCGGTTGAACATCTCTGACTGACTCTCATAATCATGAACACCAAAACTTCTGAGAACAGTCAATGAGTCTTCTTTTATTTTGATCTCTTCCTTAAGTTTCAGGTACTCAGTTTCAACGATTTTGAACGCTTTCACTGCAACTTTTTTTTGCATCCTGTTGATAGTGGAATCAACCAGTTCAGCAATGTCATTTGCCATATCTGCCGCCAATTGGGCATCCTTATCGTAAACTGTGATCTTGACCGCCATGTATTCAGTCCTGCGAAAAATAAAGTTATTCTCATACTGTTTGAACAACCTTGTCATCTTGAACTTCGCGTCATCGGGAATTTCATAATGACCAAGAAGATTGTACTTGACGATAACCCTGTCTCGTATCATGTTTGAATTTAATACCTGAAGCATTTGCTCGGTCTGTTCCTCTTCACCAAATTCAAGAATGTCCTTGGTGTTCCCCCGGTTATCACTGAGCAGAGCCTTCGAAATCGACTTACTTGCCGTTGGGTAAAGTATTACCGTCGATTTGAAAAGCGGCGCTATAAAAAAAGGTGAGGAAAAAATCGAGGCAAGAATAATAGATATTATTCCCAGGATGAACAAATGCTTCCTGTATTTGAAGATCACATGTGGAAATACGCCCGAAGAGTAAGGTTTATTTTGTTGATCTTGCTCCTGCATTAGCATTTTTATTAAGCCGTCAAAAATAGGAAATTTTATTCAAGAGGCAAGAGTTCTATGTATTTACCATCAAAGCCAGAAACCCGGAAGTAATCCGCCGGTCGTTTCAGGACAGGCTCACCTGGATTTCAATATTGTCAAAAACTCTTTAATGTTTAAAAGCCTGAAAACGAAAGCGACCAACAAGCCGATAGAGATCATAATGATGATCGAGACCATCCAGTTTTGAGGGGGATATGACTGCAGGGTAAAACCGGTGATTACCAATAGGACCAAAGTAATAACAAGACTGCCAAGAAGCTTGAAATCAAGTTTCAGTCTCAGCAGCTTAACAGCAAAATAAAGTTGCAGGATTGCTGTGGCTCCCTGTGCTGTAAGACTGGCGTAGGCTGACCCGATGGCATTTAACCTGGGTATGAGTATGAAATTCAACGCAATATTTAAAACGAGACCGGTCAATGCTATCCAGTTGAGGTGCCTCAGATTGTTGTTAGCAGTAAGCAGGGTTCCGAAAATATAATTCGCTGAAATAGCTACAAAACTAAACATCAGCAGCCTGAAAATAGTTGCTGAATCATTGATTCGCATGACAAAGTCCTGGACAGTTTCACCTTCAAACCGGGTGTACATTAAAAGCATCAGTTCTTTGCTATAAAATGCTGATGTAACAGCAATGATAAGTGATCCGGAAATGATGATGGAGAAAGATAGTTTTGTCAGGTGCTCGATCGACATGTTTTCTTTAATCATTTTAGAGAATAATGGCAACAGCAACACCGCAAAAAGGAAGGCAAAGTTCTGGCCTGCATCAAGCAAACGGAAGGCCTGGGCATAAACTCCCGATTGTTGTTCGCCTAATTTTCCCGGAAGCAATCTCTCGATAAGTACCGGATCGATCCGGTTGTAAAAACTCATCAGCAACACAAGCAGTGCGAAAGGAAGACTTTTCTTTATGATCATGATAAAGAACGGCACATTCCAATTCAACTGGAGTTTACCTGACCTGTAAAGCACTGCTGAAAGGGCAATGATTGCAGTGATAGCATAAGCTATCGTTTGAGAATAAACAAACCACTCAATCGTAAAACGGCCGCCAAGAATACTCGTCCATAGAAGGATACCACAAATTACAATCATTAAAAGACGATCCAGAACCGAAAGGACGCTATCGGTTTTGAAGAGAAGTAAACCCGAAACATTTGAGCGGAGATAGAGAATGAACGACAATAAGAATTGATTGAAACCAACCCAGGCGAGTAAATAAAGTTGCCTGCCATCATAGCCAATGAGCATTCCTATCAGGAAAATTACTACCGCATATAAAACACCCAGCATTAGTTTCAAAGTCGAAATACCCGCCAGGTGCTTGTTTAACAACTGGTTATTCTGTGCAATATTCCTGTTGTTGAAGTTGGTTATCCCCAGGTCAAGAAAGATGAAGAAAAGAAACGAAAAATTAAAAATGGCAAAATAGAATCCATATTCCTCCGGCCCTACTGTATTTTGCACTTCCCTGTCGATGCCAAGTATCCAGAATGGTTTAACCAGTAGATTGAGGAAAATAAGGAGGGCGAGGTTCTTTAAAAACTTCTTATGCATCCCGGCAAAGTTAGCCAGTTTTAAAAACCTCATTCAATCAAATACATAAAAGTTATCGCTATTGATTATTTAGAATTACAGAGCGCATTTATTGCCTGAGAATATTGAAAAAATCTGCATCTTTGCTGATTCACAAAAAGCCGGCATTTATTTGAAAATTGCTGTCAATACACGTTTACTTATCAGTAACAGGCTTGAAGGAATAGGCTGGTTTACCTATGAATCCATGAAGAGGATTGTTCGTTCAAATCCTGAACATGAGTTTCTTTTCATTTTCGACAGGAAATATGATAAGGAATTTATTTTTGGAGAGAATGTCACTCCGGTTGTGATCGGTCCTCCTGCCCGTCACCCCTTTTTGTTTTATTTGTGGTTTGAATATTCCATTCCTAAAGTATTGAAAAAGTATAATCCGGATGTATTTATTTCTCCGGATATGTTCTGTTCTATGAAAACCAACACGAAAACTTTACTCGTAATACATGACCTTAACTTTGAGCACTATCCTGAGCAAATGCCCTGGCTGGTAAGAAACTACTACCTGCATTTTACACCTCGTTTTGTGAATCGTGCTGAGCGGATTGCTACCGTATCATCTTACTCGAAACAGGATATTATAAATCAGTACCAGGTTGATGCAGATAAGATTGATGTAGTGTATAACGGATCAAATCAAGCATTCAGACCTATTCCGGAAGATGAGAAAGAAAAAGTCCGGCAACAGTTTTCATTCGGAGAGCAGTATTTTCTGTTTATTGGTGCACTGCATCCAAGGAAAAACCTTGTGAATCTTTTCAAAGCTTTCGATTTGTATAAAGATGAATTGAAAAATAATTACAAACTCATTATTGTAGGAGAGAAAATGTGGTGGACGGGTGAACTAAAATCGACATTTGAGGAAATGCAATTCAAAGAAGATGTGCTCTTTACCGGAAGGCTTCATCCGGATGATCTTTCAAAAGTTGTATCATCTGCCATTGCACTGACTTATGTATCTTATTTTGAAGGTTTCGGGATACCGATAGTTGAAGCCTTCAATGCAGAAACGGCTGTGATTACTTCCAATGTGACTTCAATGCCTGAAATAGCAGGCGATGCAGCTTTGCTTACTGACCCATTCGATCCAAATTCCATTGCCGAAGCAATGAAAAAACTAACTTTGGATGCTGATCTCAGAACTTTACTGATAGAAAAAGGAAGAATACGTAGAAAAGAGTTTTCGTGGGACAAAACCGCAGAGAATTTGTGGAAATCAGTCCTTAAAGTTGTTGAGAATAAATAATTTAAATACCCTTGAAATGAACATACTGATCATAGGATCCGGTGGAAGAGAACATGCACTGGCCTGGAAATTAGCTGCCAGCCCGAAGGTGAAGAATCTGTATATAGCACCTGGCAATGCGGGTACCCGCAACGTAGGGAAGAATATACCGGTTAACCCCAATGATTTCCCTTCGATAAAAATGGCCGTGATAGAAAACGATATTGACATGGTGGTGGTAGGACCGGAGGTTCCGCTTGTTAATGGCATCCATGATTATTTTCTCGATGATAAGCTGTTGAAGAACACCCCTGTTATTGGACCCGTAAAGGCAGCAGCCATGCTTGAGGGGAGTAAGGACTTTGCAAAGGACTTTATGGCCAGATACAACATTCCAACTGCCTCTTACAAAACTTTTGCCTCGGATACAATAGAACAGGCCTACGCTTATCTCGAAACGATGACACCTCCTTATGTGCTTAAAGCCGATGGTCTGGCAGCAGGAAAAGGTGTATTGATTATTGATAAACTTGAAGATGCCCGCCAGGAATTATCAAAAATGATAATTGAAAGTAAATTTGGCGATGCTTCTTCGAAAGTTGTAATAGAAGAATTTCTTGACGGTATAGAATTGTCCGTATTTGTTCTTACTGATGGCCTGTCGTATAAGTTATTGCCCGAAGCCAAAGACTATAAACGAATCGGTGAAGGGGATACCGGTTTAAATACAGGCGGGATGGGTTCTGTATCGCCGGTACCTTTTGCCAAGGGGGAATTTATGCAGAAAGTAAAAGACCGTGTAATTCAGCCAACCATCGATGGACTTAAAGCAGAAGGCATCGATTACAAAGGGTTTATTTTCTTTGGACTTATTAACGTTAAAGGTGATCCCTATGTAATAGAATACAATTGCAGGATGGGAGATCCGGAAGCCGAGGTAGTAATTCCCAGAATCGAAAGCGACCTGGTTGATCTCCTCGAAGGTGTAGCTAACAACAATCTGAGCGATAAGGAAATTATATTTGATGACCGTGTTGCTGCATCTGTTATGCTTGTCTCAAAAGGGTACCCTGAAAAATATGAAAAAGGTAAACCGATTACAGGCATGGAAAATGTTGAAAAATGCGTGATTTTTCATGCAGGTACAGCAAAAGATATTGAATCCGAAACGATAAAAACGAGTGGCGGCAGGGTAATGGCAATCACATCTTATGGGAATACAATGGAAGATGCTTTGAAATCAGCTTATGAAAATGCCGAAATGATTGAGTTTGATGGAAAATTCTATAGGACAGATATCGGATACGACCTGCGGAAAAAAGAATAGCCATAACCCGGAATGCTACATTACTTTCAATCAGCCTATTTGTCACGATATATTGTTGTGTTTGCATTGGCTTTGATTTATTGGGTTCCTACTTTTATTATTCTTCCGGAATTTAGCCAGGACTTTAATTCATTCATAGTATTACCTGTTTTCAGGGGTAAGGCACTATTATTTTTTACCGCTCTGGCTTTTGCCACCTCATTACTCACGGCCTTGATCGCAAATCAAATCGCCAGCGACTCCGGGTTTATCGGAAGGGTATCCACTGTCGGCCTTTTTGTATTTGTTTTGTTTTCATCGTCTTTGGCCTCTTTTCCCAATTACAGCGCATTCATTCTTATCAACCTGATGTTCGTATTATTTATCAGGCTGCTATTTTTGATTCCGGAAAGTAATACACAAATCTTCTTATCATTTAATGCTGCCCTGATACTGGGAGTGTCATCACTTCTGTTTTTACCTGTTGTCTATTTAATTGTAGTCCTGTGGATTGCTCTTGTTATCCACCGGGCAGGCAATCCCCGAAATTACATTGCAAGCGTTATTGGATTGCTAACTCCATTTCTTTTCACGTTTATCTGGTTTTTTTGGTTTGACCGGCTTGATGAATTTGTATTTGCTTTTGAATCTTTACTGTTAATAAATCCCGGATACCTTCTATCGTTTCAGGTACTGAACTATACCATCCTGTTTATCATTATGATCCTAACACTAATTTCAACACTAAGAGCGACTGCAAAACTTACCGAGAAGAATATAAATCAGAGACGCAACCTGATGATAATACTTTACTTTCTTCTCTTTGTCACTACTGTTGCTGTATTATTTGGATCATATGAAACAGCATTGCTGATACTTTGTATTCCTTCGGCACTTCTGGTTTCCCATTCTTTGCAGGAAACAAAAAAAGCGAGACCTTTTAACATGGTGTTGATCACTCTCATAGTTTTAGTTTTGATAAATCATTACCTCAAATTGTTGATTTGAGATTCAATCAGCTTATGCTTTCCAGCGCTTATACTACAGATAAAATTGAAGCAGGATGCGATGAAGCCGGCAGGGGTTGCCTGGCCGGACCGGTGTTTGCTGCAGCAGTAATTTTCCCTGCCGGATATACCAATACCCGTCTGAATGATTCAAAAAAACTCGGCAAGGCAGAGAGGTATGAGCTCCGTAATGTAATTGAAAAAGAAGCCCTTGGCTGGGCCATCGCAAAAGCCAGTCCGGAAGAAATAGATGAGATAAATATCCTGAACGCCTCATACCTCGCCATGCACAGGGCGATAGATCAACTTTTGGTTCGACCTGAACTTTTGCTGATTGATGGCAACAGGTTCAATCCTTATAAAAACATATCGCATACCTGTATCATTAAAGGCGATGGTAAGTTCATCTCTATCGCTGCAGCTTCTATCCTCGCGAAAACTTACCGGGATGACTACATGCATGATCTGGATTTCAAATTCCCTCAGTACCATTGGAAAAGCAATAAGGGCTATCCGACGTTCCAGCATAAAATGGCGATCAGCCAATATGGTTTAACATGCCATCATCGAAAAACCTTTAATTCCAATATCCAGCTCAAACTGGGGTTTTAAATATCCATCCTCTAATTAACATGACACTGTTAATTAAGCTGACCGGCTTGATGAAATGACCCTGAGTTTTGTTTCTACCTTTGATTGGTTTACTTATCATTTTCCGAATGGCAAGAAAAGTATGGGGTATCATTGCTGTTTTTGTAATTATTGCAGGAATAGCATGGATTGTATTTAAAAGTTATACATCCGGAAATACAGTTGCCTGGAAGGCAATTCCTGATAACGCTGCTGTTATCATTGAGATTAATAATCCGAAAAATCTTATTGGCACTCTATCCTCAGGCTCTGAAATATGGGAGAGTTTAAGTGCAAACAGCATCTTCCTGGGCTATAAAAACGGTTTTGAGTTTATTGACAGCCTGCTGAATATTACCACTGTTGATCAAGACCTGAGGAATAACTTTCCTGCTATTCTGTCTTATCATGTGAATAAGGAAAGTAAAGTCAATATCCTGGGATTGATCAATACAAATGATAAAATAACTATTGACAGGCTGATGGATCTGCTGGAAAACAGATTCATTGTTTATCCATTGAAAGATGTCAAAAATGCATATAAGCTGCTAAGGGAAGAATCCGGAAAAGAACTGCTAATTGGCTTCAAAAGTGGCCTGATTGTTTTGACTTACGATAAATTTCTTTTCAACGAATCGATAAAGAACATCTCTTCATCGGGTACACATTTCAGTGAGCAGCCTGATTTCATCAGTTTACGAGAAACAAGCGGGAGCAATGTAGATGCTCATATTTATCTTAATTACGAATATTTAGGTCCTTTACTCAAAGCTTATTCTAATGTGCAATTCACATCAGCGCTCACCTGGCTTGAAGGCTTTGCAAAATGGACCGAGGTGGATGTAATGATAAAACAAAATGAGGTGTTGATGACTGGATTTACAACAGTTGATTCGTCCGGTAATAATTTCCTTGATCGAATTAGTAAACGCGACCCTGTTCAACACAAGGTTTTCAATATTATACCCTTCAACACAAATTTACTGCTGAGTTACGGAATACCGGAGGATTATCAACCGTCCACAAAATCTGAACTGATTATTAAAAAACTTAAAGTTGATCCGGCAGACTTTTTTAATCAAATTAATGGTGAAGTGGCGCTTGTCAGCAACTCAAGCCGTTCGTCCGCTGATAACCACTGGTTCATTGCAAGGGCCAATAATCCGGATAAAATGGATCAGGTGCTTCGAAAGATGGCCGGCAATTCAGGAGGCAAAAGTGCCGGCAGCGGCAAATACCTTTATAGAGAGATTAAATATGACAAGCTGATTCCTGATCTTTTTGGAAGCAGTTGTTCAATAATAAAGAATAGCTGGTATTTTTTTATTGAGGATTTTGTGATTTTTGGAAACAGCCCACAGAGCCTGACAAATTTTTC
>JAUXDH010000175.1 GCA_030618545.1 Chlorobiota bacterium
ACTCACGATGTTAAGAACGGTTTGCTGCGGAGAGGGTGGGATTCTCCCGAAGGGATGCCTTGGGCAGAACCCACGATACCCTTTTGAGGTATACACGCTTTTCCCAAAGGGACTCCTTCGGAGCCAGGCGTGCCTCTTCAGCCACTCGAGCACCTCTCCATATTAGATTATTCCTATATTCTTTAAATACCTATATCCATCAATCGACTTAAAAAACTTTTCTCTTTTCATTGCTTCACTACGTGTATTAAATACTTCGTAGTAATGAATTTTCCATGGCATCCTTCCTTTGGTGTAGCGTACTTTGCCTTTGTTATGTTGAATCAAACGCTTTTCTATATCCTCACAATGGCCATAATAATTGTTATCATGGCTTAAACTTTTAAGTATATATGTAAAATAACTCACGATGTTAAGAACGGTTTGCTGCGGAGAGGGTGGGATTCTCCCGAAGGGATGCCTTGGGCAGAACCCACGATACCCTTTTGGGGTACACGCTTTTCCCAAAGGGACTCCTTCGGAGCCAGGCGTGCCTCTTCAACCACTCGAGCACCTCTCCTGCTTTTCAAAAATGAACGCCAAAAGTAAATAAAATATTATGTGCACTGCGGAGTATTCTAATTCATAAGTATTTAAAATAAGTAACCTGAAACCCACTAACTGATCATTTCCAAATTCAGTCTATCAATTCATCGAATCAATACATCAGTTTTATTATTGTTGCTATTCAGTTACCTCGCCCCTGATAGATCTCTGCATCAGTGTCCTTACCTTATCAACGTCATGGTATCTTCCAAACAGATACATTAGTTTGGTAATCGCCGACTCGGTAGTGGTGTCTTTTCCACTGATGACTCCTATTCTTTCCAGTTCCATGCTTGTCTGGTATTTACCCTGGTCCACCGATCCTGTCATACACTGGGATACATTAATCACCAGAAGTCCATCGGATACAGCATTCCTGAGGACATCAAGGAACCCAAGGTCCGTTGGCGCATTACCCGATCCGAAAGTCTCTATTATCATAGCTTTGAGCCTTTCGGATTGAAGGGCGGTATTCAAAAATGCTGTGGAGATACCCGGATATAATTTTATGATTCCCACCCCGGTCTCCAGTTCTTTATGGACTTTCAACCTTTTGAAGTTAGGCTTCAGAATACTGTTCTTATTATACTTGATGTAAACGCCAACATCGGCAAGTGTTGGATAATTGCCTGAAACAAAAGCATGAAAAAACTCGGCATTGTATTTTACAGTCCGGTTTCCCCGTAAAAGCTGGTTTTCAAAGTAAATGCAAACTTCCGGAACTATGGGTGTTTCATCTTCTTGTGCAGCAGCAATTTCAATAGCTGTTAAGAAATTCTCCCTCCCATCAGTCCTGATCTCACCCAGGGGTAATTGTGAACCAGTAAAGATGACCGGCTTGTTCAGGTTTTCGAGCATGAAGCTAAGGGCTGAAGCACTGTAAGCCATGGTATCGGATCCATGAAGCACCACAAAACCATCGTACTTTTCATAGTTCGATTCAATAATGGAAGCCAATTCCACCCAGAATGCCGGATTTACATTTGACGAATCAAGCAATGGATCAAAACAATGAAAATCCAACCGGTAATGGTACTTCTTCAAAAGGGGGATCTGGTCGTAGATTCCTTCGAAATTAAATGGAGCAAGAGCGCCTGAATCCATGTCACGGATCATTCCTATTGTTCCGCCGGTATAAATAATTAGGATAGATGTCTGGTCGTTCACTGATTTCTTTCTAATTTATTTCCAGTTTAAAAATAGCAGAAGCATTGTAGGTGGTGATTTCAGCCACTTCCTGCATATCAATACCTTTGACTTCGGCAATCTTCTCAGCTATGTAAGTAAGGTAGCTGCTCTGGTTTCGCTTTCCCCGATAAGGAACCGGGGTGAGGAAAGGCGAGTCTGTTTCAAGCACCAGGTGTTCCAGCGAAATATTTCTGATCACTTCTCCAAGTTTTGAATTCCTGAAAGTGACCACCCCGCCAATTCCCAGCTTAAAGCCGATATCAATTATTTTGTCTGCCTCATCAGAAGTGCCTGTGAAACAATGAAAAATCCCTGCCAGGTCATCGGATAACTCTTCTTTTACAACCCGATGTATTTCATCGAAAGCCTCCCGTGTGTGAATGGACACAGGTAATTTGAATTCTTTTGCCAGTTGCAACTGTTTTCTCAAAACAACTTCCTGTTGATCCCGGAATGATTTGTCCCAATAAAGGTCCATACCAATTTCACCAACTGCAATGTATTTACCGGTCTTTAATTCCTCCTCAACCAATTTCAATTCATGCTGATAATCTTCCTTAACGGAAGTTGGGTGAAGTCCCATCATCGGCAGACAACTGGCAGGAAACTGCTCCTGCAATTTATTCATTGCATCCATCGACCCTGAATCAATATTGGGTAACAGCATATTTTTTACTCCTGCTTTCATTGCGGATTCCACCACTTCACGCCTGTCATCTTCAAATTGCTCAAGGTAAAGATGTGTATGGGTATCTACCAGAATCATGCGGCAAAAGTAATCCAAAACTTATTGAAGACATAATTCCCTTAAGGAGTGAATATTTGATTTTAAGTTTACTTTTGTGATGCTTAAAACAACTGTAAATGAGGATTTGTGTGTTCTGTGGATCGAGTATGGGATACAGAGATGTGTACCGGAAAGAAGCCAAAAAACTGGCTGAATACCTGGCTGAACAAAATATCGGTCTTGTGTATGGAGGGGCAGATGTGGGTTTGATGAAAGTACTTGCCGATACCATGCTTGAAAACAATAAAGAAGTAATTGGAATTATGCCACAAAACCTGGTCACAAAGGAAGTAGCACACCACAACCTCACAGAAATGATCATTGTTGACAGCATGGCGGAAAGGAAAGATAAAATGGTTGAGCTTTCTGATGGATTTATTGCCATTCCGGGAGGTTACGGGACCTTCGATGAGCTTTCTGAAATCCTCACTTTCAACCAGCTCAGGATCACTGACAAGCCTCTGGGAATCCTCAATGTCAATGGCTATTTCAACCACTTGCTTGATTTTTACCAACATGCCGTTAAAGAAGGTTTCGTAAGGCAGGAACATTTCAACAACCTTATTGTTGCTGACAATGTCGAAACTGTTTTTAAAAGAATGGAGGGGTACGCTCCATTAACTATGGGCAAATGGATTACTGACATAAAAATAGAAAGTAACACCTCTTCCTGATATGCTGATCGTCGGAATTACAGGAACACTTGGGGCCGGCAAAGGAACTATTGTCGAATACCTGGAAATTAAAAAGGGTTTTGCACATTTCTCTGTGAGAGATTATTTGATTGAGGAGATGGCAAAGCGTGGATTGGATAACAACCGCGACAATATGGTAATTACTGCAAATGACCTTAGGAAAAACAACTCGCCATCCTTTATTATCGAAGAGCTTTACAGGGAGGCAAAAGGACTACCTGAAAATGCTGTAATTGAAAGCATCCGGACTCCCGGAGAAGTGGATTTTTTAAAGAAACAGGGGGAGTTCATTCTACTGGCTGTTGACGCGGATCCTGAGCTGAGGTACGAGAGGATTAAGGCACGTAAATCATCGACCGATAATGTAGACTTTAAAACCTTCCTGGCAAACGAAGAAAGGGAATTCACTACAACCGACCCCAACAAACAAAACCTGAAGAAATGCATTGAGATGTCTGATCTGGTACTTAATAATAACGGTAGCATTGAAGCGCTTTTTGATCAGTTGGATGAATTCCTGGGCTCTTTATGAGCAGCGGGCAAAATAATCGTTTCCAGTTTGGGAATGTTACACTGCTCTCGATTTCTCACCTTTTGCATGATGTTTACTCCTCTTTCCTTGCGCCACTGCGACCCTTGCTTATTGAGAAGTTTGGCATTACGCTCGCAATGGCTTCCTTATGGGATTTGTTTCAGCGCCTTCCATGGTTATTGAATCCGGTAATCGGGATGGTCGCTGAACGCAAGGCCGCACGCTATTTCGTGATCATCACTCCCTCAATAACCGCTGTCTCCATGAGTTTACTTGGTGTTGCTCCCTCTTTTACGGTGGTCAGTATTTTACTTCTGGTAATGGGGATCAGTAGCGCTTTTTACCATGTGCCTTCACCGGTCATGATTAAAAGATTATCCGGAAATCAGACAGGCAAGGGAATGAGCTTCTTCATGTTTGGCGGCGAAATGGCAAGGACACTTGGACCACTGGTCATTACCGGAGCAGTTACTGTTTGGGGGCTTGAGGGAACATGGAAACTGATACCATTCGGTCTGCTGGCAACCTTTATTCTTTACCTGAGACTGAGAAAAATAAATATTGTCACAGACAAACATAGCAGCTATAACCTGGCGGGCTTTTGGAAGACCATCAGAAAAATGTTGCCGTTTTTTATCATCCTGATTGGTATTACCTTTTTCAGGGCAATTATGAAATCGGGCTTAACGGCTTTTTTACCTACCTATTTTTACATGGAAAAAGGAGAAACATTGTGGTTCTCCAATTCAGCTCTGGCCGTTTTCCAGTTGGCCGGAGCTATCGGAACTTTTTTCTCAGGTACCATTTCCGACAGGATAGGACGCAAAACAGCCCTGCTGATCATCAGCATTGTGACTCCTGTATTCATGTTCCTTTTTGTTATTTCTTCAGGTGTCTGGAGCTTTTTCCTATTGGTCATCTTAGGGCTGTTTGTTTTCGCACCCGGGCCGGTGATGCTTGCACTGGTGCAGGATGTAGCAGAAGAAAAACCTGTTTTCATGAACAGCATCTACATGACCATCAGTTTTGGTTCTTCTGCTGTTGCAGTTGTTTTCGCCGGATTACTTGGGGATTGGTTAGGGTTGGAAAAAACTTATTTAATCTCCTCCCTGCTTGCCCTGGGAGCCGTGCCATTTATTTTATTGCTGAAGAAAAGGTAATGATTCCAGGTGAAAATCTAAATGGTCAAGAGTCAAGAAGCAAAGACCTTAGACCTTAGACCTTAGACAGAAGACCTAAGAAAAGACAAGGTTTAAAGATAAAAGTATGGGGACTCGGAGTGGGCTAGTTTATTCTGACGGATGTTGTTTTAGAGCAGGTTGTTTCTCAAAGTTTCGCTAAGAAATTCTTTGCGTAACTCTGCGCTTCCTGGCGGTACTTTTACCGAAGGTATTCCTTTGGAAGTGTGACAGCTTTAAAATCTTAAGTCTGCAGTCCGCATTTATGACAATAGCCAAAATTTAAAACCCAATGACCAGTGACCATTCACAATTGGGCGTCAGTTTAAGAAACACAACATAAACAGAATAAATAACCTGAAATTCATGTATTTTTCGTACCTTTAGAACTTATGGAAAGTAATAAAATTATTGAACAAGACTTTATTATTGACAGGTTAACAAACTCCATTCTAAATACAATATCTGGAGACAATTTTCCGACAGAGGTATCCATTTTGACATTAAATGACTTGAAGAATCTCACTAAGAAAAAAGGATGGAATTTTAATTGGAGATTAGAATTTAAAAATGAAAAAACAGAACAATACAAATTAACGATTGTAAATAATCCAACTATCATTCAAGGACTACTAAGTATCACAATTGAAAATGACTACGTTTTCATGGATTTATTGGAAAGTGCTCCATTTAATATTGGACAGAATAAACTTTATGAAGGAGTAGCAGGCAACCTGGTTGCTTATGCATGTAAAGTTTCGTTTCAAAAAGGGTTTGATGGATTTGTAGCTTTTACGGCAAAAACAAAACTTATAGAACATTATGAAAAGACTTTAGGAGCATTTCATTTTAAGAATCAAAGAATGATAATTGATTCAAAAGCAGCAAAAAGATTAGTTGAAAAATATTTTAAGACACAATAAAATGGCACATATTAAAGAACCGGAAGGAGTTGATTTCTTAATTCAGAGCCCTCC
>JAUXDH010000220.1 GCA_030618545.1 Chlorobiota bacterium
TACAAACTTCATCCTATACCTACCTCAAAATGGAGGAAGTGCAGAGCGTCTATTGGGGTGCTATTCCAAGACGAGATGATATTGAAGAAGGAGGCACCTATTATTTCGATAACTGGATGGAAATGAAAAACTTTCAAAGCAAGGAATTGGACAGAACTTTTGAGTCAATTTATTTTATTCAGGTTATCAGCGACCAGCCATTTGCTGCGGCTCAGCAGCAGCAGCAACCACCTCCTGGTACAACAGGCTCATCCAAAGTAGGAAATATGGAAATAGGGCCTGTCGATCCTGTTGAAGGAGGAATAACCATTGAAGACCTGCTTGCCAGTATTGAAGACTACCGGGATAAAACAGTGAAAATACGTGGTGTAGTTGTAAAATATACTCCTGCGGTAATGCAAAGAAATTGGGTTCATATTCAGGATGGTAGCCATCATGAGGGAAATTTTGACCTGACGATAACCACAACAGACCAGGTTGAGCAAGGTGATATCGCCACGTTTGAAGGCAAAATCATCCTCGACAAGGATTTCGGTTACGGCTACTCTTATGAAGTATTGATGGAAGATGCGATTTTACTGGCAGTTGAGAAAGATAATGTGTTGCAGTAAACCCCCTTTAGTAGTATTTAATTAATACCAGTTGATCACCCTCGGGTAATATTTCATATCGCGGATAACCATTTTCTGATATCGAAAAACCATACGTTTCTTTAACCGTCGTGAACTCTGGATTTTTCTTGAGAATGTTGCTGATGGTTTCTTCTACTATTGATTTTCTGCTTTTTGTATCATCAATTTTAAACACCAGGTAATCGAAAACATTGCAGCCAAAATAGACACCCTCTGAATACTTAAAAGGTAAAGTGAAATCGAGATAGGTGACATTCTGAAGTGCCAGGTTTCCCCTGAAGTAAAGTGATTGTCTGAAATCTCTGCAGGGCGGTTGAGTGCTGCCTGCAATGGAAGGCATTCTGGCCAGTTCCTCAATGCTGTTGTCCAGGCTGCTGACAATTTTTTGCAGGATGCCTTTCTGGAGGTCCTTGTCGATATTCGCGTAAGAGGCGATGATAAAATACGATCCCTTCTGCATCATTCCGAAACCAAGTCCTGAAACCAGGTAGTAGCTGATTTTGTCGATAATATTTTTACCCAGCGAACTGAATGCCAAGATGCCAAAGGCAGCTGAAGGATCCGTCATCCTGTATATTTCCACCCTCAGGTTTGTTTTGCCTGACATCCCGATATAATTCTGCGATACCACTTTTTCAAAACCATATTCCAGGTAAACTTCTGCGCCACCGTTTATCAGGTCAAAAAGATCCTCACCTTCGAACAGTTCCGCCTCTCCGGCAAGCTGCATGCCAGGTAACTCAAATGGTGCGGGTAGGAGCGATTGGATATCAGATTGGCCTGATGATTTCAAAACCAGGGCTAGGGTGGCGATTACTAGAATTTTTCTCATCTGCTTTTAAACTTCAATTTTGATCAAATTAATTTTTTCAGGATTACTGTATCCCAGGCCGATTTCCTCACACAGTTGAAGGTGTCTGGCTCTTGGCGCTACAGGTTGCAGGCCGGCTTCTTTCCTCTTTTTGTCAATCATTTGCAATATAACGGTATCTACCGCCACAGGATCTTCACCAACAATGAGGCTCCCCTCCATCCACAAATTTGCAAGGTCCCATCGTGGCCCGCCTTCCCGGAGGCCCATCAGTGCATTGCATATCACAAGCCGGTGCTTTTCACGAATAAGCGGGATGTTGTTGATTTCTGCTATCCCCGGACTGCAACATTCATTATCGTGGAATTCCCTCGGGTTGTCGATAGATCCGTAGTGGTTCTTCAATGCACCCGTTACACCTGAAAGGCGGTGTGATTTTAACGCCGGAAGGTTGATCAGAGCGGTACAATCTCTCTCAAGAATATTACTCACCCGGGTAGTTTTATCTCCTACCGGATGCTCGGTACTAGAAAACCATGGTTGGTAATCATCCTCAACTTCTTCACTTCTCCTTCGCTCAACATGGGTTCCCATGATCCTCAGACTGCCTTCTTTCTTCTGAATCGGATAACCCATCGACTTCAGTTCTTCATCGCTTCTTTCCCAGATGATGGCATTGTTATCGGGTATATCTGCTTTACCCAGGCTTCTAAACAAAGATTGAGTGATCAGCGGATAATGTTCTGCCATCGGTGTGCCCTGAAGCACGCTGTAGCTGTTGCCGTTCACTTTCAATCCAATAATGTCATCTTTGGTAAAATAATTACTCCAGGCTTTTTCCAGGTCTCTTTTTCCGGTAAGTTTTAAAATGGATTCATCGACCAGTTGTTGCAGCAATTCAGGATTTACCCTGCCGCTCTCATCTATAACTTCATCGCTGTGGGCAAGGATTACGCGGCTTTTGCCGGATGAAGATGTTGATCCAAACATCCGGAATTTTGAAGCCAGTAAAATTCCTGTAGTGGCAACAGCAGATTGTTTGATGAATTTGCGACGGTTTTGTTTTCTGGGTATCATGGTATTGTAGCTGTGGAATGCTACAAATGTAGTGAAGTTGATTAGAAATCAATTCAGCCTTATTTGGGAAGTGCAAAGAATCAAGAAGCAAGGGTCAATAAGAGAGAGAATATCGCGTTTTTCTCGCACTAAGGGGGAGACGTAGAGTGGGTTAGACCAGATCAGAATAATATCCAATAAGAAATAAGAAATAAGAAATGTAAAAGGGTAGAACAGAATCCAATTACATTCGATATTCATTATTTTTTATTCTTCTGTTTCTTATTTTTCTATTCTCTTGAGTGCATTGCTATGCGGTTCCCTTCACTATCCAGAAATAGCCCCATAAAGCCATGCTCCTCCGAGATTTGCTTTTTCTCCATCAGCACTTTTCCACCGGCAGCTTCTACACGGCTCAGTTCATTGGCGAGATCACCGGAATTGGCAGTAAGGTAAATCACAACTCCATCAGACGAAGGCTTGTAAAAACCGGGCATGAACACCAATGATCCTGCAGACCCATAGGCTTCCATATTGAAAGGGAACCAGGCCATATCCAGCTCGCCCACCTTTTCGCGTTGAAGTTTGAATTCGAATACAGTTTCATAAAAATTAACGGCGCGGTCCATATCCTCTGTTGGTATCTCGAACCAGCCAACTACATTGTTTTTGGGAGTTTCCATTTTTCTTGTTTTGATTAGTTTTTAATCGATTGTCGCTGATCAAAATACAAAAGAAAGTTTTGGGAAATGTTAAAGAGGTGTTAAAAGTAACCTGACCTTGCAACTTAACTCTCAGTCAGCCATCGACAACCACCACCTATCCTTTGGCAGGGGAGGGGACAGGGTGACAATCTGGCCTGCTACCGGTGAGATCAGGTCAACTCCCTTTAGGTTTGCTTCTGCTGAAGCGCGTACTATTGGATCAGTCCATGAATGAAGGGCAAGATTAAAACGCCCCCAATGAATGGGCAGCAGGTATTTTCCTTTCAGGTCTAAGTGTGCCTGTACCGTTTCTTCAGGCATCATGTGGATGTA
>JAUXDH010000038.1 GCA_030618545.1 Chlorobiota bacterium
CTGTGATTTTCTCAAAAGGTTTTGGCTGGATCGACGACCAGTTTTTGGTAATTGAGATTGCCCAATCATGGGTGGATGGAACAGATTTTTACAAATGGCTCCCGGGTACGGAAGGTAACGCCGGCCCGATTGGTTTTAGTTTTTTCTATCCCGGCCTGCATTACCTCCTTTTCCAGTTACTTGAGGCTTTATGTATTCATGACCCACAGGGAAAAATGTACATTGTGAGACTGCTGCATGCCCTGTGGTCATTGCTGATCATCAAATACAGTTATGATCTGACGCTGTATTTTACCAATCGGAAAACAGCTAACCTGGCCGGATGGATACTTGCATTGTTCTGGATATTCCCCTTTCTGAGCGTTCGCAACATGGTTGAATTTGTTTGTATCCCTTTACTGTTGAAAGGAACTTTGATGGCCGCGAAGAGTGAAAAGAATTCCGCTTTTCTTTACTGGTTATGGATCGGCTTCCTGTTTGGGATGGCATTTAATATCCGGTACCAAACAGCGCTGATAACCGGGGGCGTGGGACTGGTAATATTATTTGAAAAGAAATGGCTACAATCGGTATATCTTTCATTAGGGTTTGCTGCAGCAGTTGCCTTGATACAAGGAGTCATAGACTTTTTTATCTGGGGGGAACCATTCGTCCAACTGCTTGGATATGTGAGCTACAATGTGTCCTCAGCAGGAGAATACACTGTTGGGCCATGGTACCATTACATCCTCTTTTTACTCGCTGCATTGATTCCGCCTGTCAGCCTATACTTGTTTGCAGGGTTTTTCAGGAGTTATAAACGTTTGTTGATCATCTTTTTGCCAACCCTGATATTTATCGTATTTCACTCGCTCTATCCAAACAAGCAGGAAAGATTTATCACTACTATTTTTCCATTCCTGATTGTTTCTGGTCTGGCAGGCTGGGCATTAATTGAAGAAGGTATTTTAAATCCTGTATTTATCAGAAAGTGGATCAAAGGATCATGGGTGTTTTTCTGGATAGTGAATTTTATTGCTTTAATCCCGGTCTCTGCAATGTATTCTAAAAAAGCACGAGTAGAATCCATGTGTTATCTAAGCCGGTACGAGAACATAAATTACTTTATTGTGGAGGACAGCAATAAGGATGTGTTGCGGTTCCCTCCTCAATTTTACCTGGAACAATGGGTGGCTTATGATGCTTTCATGAATAAGGACAACATAGAAGATTTTAGCAGGAAGAAGAACTGGGATGAGAAATCCAATCAACCGGGTTTTGTACTTTTCTACATGCCCGACGATCTGGAGAAAAGGGTAGAACAGATGAAGACACTTTTCCCGGGCCTTATTTATGAAACTACAATTGAACCTGGCAGTATGGATAAACTACTTCACTGGCTCAATCCCATCAATGATAACCAGAATATTTATATTTACAGAAACAACGCGGTTATTACAGCCGGCAAAGTAGATTAGCAAATTTACCTTACAACAAATTAGCGATGTTACAGGAAAAATTCAGGTAATGGATTACTAATTATCCAATGACCAATGACACAGTGACCAATGACTAATGTCTAATGACCAATGACTAATGACCAATGACTAATGTCCAATGACCAATAAAATCAAAAACAGAATCGAACAACTCACAAGGGAACTTCAGGAACACAACCACAATTACTATGTTCTTGACAGGCCAACCATAAGCGATTTTGAATTTGATAAACTATTGAAAGAACTTACTGAACTTGAAACCAAACATCCCGAATTTGCGCTTCCGGACTCCCCTACCCTTCGCGTGGGTGGTGAACCAACGAAAGATTTTCTGACTGTTACCCATAGATATCAGTTCCTTTCATTATCCAATACTTATTCCGAACAGGAAATCAGGGATTTTGACAATCGCGTAAAAAAGACCATTGGAAATCAGCTTGAGTATGTGTGCGAACTCAAATATGATGGAGTGGCTATCGGTTTGACTTATCGCAAAGGACTGCTGGTCCAGGCCGTTACCCGTGGAGATGGTATACAGGGTGACGATATTACAGAAAATGCCAAAACAGTCAGAAGCATTCCCCTTAGACTTAAAAATGATTATCCCGATGAACTTGAGATCAGGGGTGAGGTTTTCTTTCCATTAGAGAATTTTAAAAGGTTGAATACCGATCGCGTCGAACAGGGAGAAGAGCCCTATGCCAATCCCAGGAATACAGCTTCAGGCACCTTGAAGATGCAGGATCCTAAAGAAGTCGCCAGGCGCAAACTTGATTGTTTTCTCTATTTCATGCCCGAAGAAAACGAACTAATCACAACCCACTATGAGGCCTTAAATTATGCATCAAAACTTGGATTTAAAGTTTCGAAGAATTCAGCGCTTTGTAAAAGTCTTGATGAGATCTTTGAGTACATCCATGACTGGGATGCAGGCCGTTACCAATTGCCATATGAAATTGATGGCATCGTGATCAAAGTGAATGATATCCGGCAACAGAAAATACTTGGATTTACCGCTAAGAGTCCACGCTGGGCCATTGCCTACAAGTTCAAGGCTGAAAGGGTTGAAACAGTACTCGAATCTATTTCTTACCAGGTGGGAAGAACAGGAGCAGTTACACCGGTGGCCAATCTGCGCCCGATATTGCTGGCCGGCACAACTGTAAAACGTGCATCCCTTCATAATGCGGATATTATCGCAAAACTGGATGTAAGGGAAGGAGATCATGTTTATGTTGAAAAAGGTGGTGAGATCATTCCCAAGATCGTGGGGGTGAATTTCGATAAGAGGAGGCAAGAATCAAGACAGTCTGAATTTATCAATAATTGTCCGGAATGTGGAAACGCATTGTACCGCCAGGAAGGTGAAGCTGCCCATTACTGCCCCAACGAAGACCACTGCCCACCTCAGATCAAGGGGAGGCTGGAACACTTCATCTCCAGGAAAGCAATGAATATTGACAGTCTTGGCGAAGGCAAGATTGAAATGCTTTACGAGAATGGACTGGTGGAGAATGTGGCAGATTTATACGATTTGTCTTATGATCAGCTTCTCGGACTTGAAAAAATTATCCCTTCTGAGGAGGGAAAACCTGACAAAAGAATCAGTTTCAGGGAAAAGACCAGCGAGAAAATAATTTCCGGAATTGCGTCATCAGGAAACATCCCTTTCCAAAAAGTGCTTTATGCTCTAGGCATCAGGCATGTTGGAGAAACAATTGCAAAAAAGCTGTCTTATTATTTCAGGAATATAGAGGCGCTTATGCATGCTTCTTTTGAAGAGTTGGTAAACGTGGAAGAGATTGGAGACAAGATTGCTGAATCAGTTGTCAATTATTTCTCAAAGCAGGAGCACAAGAAAATCATCAGCCGTTTGGCGGAAAGTGGATTGCAGTTATCAATTCCGGAAGAAGGAGAAGAGAGGTCTGATATCCTGCGAGGTAAGTCTTTCGTGGTAAGTGGTGTATTTGAAAACCACTCGCGTGACGAAATAAAAAACCTGGTTGATCAGCATGGCGGAAAAAATACCGGTACTATTTCATCAAAAACCGACTACGTTCTTGCAGGAGAGAAAATGGGCCCAAGCAAAAAGCAAAAAGCAGAAAAGCTCGGCATCCCCATTATCACTGAATCAGACTTTGAAGAAATGATTGGTAAATAGTATTTATCTTGACACATTTCTTCCAGTCTTCCTTTGCGAAACCATTGCGAACCTTGCGGTTAAACCTTTTACCGCAATGATGCATAAGAAATCGCGATGGCCGCAAAGGTAAATCCCTTATGAAAATAAATGAAATAGAGAACTTCCAAAAGACATGAGCTGCAAGGGCCGGGAACCAATTAACAATCATTAAACCGAAATCCGATTGGTCATTTCAACGGATAATAAATCCAGGTAACCCATTTGGTAGAATCGGTATCGGTGAAAGGATCATAAAGGTAAGTTTCCCAGATGTAGTCCCTGGCTTCAAGATTAAAATCTTTCATGTAGTCATCAATTGCAAGATGAGTGGGACCTGAGTTGGCCCCTCCTGAATGCTTTGCAAAAATCGCCTTTGTTGCCGGGATTTCGTAGTACTTAATCTCTTTGTATCCTTTCGAATCTATTGCTACAGGCACACCGACGCTGACACGGGTTACACCCTCCGGGTTCCAATTATGGTAAATAGCAAACTGCTGACCGGTTATTGGTATTTGCATCCGTTTGATAAAATCAAAAAGTTTTTTGTAATTCCGCTGCATCATTTCTCTCATGCTATCAATAGTTGATGAATCAGGTATCACCAGGGAAGGTTGGAGCGAGAGATCAACAACTTTAATTTCCGGGGGATCTGGCATGGGTTCAACAAGCTTTTTAAGATCCTTCAAACCCTGGGTCAGCATTGGTTTCAGCATCATTTCGGCGAGTATTCCAAACCACCGGTAATTGGGATACGACAGGTCTTGTATATGAATTGTCCACGATACTTCTGTACCTTCATCGGTTTCCTGAAAATTCCATGAACCTGTTCCACCGCCTTCTCCCGGGCCAAATATCAATTCGTTCCTGATGTACTTATATGGCCGGCTTTCAAGTATTGTTAATGATCCGTCACCGGCATCATCTCCTTTCCATACCCGATTAGCGCCAACACCCTGTTCTGGCCCCGAGAACTTATTCACGATCGTTGGATCCTGTTCAAATGGAGACCAGGCAAGCCAGTTTTGCAAATTATTCACCTGCCTGAAGACCGTCGCTGGTTTGGCTTTCATGTCAATTTCTTCGTTAACAATTACATTATCAGCAAGAAAAAGAGGAACAACAAAATAGACAACTACAAGAATGAGGATAATGATTGCCAGTATGCGTAATGCTTTCATATCAAAAGATGTTTAGATTTGGGAAATCCAAATATAAGCAGTTTCTTTTTAGTATTAAGATGAATGGTAAACATTAATCAAATACTGCTTTCAGGCGATCAACAGCCTCTTCAATTTTTACCCTCGGCGCAGCAAGGTTTATTCTCTGGAAGCCTCCCCCACCCTCACCAAATACAGGCCCATGACTAAAGCCAAGTCCGCATTTTTGGATTAAGGTATCTTTTATCACTTTGTCTTTCATACCTGTTTTCCTAAAATCCAGCCAGGCAAGGTAGGTAGCCTCAAGAATTACAGGTTCGATGGTCGTAAAATCTCTTTTTAAAGATGATTCCAAAAAATCATAGTTATTCCTGACATATTGCATGAGTTCATCAAGCCATGTTCCACCGTGTTCGTATCCGGCCTGTGATGCTACCGCCCCAAATAAATTTCCGCCGGAAATGTGCAGTTCATCAAGTAGTTTTTTAAATCGACCTCTCAATTCCTCATTGCTGATGATCATGCTTGAAGTTGCCAGTCCGGCAAGGTTAAACGTTTTGCTTGGTGCAACACAGGTTACCGTAACATCAGCTATTTCCGGCGCTATCGAAGCCAGTGGAATATGTTTGTATCCGGGCATGATAAGATCGCCATGGATTTCATCGGAAATGATAATTACGCCATGCTTTCTACAGATATCACCAAGCTTCGCAAGTTCATTCCTTGTCCAGCATCTACCGACAGGATTATGAGGACTCGACAAAAGTATCATCGCTGATTCCTTAGCTGCTCTTTCGAGGTCATCATAATCGAATTCATAACGGCCATTATTATTCACAAGAAGATTCCGTACCAAGCGTCGTCCATTTGACTTTACAGCATCGAAAAAGGGGAAATACACCGGTGGCTGTACGATGATCCCATCACCCGGTTGGGTAAAGGATTGGACAGCAAAATTGATGCCCGGCACAATCCCCGGTGAATAGAGTATCCAGTCCTTTTCTATATTCCAGCTCCACCTGTTTTTCAGCCACTCAATGATTGAATGATAATATTCATCCGCCCGAAAGGAATACCCATAAATGGGATGGTTTGCTCTTTGAATAACGGCCTCACGGATAAACTCCGGAGTGGCAAAATCCATATCTGCCACCCACATGGGCAGCACATCAGATTTATTGAAATAAGCCTCTCTGAGGTCATATTTTACACATGCGGTATTATCGCGGGGGATGACCTTATCGAAATCGTACATAAGAAATCATTGTCATTGGTAAAAAAAATCCGGGCAGAAACAACCATCTGCCCGGAGATTCATTATCATTTTCCCAGTTGTGTGTCTTATCAGGAGGTAAGCATCACCGGCATGATCAGCATCAGGATATCTTCCGGATCATCTTCCGCTTTTTCAGGCAACAGGATTCCGGCTCTATTGGGTGCTGACATTTCCAGAACAACATTATTTGTTTCCAGAGTATTCAGCATATCCTGGAAAAATCTTGAGTTAAATCCAATCTCAATGTCTTCACCTTCATAGCTGCAAGTAAGTCTTTCTTTGGCCTCACTTGAGAAATCAATATCTTCGGCTGTTAACATGAGTTCCTTACCGGATATTTTAAACCTCACCTGGTGAGTCGATTTACTTCCAAAGATGGATACCCTGCGGAGCGCATTCAACAAGCTTTTTCGATCGGCTACCAGTTTGAATGGATTTTGCGTTGGAATGACTGCTTCATAATTTGGATATTTCCCATCAATCAATCTGCAGATTAATGTGATATCGTCGAAAATCATCACCGCATTGGTGTCATTATATTCCAGTTTAACCTCAACCGCCTCATCATCAGACAAGATATTTTTCAGATGATTCAGTGGTTTCTTAGGCAGAATAAAGGAAGCTATGTTCCCTGGCTTTATATCCGGTCTGCGGTATCTAACAAGCTTATGAGCATCAGTTGCTACAAAGGTCAGGTTGTCTTCAGTGATTTCACACAAAACGCCAGACATTACCGGACGGAGTTCGTCGTTACCTGTTGCAAAAAGGGTCTTATTAAATGCATTAAGCAGAATGGACGCGTTGAGGTCAAGGGTGGTAATATTTTCAAGAACAGGCACCTGAGGAAATTCATCACTGCGATGGCCAACCAGTTTGTATTTACCCTCCCCGGCAAAAATTTCTACGCTCATGGTATCCATGTTTACTGAAATGGTAACCGGCAGTTCAGGAAAAGTCTTCATAATATCCAGCAGCATTTTAGCCGGAATAGCCACAACGCCCGGATCTTCAGCTTTATCAGTATCTATCTCAACTGACATTGTCGTTTCAAGATCTGATGCCGTGATTTTTAGTTTTTTGTCTTTCAGTTCGAAGAGGAAATCTTCGAGGATAGGCAATGTACTGCTTGTACTCAATACACCACTGATTTTAAGCAGGCTTCGTAGCAGGGCTGTGCTCGAAATGATAAACTTCATAATGCCTTTGTATTATTCTTACTGTATCGTTAATCTAATTCTAAAGGAGTAAAAATAAACAAATAATCAGTTATCAGCGTATTCTCAATCAACTTTTTATACAGCAAGAAGTGTAATAAAAATCAACATTTTAGCATGTGTCTGTCAATACGCGAAGAGTTAAGGACTTTGGGTTCATAAGGACAGGCAGGGCTAGGTAAAATAAAAAAATACAATTCTGCACTGAACAAGACCTCATACTTCTGGTAAACAAATAATTCAAACCCAATGCTATTTGGCGCTTTTTAGCCGGCTACCCTTAAAAATCTTTCTTAAAGATTTGATCTTGCTAACATGCTTTGATCTGAAGTTTTGTTTTATAATTGTCAGATACCCTACTTTTTTTTCTTTGGCGCCTAATGATATTTTATATGGATCTTTCCCCTGGAGGAAATCATATTTCTTAAATCCATGCTCAATTGCCATTCTCACACTAAAAGCGCCCACCACATTACCAGGCGAAAGATGTCCATAATCAGGATTGAATATTATTTCGTAATCCGGTTTTTGGAAATGGTTCAGGAAAAAGCTATACCTTTCATTAATTATGCCTTTGACAATAAACTTGTCCCATGACAGCCTTATCTTAAGGTAATCTGCCCAACAAAAGGCGGCATCGTTTTCCCTTCCCGGAAGACAGATAAATTAGCTGAATGGCTTTCTTTCATATTCTCCAAAGATAAAATACCTGTTGATCTTCAACAGCTAAGGTCAGGTGACTATAAGCTTTTTAATGATTGTTTGCCCTTCTAACCTTATAAGAACCATGTAAATCCCAGGTGTAAAGCGGTTGGTGTTGACGGTGATAGATTTGTCAGGATAAACCAGGTTGTAAACCACTGCACCTAAAGCATCGATGATTTGAAGCTGTTCAATTTTCACCGGTGATTCGATATGAACCTTTTCACGTGCAGGATTCGGGAAAACTGATAAAAGATCATCGCTCATTCTTTTAATACCCACACTGGTATCACAGGTCATCTCTGCTTTCCATCCCGGCCGTGTGATGGTATTGTTTGAGTGAAACCTGAAGGTAATAGCTCCATC
Source organism: Chlorobiota bacterium (assembly GCA_030618545.1). GTDB lineage: Bacteria > Bacteroidota > Bacteroidia > Bacteroidales > F082 > JAADID01. The sequence goes on from JAUXDH010000038.1 coordinate 8,376, forward strand.
TATATTTGTGATAACAGTAGTTGGCGGAAGTTCTGTACCGCACCATTTGCCTATCAGGGGCGCATTTGTATCCTTCCCGTCAAACGCTTCCATGTAATCGTATCCGCAATCAGTTTCTTCTTCCACATCGAATTCCCTGAACGTTATTTTTAACCTGCCACTCTCAAGGAGGGAGATAAAAGTCATCGTCAGGTCTTCCCCGTTGGTGTATTCAGCCTCTGCACCACCTGAATCGTAGAACAGTCCATCGCACAAATAAACCGTTGTATCCTTCATGCTGAACACTTCGGTCACCCTAATATAGTTATCCCTGGTCAGTGTATTTGAGCTGCCCTCATCATCGGTCACTTTCAGGCTTACATCAAACCATCCTGTTTCCGGATAGACAATACCGGTTGGATTCTGTTCAGTTGAGGCAGCAGGATCACCACCTTCAAAATTCCATTCCCAGGATACGATATTATCACCCAGTGACGTGTCAAAGAAATCTATCGAATCTCCTACTGCGAAAATAGTATCATCAGCATAAAAGTCAGCAGTCAGGCTCTTGTAAGGCTGTAGTTCAACATTAAGGATTAAAGTTTCCATGTCATTAACAGAAACATCCCCGACGGTCTTTGAATAATACCCGAAGGACGAAAAAGTAAAATCGTATGTGCCTTCTTTAATGGGCCTGTGGTAATTACCCACAGGAAGCGAGGCGAAAACGAAAGACTCATCCTTGTCGTGGTCCACTACGAATACTTTTGCTGGCACAGGGTTTCCATTTACTTTATTGGTTACCAATCCCCTTACCCCATATAAAGCCTGTTCCATATAATTTAACCATGATCTGTGCTGGTATTCCCAGATATTTTCCAATTGGCCGGCAGGGATAAGTTTTAGCGAAGAAATCTCAACCAGGAACTCCCTTGCGTGATGGAAATAATTCATATAATCCTGCCTGCCGCCGGCAACAGGGTACCAATCGTAGCCATTGGTAATGCCGTTGTTAAGGTCGGTGAAATAACCGGGGGGGGCATACTCATGCACTGTGTTGGCAAACTGCCTGCTCACCAATATCCACCAGTCGTCATCAGCATGGCGCCGTGGCCATGTATCCCACGGGTAATTAACGACTTCAGCTCCGTCATGGAAGTTTGCAGACATCACAAAATCACATTCTTCTGCAAGATCCATAAATGCTAAAGTTTCCTCCTGGTACTCATATCCATCGGGATGCGGACCATCCTCCGGATCAGGAAAATTGCGGTTAATGTCTATGCCATTGCCATTGCCTCGGGTGGCCCCGAATACTGTGTTGTTGCCCCCGGCATACGTACCATCGGGATTTGCCAGTGGATTTATCCAGATGTCCACATTGTCCACCAAATCCGTGGCCTGGTCATCTGTGCCATAATTCTCCAGCAGGTAGTCTATAAGATGGAGGCTGGTAATGTATCCTGACGTCTCGTCTCCATGCATGGATGATGTGTACAAAAATTCCGGTTCATTCTGATCAACTCCCAGGCTGTCGTTGATATGGATAAGAAGTATCTTTCTTCCACTGGAAAGGGTTTCGATATTTACTACTTCACAAAGATCAGGGTAATCAATCTCAAATTGGTCCATAATGTCAAGGTATCCCTGATAGGTAGGGTAAAAATCCCAATCGGTCCTGTTTCGGGCTCCATCCCCGTCCAGCATGAATGGCTTGCGCATCATCGATGGGGGTGTCAGTAACTCATATTCAATTCCAAGCTCAATAAAAAGAGGAAATGTTTTTGTATTTGCATAGGCCCGGACATCCTCTCCAACGACATTATCTATCGAAATAATGCGGGATAGATAGTTGATACCCTCCCGGGGAGCTTTGAAACTAAAATACACTTCTCCCCTGTTTTCAAGCATCTTAAATGCCTCTTCATGGCCGGTTTGCTGTGCGGCAATCAGACCGGATAATACGAGCAATAAGGATATTAAAACAATTCGCTTCATTTCTTACAACTTATAATCATTCAAATCGCACCAACATGACTTTTAAAAAGGTGTTTTGTAATCTCTGATGTGTGCTTTTAGCTGTTTATTTAATTCATCATTCACCGGAACCAGTGGAAGCCTGAGGTGGTTTTTACAGACTCCCAGGTATGAAAGCGCGGCTTTCGCTCCCGCGGGATTACCATCGGCAAACAAGAGGTCGATTATTTTTAACAGCGAATAATGCACTTTTCTGGCATCTTCATATTTGTGTTTTTCCATCAACCGGACCATTCCTGAAAAAGCCGCCGGAAAAGCATTGGCAACAACTGAAATTACTCCATCAGCTCCCAGAGCCATCATTGGAAAGGTCAAGGCATCATCACCGCTAAATACTTTGAAATCATCAGGTTTGTTTTGTATGATCTCTGAAATCTGATTCAGGTCGCCGGAAGCTTCTTTAACAGCGATGATATTCCAGTGTTCATTAGCCAGGTCGAGAACTGTTTGTGCAGAAATATTAGAGCTTGTTCGTCCCGGAACATTATAGAGAATGATATGAACCGGACATTCCCCGGCTATCGCGGAGAAGTGTTCATACATGCCCCGCTGATTGGGTTTATTGTAGTATGGCACGACAGAAAGAATTGCCGATATCCCTTCAAAGTCAGTAATTTTTATCTCCTCAATAACCTGTGCAGTGTTGTTTCCACCGATGCCCATAACAATTGGAACTCTGCCTCCTGCACTTTCCTTTACAAAAGCCATCACCTCTTTCTTCTCCTCCCCTGTCATCGTAACAGCTTCACTGGTAGTGCCCAGTCCGACAATAAAATCAACTTTGTTGACAATGATGTGTTCAACAAGATTACCGAGCGATTTAAAATCGATGCTGCTGTCTTTGTTGAAAGGTGTGACAATTGCGACACCGGTGCCTTTAAGTTCTTTCCGCATTTTTATGATTTTAACTTTTAATCTCCGTTTACTGTAATTTGCCTTTTGTATTTGCTGATGTTCAGAACTGAAAGATAATGTTTGATGCTCTGATAAAATCCTGATATCCCGAAAAGGTCGGGTTTGTAAAGAATCGTCATGTCATAGAGTGATTCTCTGCCATAAAAAAACGGCCCGATTTTGAAATCAGCATTTATCTCTGAAAACAGTTTAAGACAAAAAGGATCCTCATTAAAAACGAAATTCACCAAAAGCTCGAAATGCTGACTTTCATATTCCTGCATCAGGCTTTCTTTTTTCTTTCCAAACAGGTTGAAATCGTTCAGGTCGAATAAAAGGATCGATTTGTCAGTAATCACATCAAGTGTTTCATAGCCGTAACAAAATATCAGTGCGGTCACTTTTTTATGTTGCGATTTGACCTGGCGCAGTAAAGAACGAATCTGATCCAACTCTTCCTTTGATTCAATACAAAAGAAAAGCCCGAGACTTTGAGGTTTGCTAAGGTTGCTGAATGAACCTGTACGATGTTCCTCTATGCCACTTCGTGTAGCAAAGTATTGCTGAATATCCTGTTTTACCGAATCGAGAAAAGACAAACCAATTTGATTGCTAGTTTGTGTAAAAATAACAAGAAAATAGTGCCAACACTTTTTTTAATAGGATTACATTTGAACAATTATTCTTTTATAATTTGATGAAGATAACTTTCCTGGGTACCGGCACATCACAGGGCATACCTGTAGTAGCTTGCAAATGTGATGTATGCACAAATGGAGCTATAGAAGATCAGCGCCTTAGATCATCTATTCTTGTTGAGACCGGTAGTGAAGTAATTGTGGTTGATGCAGGACCTGATTTCCGGCAGCAGTTGCTCCGCGAGAATGTGCATCGGCTGGATGCGATTCTCATCACACACAGGCATAAAGATCACATAGCAGGGATGGATGATGTACGTTCATTCAACTGGTTCACAGGAAAAGCAATGGATGTTTATGCGACAATCAAAGACCAGCAAAGGATCAAAGAAGAGTTTTCTTACGCCTTTTCCGGCAGCGCTTACCCGGGTGTGCCACAATTCAGGCTGCATGCCATTGGTGGCGAACCGTTCTTCGTGGGTAAAACACAGGTTGCCCCTATTGAAGTGCTGCATATGAAAATGGAAATACTTGGCTTTCGTTTCGGAGACTTTGCCTATATCACCGATACAAACTACATCCCCGGAAGGGTGATGGCTTCGCTGTTGGATTGCAAGGTGATTGTAGTTAGCGCTTTAAGAAGAGAAAAACATATTTCTCATTATACTCTGGAGGAAGCAGTGAAGGTTCTTGAGTTTCTCAGGCCCGAGAAAGCCTACCTGACCCACCTCAGTCATCTGATGGGCTTCCATGATGAGGTGGAGAAAAATCTTCCGGATTTCATAAACCTGGCTTATGATGGTCTGAAATTGGAATTTTAATGTCTAAGAGAAGGTAATTAACTTTGTTTAATAATAATCTTATTAGTTGGAGTTGATGATTCTAAACCGACGCTTAAAATATACATCCCATCCGGCAAATGATTCAGGTTAATCCTCTTTTGCTGACCATTGAAAAGTTCTCCCGAAATCAGTTGACGTCCCTGCAGATCAATGATTCTGTAAGTTAAGGGGTTTTCTGCGTTCGTTTTATCCAGGCGGATTATCACTTCACCCGCTGTGGGATTAGGATAAGCAAGAAAATCTATATCACTAATCTCATTCACATCTGTAATGATGTAATCACTCGCTTTTATAACACTGCCTACCGATACTTTGATAGCTTCAGCAGTGTATTCGATGTCACAGTTTTCAACAAGGTCGTTTTCCGTGTGGTAGTAAGGATTAAAATCTTTCTCCATAAAGTAAACACAGGGTACTCCTGCTTCATAAAAATATTTGCAATCTGCTCCTCCCTGGTTCGATAGTTCGCGAACGTAAGGATCTATAGAGGTGTACTCCTCTGTAATTTCCTCAGCAATGTAGGTTATCCATTGGCTCCCCACATAATTGGAGATGGTAAGTTCCCAGTTATCCGAAGCGGTATAGGCTATCATATCATTATTGATCATAAGTTCCATATTCACACCTTTTGCCAGGGCAGTGTCCACATAAGCCTGTGCTCCGCTGTTTCCGAAATACATCAGTTCCTCGGCAGAGAATGCTACAAATTCTATATCATAAACAGGTTCAAACTGGTGAAGTGAGAGCACCCGCACACTTTCAAATAAAGCAGCTACTCCCGATGCATTATCGTCGGCTCCAGGTGCAAATACCATCGGATCTCCATCGGGTGCAACTACATCATCATAATGGGCTCCCATAACGATACGTTGGTTACCATCGGTGATTCCGTCAATAGTAGCCGCGATATTATACTGCCAGGTGGTTGTATCAAAATGCAAGTTCCACATATTGATTTTGGTGTAGCACAGAAATGAATCAATTCTTACATGATCGGCGCCTAATTGTAAAAACTTTTCTTTTATAGATTCTGCAACAGCCCGGCGATTTGGAGCGATAAGGAATCGAGTGCCTTTGTCCTGAAGAAACTGAAGATAACTCTCAACACTGTCGCTGTTTACCTCATCAACACAGACAGTGATCAAGGAATCTGTGGTAGAAAGTTCATACCAATCCTGTGCATAAGTGGTAGAATGGACAATGACAAATACGAAACAGGCAAGGAAAAGTGATCGCAATAATGGCTTTTTCATGGGTTTGTGGGTTTTTGGGTTATCGGTTCGATTAAATGTCTGTATGTAACTAATCAGTAAATCGCTAAATAACTTATATGTTTGATAATTATTCCATTGTATGTGTTAACCGCAATGTTCGCAAAGTTACTACGCAAAGTACGCTATTGTTTTTATGATTAATATTTAGCACGTTGCGCTCTTTGCGTTCATCCATAGCGTTCTTTGCGGTTAAATTAATTTTCTGATATTCTGCATTTTATAAGCTCTGATTAGTTACGTCTGTATAATTAAAGACGAAAATTTTATGGATAGGTTACTATAAAATCACAATTTCTGTTCTTCTGTTTTCTGACCTGCCGGTTTCTGTCTCATTTGTGGCCACAGGTCTGGAAGATCCATAACCTTTCCATTCAAGGCGTACGGGATCAATACCTTTTGAAGTGAGGTAGTTATAAACTGATTTTGCCCTGTCTTCTGATAAGCTGGCATTGTATTGGTCCGTACCAGTGTTGTCGGTGTGGCCTTCAATCCGCAACCTGATTGATGAGTTACTGTTCATCAGTTCCAGCAGTTTATCTAATTCAATGAAAGAGACCACTAATAACTCGGCGCTGTTTAATTCAAAATAAACATTTTCAAGTGTGATTCGATTTCCCTGGGCGACAGGTGACAGGAAAAATGTTTTCTCAACAGCCTTGGGTTCATTTTGTTTATTCAGGTTGAAATTCTCGGAATATAGCATATACCCATCGGCGGAGATGTTGAAAGCATAGTTCACTCCTGGTTGGAGTACCATCAGGAACTCCCCGTTTATCCTGTCGGAGATGGTAGAATCTTCATTAAGTCCGGTTCTCAGATTTGATAGCTCAACAAAAGCGGAAATTGGCTGCTTACTTTTTTCATCCATTACAATACCCCTGATGAATGAAACATTTTGGGGTTTCATTTCCTGGTAGGTGTCCATGTAGTAAATGTCCATCTTACCATTGCCTCCTGATCGGTCTGAAGATATCCACGCCTTTTTTCCATTCAGGTCAACAACCAGATTTATCTCATTTTCCCTGGTGTTCAAGGGATAACCGAGATTCTCCGCTTTAGACCACCGGCCGGCTTCGTCCTTCCTGGAGATAAACAGATCATAGCCTCCCAGTCCATGCCGGCCATCAGATGAGAAATAAAGTGTTTTTCCGTCAGGATGAAGAAAAGGGGCCATTTCAGATCCTGCAGTATTGATGCTGTCACCCAGGTTTATGGGTGAACTCCATTTCCCGTCAGCTTGCCTTATCGCCATCCAGATATCTGTTTTTCCTTTACCCCGTGCCCTTTTCGAAGCAAATAACAATTGCTTCCCGTTAGCAGAATTAAAAGGTTGGCTGTCCCACCATTGTGAATTGACAAGGGTGCCCAGATTTGAGGGTTGTTCCCATTCATCACCACTCCGGAATGAAACATAAAGATCGCAGCTACCAAAACCTCCAGGCCAATTGCAACCGGTAAAATACATTTTACGGCCATCAACAGAAATATTCATCCCACCCAGATTGAAGCCTTTGCTCCAGCTCATTTTCATCGAATCAGGTTGTTGCCAGGTGTTTTCAATTGATACTGATTTATAAAAACTTTCGGAATAGATCACCCTGTTGTTTTGATCGATGCCGAGAGGTTCTTTCCTTGTCATTACCAATTCTTTTTTATCAACGCTTATATAATTCACATAATCGTCGTTTGGTGAATTGACAACAGATCCGGCATTTACAGGAGTGCCTGGTATCGGATTATCCAAAGCATTTTTGGCAAAAACGGCGCGGTCAAGGTCATCCATTACTTTTTTCCTCAACAGAGAGGGCTCGGGCAGCAAGGCCAGAAAGTGTGTAAACTGATCAATGGATGCGGCATAATCTCCTGACTGATAATAAAGGGTACCGGTGAAATAATAGGCCCTTGGAAAAAAAGATGAATCGATGCCAATTGCTGAATTGAAGGCATCCAATGCCTGTTCAGGCTGGTTCATCTCTCTATACACATCGCCGATTAACAACCAGGCCTCTATAAATTGTGGGTCATGGCGCAAGGCTTTTTTCAGGAAGGCTTCTGAGCCAGTGTAATTCTGCTGTTTATAAGCAGATTCGGCATTCTTGTATTGCTTTAATGCTTTCTTATTATTTGTGGAAAACTCAAGTTCCTGGGCGGAGACTGTAATACCCAGGCCCACAAACAGGAACAAAGCAAAAAATGACAGCAACGTTTTCATACCGATCTGTCAAAGATACATTAAGGAATGTTCATATACTTATGTGATTGCAGAGAGATTTTCCATTTTGGATTTTGCATCACGTAATTCGTCAGTGTTTCCATTATTTCGCCGGCCTTACTCCACTCCGGCTGAAGGTACAGAAAGCAATCATCCGAAACCAAAGCCGCATTTTTTTCAGCCCATTCAAGATCGCCTGGATTCTGAATGATCACTTTCAATTCATTCGCCCTTAGATACAGGGAATGATGAGGGGGAGAATATTTTTTAGGAGACAGACATATCCAATCCCAGCTACCTGTCAATTCCTGAACACCGGCTGTTTCAATCATCGTATTCACTCCGAGTTCTTTTAATGATTTCGTAAAAAAATCGAGCGGGTACCTGGAAGGTTCTCCTCCTGTAACCACAACTGTTTTAGCTGGAGTTTCTGAAGCCCTTTTTACAATGGGAACGACATCCACAGGTGCGAACATACTTTGATCCCATGATTCTTTTGTATCGCACCATGAGCAACCCACATCACAACCACCGATACGAACAAAATAGGCCGCCGATCCCATCTGGTGGCCTTCACCCTGAAGGGTATAGAACTCTTCCATTATAGGCAGTTTTCTCCCCTCTTCAAATATATCTTCCCGGAATGTTGCCATTTATTGTTTTACAAACTTCTTTTCAACGATGGTGTTCACCGATCTCATCCTTACAAAATACAATCCCGCGCTTAAATGTCCCACATTAAGCCTTACTTTAACAGTACTTTTTTCGGTTTTAACCCTGTAGTCTTTTATCTGCATAAGGTTGCCGGAAGTGTCGTACAGTTCAACCTGGTAATCTCCGGGCGGCAATTTGTCGATGATAACGCTCAGTTTACTATCCTTGACCGGATTAGGGCTAAGCGTAAAATCAAACTCCCTGGCTTCACGAATACCAATACCTGTTGAAGTATCATTGGTCCATGTGCCGGTGTAATAGCTGTATGCAGATTGGGTAAAAAGAAACGAGCCTTCTGAAGTGATGGACCCACTTTTTCCGATCATGTAGGCGATAGCTTCGGTTTGCGTGGCTGTGATACCCAGCATGTCAATTCTTCTTTTATTACCTGAAAACAACACATTATCGTGGTAATCAAAAAGCAGCCACATAAAAGGAACATAGTTGTTGTTGGTATACCCTACCAGTGTAACCTCCCCTGACAATTCATTGTAATCCGCCCCGGTAATAAGTCCTCCAACATCGTATGTCGCGAGAAGGCCGGCAGTAAAATCACCCGGAGTTTTAGGCAGGCTGTAGAGTTTCGTTTTACTATCCCCCCAGTTTTTGGAAAAAAGATAAAGAGAATCTTCGATGGTGATCAATGACTCACAATCAAAGTTGTTTAGGTTTTGATTTAGGGGTTTCTCATAATCGGAATATGTAAAGGTGATATGTTCGCTGGTAACCGTTCCATTTCCTGAAGAAGGAAGGTCAGATTTATTAACCTTATAAATGCCGAGGTCATCCCTGCTTCCTGAATTGTTGCCAAAATCACCGATATAGATATAATTTTCGTCCTGAGCCAGGGCTTCCCAGTCGATGTTATCGGCATCGCTCACTGTTACTTCCTGCACTATACTCCCGTCAATGGTATCCAATTTATACAATATCGGATCATTCCCACTGTCATTTATTGTCCAGAAAAATCCATCCTCATAGATCAGGCCTGACGTTTCGACTATAGCATCTGGCAGAAGATATCTTAGGGAGGGATTGTAAATTGTAGGATTATAAGTACAGGAACCATCGTTTACATTAGCTCCCGGATCATAATTGTTGGCCTGCGAATCCGTACAGCCCGGGACATCCTGAGATACCAATGATGGTATTGCAAACAGGATCGCGCTTAATAAGATTATAAATATTTTCTTCATAGTTTAGGAATTAGTGATACACATGAGTTTCAATTGCAGGCACCTTCATGAAGGCCAAATCCAACTTATTTGTAGAACTCTTTTTTTGCTGCGCTAAGTGTATTTTTCAGCAGCATGGCAATAGTCATCGGTCCAACACCACCGGGAACCGGTGTAATATATTTGACCTTTTTCACTACCGCATCGAAATCGACATCACCAACAAGGCGGTATCCTTTTTCATTATCAGCGGGGATCCGATGGATGCCGACATCAATGACAATTGCTCCTTCTTTGACCATTTCGGCTTTGACGAATTGTGGCTGGCCGATGGCACAAATCAGGATATCGGCATCGCGGGTATATTTTTCAATATCCCTGGTTCTGCTATGACAAACCGTTACTGTGGCGTTTCCAGGGCTTGTTTTCTTTGACATCAGAATACTCATCGGTGACCCAACAATATTTGACCTTCCTAATATAACGCAATGCTTTCCTACCGTGTCAATACGATACCTTTTAAATAACTCCATGATCCCGGCCGGAGTTGCGGAAAGATATCCCGGCTGACCAAGAGCCATTTTACCAACATTTACCGGGTGAAAACCATCAACATCTTTTGCCGGATCAATGCTGTCGATTACCTTATCCACATCGATATGATCAGGTAGAGGGAGTTGAACGATAAAACCATCAACTTCGGGATCCTTGTTAAGAAAATCAATTGTTTTAAGCAGTTTCTCTTCCGAGGTATTGTCAGGCAATCTGTAAACTGAAGATGTCATACCAATGTGATAAGCTGCCTTTTCCTTACTGGCAACATAGGTTTGACTGGCAGGGTCTTCGCCAATAATTACAGCCGCGAGATGCGGGGCATCAATATCGCTGTCAATCATTGCAGCCACCTCTACTTTGATTTCCTCTTTGACGGCAGCAGCGGTTTTCTTGCCATCGATGAGTTTTGCTTTTTTTGGCATTTTATTGGATTATGG
>JAUXDH010000026.1 GCA_030618545.1 Chlorobiota bacterium
GCCGAATCACAGCCAACCCCTCCTCCACCTGAAGAAATCAAACCCGAACCGGTAGAACCCGATCCTGTTGTGGAAGAAGCTCCGGTTATTGAAGAAGAGATCAAAGAAGAGGAACCCGAGGAAAGACCTGTTGATTCCACTTTTGTTTCAGAAACAGAGGAAGTTGTTGAAGAAATAGTTGAAGAACCAAAACCCGTAGTTAATCAACGGGCACTTTATCCGGGCACCTCCAAAAATAAAAGCGGCACAAACCAGGGCATCAAAGAAGGTTCGGGTGATATGGGCAAACCACAGGGTTATAAGGATAGCGATAAATACGATGGCCGCGGTGGAGAAGGAAATGGCCCATCTTATTATCTAGGTGGCCGGGGTAGTGATTATCTGGATATTCCGGACATGACAGTTAAAGAGAGAGGGACTGTTGTTGTTGACATCTGGGTTGACAGAAATGGGACAGTAGTCAAAGCACAGGTCAAATCTAAAGGCACTAATGTTCTGGATTCTGATCAAAGACAAAAAGCCGTTCAGGCCGCCCTGAATTCCAAGTTTGAAGCAGAATCCACTGCTGAGATCGAACAAAGAGGGACGATAACCTATACCTTCATTTTGCTTAAATAACATAGTTATTGGTCGTTGGTCATTAGTCATTGCCTGCCCGTCCGTAGCAGAGCGAAGGCGGGGTCATTAGCAATTAGGTTTTGGTCATTGGTGAAAGACCAACCTAATAATTCAGTTTGCCATTTAGTCAGAACGCATTTGTGGAATTGATTAAATCGGTTAAACCAGTTGAATTGGGGATTGGTGAGTTGCCGCTAATTCGCGGATAATCTCGTTTGATTAACTCCTTGCAGCCAGAGATTCACTCTTCTTCCATCATTCATAATTCATCATTCATAAATCATCATTCATAAATCAAAATTCCCCTTACCTTTGTTAACATGGATTACAACCAGACACTGGATTGGCTCTTCAGCCAATTGCCCATGTTTCAAAGAGTGGGCGGGGCAGCTTACAAACCTGATCTCGAAAACACCGTCAAACTGCTCAATTACCTTGGCAACCCGCAGGAAAAATTTAAGGCCATTCATGTAGCAGGAACCAATGGCAAAGGAAGTGTATCGCATATTTTAGCATCTATCCTTCAGGAAGCAGGTTACAAAACAGGCTTGTACACTTCACCCCATTTAAAAGACTTCAGGGAAAGAATCAGGGTTGATGGACAAATGATTGAAGAATCAGAAGTTATAGCATTTGTAGGGGAGCATCAATCCACTTTTGAAAAACTGAAACCATCCTTTTTTGAGATGACTGTTGGAATGGCCTTTGAGTACTTTGCCGGTAAAAAAGTTGATTTCGCCGTTCTGGAAACAGGAATGGGAGGAAGACTCGATTCCACGAATGTGAGTTTTCCGGTCATTACAGTTATTACAAACATCGGCTATGATCACATGCAGTTTCTGGGTGAAAACCTCGAAAAAATAGCTGAGGAAAAAGCCGGAATAATCAAGGAAAATATCCCCCTGGTGGTAGGTAAAAGACAAGCTGAAATTGATGATGTTTTTGAGAAATTTGCACAGGGAAAGAAAGCTCCGTTAATTTATGCAGACGAACATTTTGATTTAAGAAAAGTTGAAACAAGGGAGAAGAACCGGATAGTTTATGATACCTGGTTTGATAATAAACTATACCTGGAAAAACTGGAATCTCCCCTCCTTGGAAATTATCAATCCGGAAATCTCGCGACTTCATTTCAGTGCATTGAATTGTTAAATCAGTATAAGTATGTGCAAATTGACAAAGATGTCATCCGGGAAGGTGTAGCCAGCGTTATTGACAATACCGGATTACAGGGCAGGTGGCAGATTATCAGCAACAACCCGCTCACTATCTGTGATACCGCCCACAATCCGGAAGGGATACAGGCCGTGGTAAACCAGATCCAGGAAACGAGCTTCGAAAACCTGCACTTTGTTTTTGGAATGGTCAATGATAAAAATCCTGAAAGCATACTTTATCTGCTACCTAATAACGCTACTTATTATTTCTGCAAACCTGATATTCCCCGTGGAATGGAAGCAGAAGAAGTGCAACAGCATGCGTTTAAAGCCGGACTCAGAGGAGAAGTATATAACAGCGTTAAGCATGCCTATAATTCAGCAGTGAATAATACCGGGGTAAACGACCTGGTATTTATTGGCGGGAGTACATTTGTTGTCGCAGAAATAATTTAGCCGGTTTACAGGAATGCAAATCACACTTTACCAACTCATACAGGTCGTTCTGCTGGGCATTATTCTGGTCTATCTGATCTATTATGTTTATACCGTGCTTTTTGACAAAAAGTACCAACCCAAAGCCTGGCAGGATGCAGTAAAAAACGGCCGGGTTTCAAAGGCTCTTCAAAAAAAAGAAAAGCAATATCCTGATAAAGTAAGGTTCTTTAATTTCTGGTTCCAGGTTGAGCGACTTAAGAAAGAAAACATCTCCGGCGCATTTGCAGAGCTGGGAGTTTACAAAGGTGATTCAGCCCAATTGCTGCACCTGATGGATCCCGGAAGAACATTCCATCTGTTTGACACTTTTGAAGGATTTTTAAAAGAGGACCTTGAAAATGAGACCGGAAAAGCCGCTACCTATACCACAAAGAATTTTGCTGATACCAGTCTAGAAAAAGTACAATCAAGATTGGAAAGTGATAGCTTCAGTTTTCATAAAGGATACTTTCCTGAAAGCACAACCGGATTAGAGAATGAAGAATTCGTATTGGTTAATATGGATGCCGATCTTTACAACCCAACAAAAGCCGGATTGGCGTTTTTTTACCCCCGGCTTTCTCCGGGAGGCATCATCATCATTCATGATTACAATGTCGACTGGCCCGGGATCATGAAGGCAGTGGATGAATTTGCCGCATCTATCACCGAACCACCGGTCATCTTACCCGATCAGGATAGCAGTGTGATGATATTCAAGTCAAAGTAATTATCCGCCCTCTAAGAAAGTGGCTTTGAATTCTCTCAGGTCTTAGGTCTTCTGTCTAAGGTCATGTCTCCTTGGCTCATTTTTATATTAACCTGTTATAACTACTTACGCGAACCATCAACCTTGTGCCGGTGTTCTCCAAAATATGATTCTTCGAAGGCAGTAAGTGCTTCTTTCATATTGCCAATGTTTGACTGATCAATGCCCTGTTTTGATTTCATGGCATACACGATGAGTTGATGCAATGAAGTAAGTTGAGCTATGTATTTATTATACTTTGCCTCATCAGCAGGATCTGCAAACTTTATCCTCTGGTGCAAAAAGTATTGTTCAGCTACCTCCTGGATCAGGATGGCATGTTGCTCCTTGGTGTTGACCCAACGGACAAGCTGGTTGTAATTCACTTCATCGGATGCTTGCAGTTCAGTAATTTGACTCATTGCTTTTTCGATTGTCTGGATGTGTTCTTTGATCAGTTCAATCCTTAGTTCGTCATGGTAAATACCGCAGGGTACCTCACAGTGTGCAAAACCAACTTTCGAAACGATCATGGCGATAGCCATTAATGCAATTAATGATATTGTTCTTTTCATGATTAGGAAGTTTTTAATAGTATTGATACAAAGAAAACGATTATTTGTTCATCAAATCGTTTTATATTCCTGGCTAGTAAATACAGACCTTACCAGCTCTCCTTGAAAGTTATAAAGAATTACATTTAACAGATCTGTTTCAGCGATAACCTGATTTCGATAATCCTGGATCAACATATCATAATTGAGGGGAGCTCCGTGAGCAGCAATGGCCCTGAATTTATTCTTGTATAATGTTCCATACCTGAAGCAGCCATATCCGCCCATTGATTGTCCCATCAGCGCCCGATAGCCCTTGTATGGCATAGCTCTTCCCATACTTTGAATCCAGTTGATCAGGTCGTGTACGTTGTAGGTTTCATATTCTCCCCAGAGTGGAGAGTTCATAAAGAAACTGCCCAAAAAGGGTTCCGGTCCATTGTGAGCACAAACGATGACAACGGGATCGATGATTCCTTCCCTTATCAGTGAATCAGCATAAAACATAATGGATTCAGCAGAATTCTGACTGCCACCCCATCCGTGAAGGAAGTAGATAACCGGGTAGTAGAGATCCGGATTTTCGTCATATCCCGGAGGAATGTAAATGTCCACATTCTTGTTTTCATCAAGTGCTTCGCTGTAAAAAGCCGCATCGATGATGTTGACCTGGCAGGTCAGGAATTGTGGAAATAAAAAAGTAATGATCAGCGAAAGAAGGGATGCAATCTTTTTCATAACAGGTAATTCTGGGCACCTAAAGATAAAGATTTATTTGAAAGATCGCAGATGTTTGCTGATCATGCGGAGAAGGACAATATCATTTTGAAGAATAGACTACAGATTTGCCAGATCACCGGTTTTTTCCAGGCAATTAATGATCTTATCACAGATTCGGAATTCATCACCGAAACAATAGCCTGCATAACTGCATCTGATATTCTGATCTTTATCCAGCAATACAGTGTAGGGCATGCTGTTAATTCCCAACATCCTTTTGAGATCACCGTTTGAATCGATGTAGGTATCGAATTCCCAGCCCCTGCCGGCAACATAAGGTTTTACACCTGACCAGTTTCCCTGGCGATCGATGCAAATGGCAATGAGATCTACATTAAGTCCTTTTACTTTTTCCAACCAGGCTTGATTGAGGTTTTCCAGGTTGTTGCAACAATTGGGACTGTTCATCTCCCAAAAAATCAATATGGTTCCTTCAGAATTAGAGAAGACGTCATCGAGTGTAATGGTGGAACCATCAAGTGTTTTTACCTGACTGGCTGATGCGTAAAAATTTTGGGCGTTTGTCGTTAGCGATAAAGTCGCGAGAATCAATGGGAATAGCATAGTTTTCATGATGGTGTGGTATTGGTTTGTTTATGTTCAAAGCATGGTACAAATGTAGATCGGTTCGACAGCTTTGAATTCACAGTAAACCATGAATAAAAAAAATAGTGGTTTTCAGCTAACCGAAATATTGCATGATCTATGGCTGCAAGAACGAGGCAATAATTTAGATTGTTTTAACAAAATTATCATTGTCCATTTTCATATCTTTGCCCGTTCAAAATCTTAATCATAAATAGCGACAAATCAAATTCTTAAATCATGAGCAAACCAATTGAGATCGGGCCAATTCTCGATAAACTTGGAATAAAGGAGATCAATCCCGGTGTTTCTACCGGAACAGAATGGATGGAGACAGCAGGAGCAGTTACATCTTCCTATTCACCACACGACGAAAAAGTAATTAGCAAGGTAAAAAATGCAACCCTTGATGATTATGAAAAGGTTATCATCAAAGCGCAGCAGGCTTTTAAAGTCTGGCGTAAAGTTCCTGCACCGATACGTGGAGAAGTAGTGAGGCAAATTGGCCTGGCACTGAGGGATAATAAAGAAGAACTGGGCGCTCTGGTATCCCTTGAGATGGGAAAGATTTACCAGGAAGGCCTGGGAGAAGTACAGGAAATGATTGACATCTGCGATTTCGCTGTTGGGCAATCACGCCTGATCAACGGTGTTTCATTGCAATCAGAAAGAGTTGAGCACAGGCTCTCCGAACAGTATCATCCATTGGGAATCGTTGGATTAGTGACATCTTACAATTTCCCGGTTGCTGTTTGGGCATGGAATACTGCACTGGCAGCAATAGCCGGTGATGTGGTTGTGTGGAAGCCTTCTTCCAAAACACCGATCACCGCCATCGCTACTCAGAAGATCATTCACGATGTGTTAAAAGCTAACAACGTGCCCGAAGGCGTTTTCAACCTCGTAGTTGCCAAATCATCGATAATGGGTGACAACTTTCTTGCTGATCCCCGCATCCCGCTCCTTTCGGTTACCGGATCAACCGCAGTTGGTAAACGTGTTGGAGGTATCGTTGGAAAACGTCTTGGAAAAACAATCCTCGAATTAGGTGGTAACAACGCCGTAACCTTTACTCCCAGTGCTGACCTGCAAATGGCGATCATGTCAACCGTTTTCGGAACCGTAGGCACTACCGGCCAGCGCTGTACTTCAACCCGCCGAATCATCATCCACGAGGACATATATGAAGAGGTGAAGAATAAATTTATCTCTGCCTATAAAAATATCGTTCCCCGTATCGGAAATCCCCTGGATACTGACAAACTGGTTGGGCCACTGATCGACAAGAGCGCGGTAGAAGCTTTCCTTCACGCACAAAAAGAAGTTGTTAAAGAAGGAGGAACTGTACTTTTCGGAGGTGAAGTGATGGAAGGTGAAGGTTTTGAATCAGGAAACTATGTCGTTCCATGTATTGCAGAGGCTGAAAACCATTACGAAATTGTACAGGAAGAAACCTTTGCACCGATCGTTTACCTCATCAAATACAGTGGAGACATCATGAATGCCATTGAAATACAGAATGGCGTTCCACAAGGATTGTCATCAGCATGCTTTACCCTGGATGTGCGCGAAGCTGAAACGTTCCTGTCACATTCCGGATCTGATTGCGGAATCGCTAATGTGAACCTGGGAACTTCAGGAGCAGAAATTGGCGGTGCATTCGGTGGAGAAAAAGACACCGGTGGTGGGCGTGAATCAGGTTCTGATTCATGGAAGATCTATATGCGCCGCCAGACCAATACTATTAATTATAGTAAAGAATTGCCATTGGCGCAGGGAATTAAGTTTGACATTTAATAAAATAATTGAAGATGGAAATAAAATCAATTTCAATGTTGTTGATTGCTGCGCTGTTCCTGAACTTTGCTGCAATCGGCCAGGAAGAAGAAAAAGAAGAAGAAAAAGGATTCAAATTTACCGATGATATCAGTATTGAGCATACCTCGGTTAAAAACCAATACCGGTCCGGGACCTGCTGGAGTTTTGCGGGACTGGCATTTGTTGAGGCTGAAT
Source organism: Chlorobiota bacterium (assembly GCA_030618545.1). GTDB lineage: Bacteria > Bacteroidota > Bacteroidia > Bacteroidales > F082 > JAADID01. The sequence goes on from JAUXDH010000026.1 coordinate 6,933, forward strand.
TGTATCGGATGACAGGCAAGGATTACGACTTTTCGGAAATGTTCGTTGTCCACCACACTTATTCCGACAAAGCCAAAAAGTATGTGCGTATGCATGGCAACCTGACTTTTAGTGCAGGCGCAGAAGTTACTGATGTGTTCAGGGTATGGAGAGAATATGGGATAGTTCCTGAAACCAGTTGCTCCGGACTGGATTATGGTGAAGACAAGCATACACATGGTGAAATGGATGAGGTCCTCAAATCCTATGTGGATGCTATTGTAAAAAACAAAAACCGAAAATTAACTCCGGTCTGGCATGAGGGATTTGACCGGGTGCTGGATACCTACCTGGGGGAGGCACCTGAATCATTTACTTACGAAGGTGTAGAATACACACCCAGGAAATTCGCTGACATGACAGGCTTTAATCCGGATAACTACCTGGAGATTACTTCCTACAGTCACCAAGCCTATTACGAAGAATTCGTTATGGAGATTCCGGATAACTGGCTCTGGTCTCCAATCTGGAATGTGAAAATGGATGAAATGATGGCTATCATTGATTTTTCACTGGAAAACGGTTACACAGTTAACTGGGGGGCAGATGTCAGCGACAAAGGCTTTTCCTGGAAAAATGGTGTAGCGCTGATACCTGATGAAGAGAAACCAGACCTCTCGGGAACAGAAAAAGAGAAGTGGGAAGCGCTTACTGCAAAAGAAAAACAAAAAGCAATTTTTAGCTTTGACGGGCCGGTAAAAGAAAAAGAAATCACTGCAGAAATGCGGCAGGAGCGTTACGATAATTATATAGTAACTGATGACCATGGCATGTTGATCGTGGGCATTGCGAAAGATCAGGAAGGAAATAAATACTACAAGATCAAGAATTCCTGGGGCACCGATGGTCACATTTATGACGGCTATTTTTACGCGTCAGAAGCTTACGTAAAACTCCAGACAATAGGTATTGCCATTCATAAAGACGCAATTCCGAAAGATATAAGGAAGAGGTTAGGAATGTAGCAGATTGACCTAACAGGTCAGTTCTGACCTGTTAGGTCAATTTTTGATGTTTCAAAAAAAAACGTTCAATTGAATACTAGTCTGACACTTTTCAGGATTCTGACATTTTTTATTTTACTCTACTCCCTTCCGGCATTCAGCCAGGTCAACTACGACCATTTCCTTTTCAATGGGCAAATGGATTTGCAAAAGGAAAATTATACGGCAGCCATAAAAAAATTCAATGTCGCTATATACTCAAAACCTGATGGCTTTCAAGCTTATTTCCTTAGAGGCATTGCCAAATTCAGCCTGGGTGATTTTAAAGGCGCCATCAACGATTTCAACAAAACCATAAGTATTCACCCTTTGTATGTCAGGGCCTATCACTATCGGGGAATATCCCATGACAGGCTTTATAATTATTCGCATGCCTTTTCTGACTACAACAAGTCACTCGAACTCGATCCTTTTAATCCTGATGTGTTTATAGCCAGAGGGGATACCAAGATGCACCTGCATGATTACCAGGGAGCCATAGATGATTACAGCTCAGCATTGAATTTGGAAATAAACATTGCCGCTGCATATCTGAATCGGGGCATAGCTGCTTACTTTCTTGAAAAGCATGAGGAAGCCTTGAAAGACGTGAACATGGCTATCATCCTGGACTATTTCAATGAAGAGGCATGGGCAAAGAGGGGAATGATCCGCTATGAGCTGGATAGCCTGGATGAAGCGCTTGAGGATTTTGACCACGCTATTTCGCTGGATGATAAAAATCCATTTATATATTTCCAGAGGGCGCTATGCTATTTCAAACTGGGCGATACCATAGCTACGTTACAGGATTACAACAAGGTGATAGAGTTGGATCCCGACAATGCACTTACCTTATATAACAGGGCTTTATTAAAATCGATGACGAAGGATTATACCAGTGCCATTGAAGATTATTCCCTGGTCATCGACATCAATCCTTTTAACGTTTACGCCTATTTTAACAGGGGTATCGTTTATTCCGAAATGAAAAAGTACAAATTTGCTGAAGAAGACTTTTCCACAGCAATAGAAATATTCCCGGACTTTGTCGGGGCATATATCAACAGATCAATGGTCAGGGAAAGGAACAGGAATAAAAGGGGAGCCATGGAAGACCATGACAAAGCAAGGGAGATTATAGCTATGGTGCAGGGAGAAGACCAGGATATGGAAACCCTCTACAGGCGTTATGCTGATTCCGCATACTTCAATAAAATTATTGAACTCGAGGCTGACTTTGTTAGCGGTAATATGAAAAAAGGACGGGTTCAGTTTCAACGCGTGTCAATCGAGCCCAAAGCCAATTTCTTCCTGGTATATGCCTTCAGACTACCAGATTCGGTTTATATAAAATACCAGAAATATGAGTATTTCGATGAAAACATCTCCCAATTCAATGCCGACAATAAATTTGGGATACGGATGGTTTTTACAACACGTGAATGGCCTGTAACCCGTGATAAGGCTTTGGAAGAACTCCAGCGAATTGATAGCGCTATCCTGATTGCCGGAGATACGGCCGGTGCTTATTTTATGAAAGGGATGGTCAACAGTATGCTGCAGAATTATCATGTGGCCATAGAATCTTTTGATGAAGCTATCGAGCGCGATCCGAAGATATCTTATGCTTACCTGAACAGGGGAACAGCCCGGTATGAGCTGGATGAATTCATCTATTCAGAAAGGGAATATAGCAACGCGATCACCATCAGCAGGGGGTCATTCAATAAGAAGGAACAACAGCACGCTAATCCGCCGGGGCATGAAAGCACACTGGCAGATTTCAATAAGGTAATCTCCTTGAATCCAGGTTTGCCATTTGTTTACTACAACAGGGCGAATGTCAAGTTGAGACTAAAAGAGTTTCACAGGGCAATAGATGATTATTCGATGGCCATAAAAATAGAGCCCGAAATGGCGGAAGCCTACTACAACCGTGCACTTACACTTCTTTACCTGAAAGAAAACAAACTGGCTTGCGAAGACCTCAGCAAGGCCGGAGAATTGGGTATCACAGAGTCCTATAATATAATCAAGCGATATTGCCGTTAATTGAAATGCCTACGTTAATAGTAATCAGGGCGGAACTCTTCCAGGTTTGCAAGGAAACCTGTCGTCAATGCGATGATGAAGATTACGATGCCAAAGATTATTCCCAGTAAAGTGAGCACTCCGTAAATCGTAAAAAAAGTTCCCAAATTACTCTGGGCCTTGATCATAGCGAATTTATCACCACTGAGTTGTGCATCAGCTATGCGGTTACTCGATTGAATCAGCAATATACCTAACCAGATAGGCAGCCAGGCAATGATAATTCCTACCAGGGTAAGTGCAGCAAAGATGCCATAAATCAGAAGCAATATGCCCACCAGTTTTATCCAGCTTTTGCTGGAGTACAAAGGATGACTCAGCTCCCTGACGATTTTTTCTTCTACATTAAGGTTTTCGTTTTCCATATGACAAATGTTTTAAATGAATACATTCTAATCTCTAAAGGTAAATATCTGAAAAAACACGGCATGTTTTACACATGTTTAATTTTCATTTGAACACACAGTTTCCTCAATCACAATCCTCTGGTGTGAAATAACCATACCGGTCCGGAGGAATAACTAATTTTTGTTATACGCTTAGGAGTTGATTTATACTAACAAATCCAAGTTTAAAAAAAAGACAGTTAGTGTAGTTAATTCAAATATGAATATCTACTTTTGTATCTGATACCTATGCAGAATTTTTTTAAAAAGTACGTCCACAATAAGTTTTTTTACACAGGATTTCTGTTCCTGATCTGGCTGGTCTTTTTTGATCAGGAGAACCTCATCGTACAGCACGAACTCAGGACTACCCTGAACAACATGAGAGATCAGAAAGAGTATTACCTGGAAGAAACAGAAAACAACAGAAAAACTATACATCTGCTGGAAACAGATTCCGCTGAATTGGAAACCCTGGCCCGCGAAAAATACTACATGAAACGTGATAACGAGGATGTATTTGTTGTTGTCAGGGAAAAGGACGATTAACCTTACAGTTCCTCCATTTTTCATTTCTCCTAAATTGGCTACTTTTATCCTGAACTTGAAGCCGGCATGAGTAAATTAACACTTACTGCAATCATCCTTATCCTGTTTATTCAGGCTCTACATTCCCAGGTAGATCTTAACGAAAATTGCACATCTGCCTATAGCGATATTATTGCGCTGAGGTTTAATGACGCCAGGCTAAGGCTGGCTCAGGAAAAAGCTGTTCATCCAACAAACCTGATGATTCCCTATCTTGAGAACTACATGGATTTCCTTACGGTATTTATTAATGAAGATGAGGATGAGTTCAATTACCTGGAAGAAAACAAGTCCGGGAGGATTGACCTCATCAAGAAGCTTGATGACAGCTCAAGGTTCAGGAATTATATGCTGGGCAATATCCATCTTCAATGGGCTGTCGCAAGAATAAAATTCAAGCAATACGTTACTGCCGCCCTGGAAATCAATAAAGCTTACAGGTTGTTGGAAAAGAATGCCGAACACTTTCCTGGTTTTGTCCCAAACAATATCTCCCTGGGTGTCCTTCACATCATGATCGGAATGGTACCTGAGAAATACCATTGGCTGCTGGATATTATTTCCATGAAAGGAAGTGTGGAGCAGGGACGTGAGGAACTTTACTCGGCATTAAAGATGAGTGATGAAAATGAAATCTACAAATACCTCCATGATGAAACCCTCTTCTATCTGGGTTTCGTTGAGATTAATATCCAACCCAATCCTGAAAAAATAAGTAAATTGATCTTTGAGCTGGAACAAGCCAGCAGCAACAACCTCCTACTTTCCTATTTACATATCAACATATTGATGAAGACCGGCAATAACGGCAAAGCTCTTCTGGCATTTCAACAACTCGAAGAATCCAAAGCAAATTATATTCCTTTTCATTACCTTGATTATCTGCAGGCAGAGTGTCATCTAAGGGATCTAAATACGAACCGGGCATTAAAAGAATATGATCTTTTCCTCATTAACTTCAATGGCAGGAATTATATAAAAGATGCATGGCGAAAAAAGGCATGGGCTTACCTCATCGATGGGAACACGGAATCATACCTCAATAAGATGGCGAAGGTAGGGAAGGTGGGATTTGATGATGTCGATGTAGACCAGGAAGCGGAACGAGAGGCTGAATCCGGTCAAATCCCAAATGTCGACTTAATCAAAGCAAGGCTTTTATTTGATGGCGGTTACTATCATAGAGCAGATAGTGTAGTGATAAATATGGACACAACTTCACTAACCAAAGAAATGGATCTGGAGCGTATTTATCGAAAAGCCAGGATAGCGCACAAATCAGGCAATATCGAATCTTCAAAAACCTTTTATCTGAGAACGATAGAACAGGGTAGCGAGATGAAAAGATATTTTGCAGGCAATTCAGCACTTAAGCTGGGAGAGATCTATGAAAATGAAAAGAACTTTACAACAGCGCTGTTTTATTACAATCTGTGCCTGGATCTTGATTTCGACGAATATGAAAACAGCATCCATACCAAAGCACAGGCTGCTCTCGACAGGCTCTCCAATTAAATGAATATTATTTTTTGAAAAAATACCTTAACGTCAATACGAAGTTCTGATCGATGATGGTATTGGTTACGGCATTCGGCTGGATATAAATATCCAATTCCGGATTAGCATAGCTATACATATAGTAATCGAGTTCCTGTGCAGACCTCACATAGGCAAAGTCAAGCGCCAATTTACTGAACCTGTATCCAATTCCAGCAGTGATGGAGGTGCGTGCACCATCGTTGAGGTTATCAGCATAAGGACTGGGATAAATGGCATAACCACCCCGTAAGCTGACCTTTGAAATTCTCCATTCAGTTCCAAACCTTAGATTATGCGTAGCCTGGTAAACACTTCTAATGGATTCATTCTCAAAATTAAATCCATAATCCCTTGCACTGAACTTCGCATTTGAATAATCTGCATATTCATATTCAGCAGAGATAAATCCAATCTCTTTGATAACAAACGCCAGGCTACCAATTAAACGCATCGGTGTGGTTAACTTGTATTTGTAATCACCGGTTATAGATTCAGCATTTCCCTGGTACCAGAATCCACCACTGAGCGCGTACACATCACTGGTAGTATTGGTATACCAGGAGTCCTTCATACTAAAATAATAGGTAGGTGTATGGAAAGATGCCCCGATCCGTATCCAATCGATGGGTCTTACAATAGCACCTATTTTAAAATTGATTCCCCATCCCGTAGTTTTCAGGTATTCAGTAACACTCCAATGGTCAAAAGTATCGCTTGAATTGTTTGCATCTATTTCGGCATAGGTTGATTCCTTGGTATACCTCAAATAAGGAAAAGCCAGAGTTGCACCGATATAAAGCACATCATTAAAGTTAGCAGAGAAGGATGCCAGGAATTCATTGTTAGATCCTTTTGTCTTTATATGCTGACTTTGAACCATGCCGCCGGAAGGGACAGGCGAGGTAAGCGTCAGGTTATCACCATCCCTCACTGTATCGAGTAAATAAGTTTCCCAGGCAGGGCCAAGATAAAAAGGATCATACTCACCTATTTGATCAAGAGTGTAACCCTGGTCAAGCATATCGAATGTCTCTTCGATATAAACATCAGTTCTAGAGTTTTTTTCGTTAAACCCTTCCATATAAACCTCTGAATTGTAATTATTCAGCCTGTTCATTCCAAAGGATATCTGGTAAAATCGCCAGCCTTTACCTCCTCTTCCTATTGGTTTGGCAATGACATACCCGATGTTGCTGAAATCAAATGTGGTTTTGTTTGCTGAAGTGGGGTTGTTATTGTAAACCGAATTTACTTTCCTTGAAAACACTTCAGGGCTAACGCTAAGGTCTTTTGCGCGAAACAATCCCATCCCACCAGGGTTGGTACTTGCTGTTAGAAAATCAGCGCCCAATCCGGCAAATGCACTACCTGCAGCCATGCTTCGTGCTGTACCCTGCCAGTAAATCTGAGAAAAACGTAGCGCGTCCTCAGGATACTGAGCGAAAAGTAAATTAGTGAGCAAAACGAGCCCAGTTATGACAAGTATTCTTTTCATAACCATTATTATTTAGTGCAATTAAAAAGTTAGGAACTAGCGCTTTATACCACCGGAACTTTTGGAAGATGAACCTCCTCCCCTGCTTGTGCCGCTGGAAGAACTCCTGCTTCCTCCACCTGTACTGCCACTGTTGTAGGAACTTCTGCTGGGTGAGCTATAACTTCTTGAAGTGTTGGTTCTTGTCGGTGATGAGTAGCTTCTTTTTGTATTACTGTTACTTTTTGTATTTCGGTTTGTACCAAATGTGCTGGTTCCGGTAGAAGGTTTCTTAGTCCTCATATAGGGATCTGAGTTTGAAAGATTGCTTTTCGGAGTCCTGGAAGTTGAACGATTGTATTCCATACTGGAGCGCGGTTGTTTAGAGGGCAGGCTCTGATACGATTTTGGTTTTTTATATTTCATTTCAGTCCTGCTGCCTTCGCGTGATGCTGAGGCAACATCTCTACCGGTAGTTTTCACAGGTTTATTAATCTTTTCCTGTTTTTCAGGTGTTCCCTGGTTGACAGATGAACCGCTTGTGGCAGCCACAACATTTCCTGATGTTTGATCAGCCGGCTTACTCATCCGGTTTGTACCGGTATTGGCCACTGCTGCTGTTGTACCTCCTCCTGTGGTAACAGTCCTGCCGCTACCTCTTCCTGAAACATAAGTATCTCCTGATGATTTCTTTCCATCACCACGTTCCACTGTAGAGCCACCCCCTCCTGAGCGAGGAATAGTGGTGCCTCCTGAAGCATAATTCCTTGGTCCGTAATAACTTGTCATTCCACCATATTCAGGAATGTAACCACCACCAGGGTAATACCCGCCATAACCACCGTATCCATAATTTGGATAATAGGGATAATAGCCTCCACCCCAGCCATTGTAATAGCCGTTCATATAACCATTGTAATATCCGGCACTGTATCCGGCGCTGAAACTGCTGCCATAGTGCGGCCAGCCATAACCATAACCCATTGACCAGCCGGATCCCATACCATAACCCATGCCCATGCCCACACCCATTCCAAAGCTCATAGACCAGTTAGAGTTGTTACATCCGCATCCGGAACTGGAGTTGTAACCATCGTAATATCCAAAACCGCTTTCTTCGGAATTACTTCCAAAGCGGTTGACCCGGCTTTCGTAATCTGAATCGTAATATTCGTCGATATATTGGTAATCACCATCAGTATCTTCACCACTTTTCACCGTTGTGGCGATATCACCAACGGCAACCGCACCGGCTGCACTGCCCTGGTATTTAGAATTTGTTCCAAAAGAATCACCCGTAACATTTTGAGTAGTATTTCCATCAGCAGTTTTGCTTTTCCCGGTATTATAACTCTGCGCGTTTTTTTGAAAATCACTCCAGTTGTATTCTGATGGATTTTTTGCCTTTTTTGCATAGTAGACATCATCATCGGGCATGTCACTTATGGTAGAACAAGAGGCAAGGAAAATGGCGGCTAAAGAGAGAATCAGCCAGGAGGGTGAAAATTTCCGGGTATTCATTATTTCTATGTGTTGGGCTTTATTAAACATTCGTTAATTTTGCTGCTCGTTTCCAATTTTACAAATACTATACCAAAGTTTAATAATGGCGAAAGAATTAACTCCAAGGGCTGAAAATTATTCACAGTGGTACAATGATCTGGTAATCAAAGCCGATCTCGCGGAAAATTCATCAGTGCGGGGCGCAATGGTAATAAAGCCTTATGGCTTTGCTATATGGGAAAAGATGCAGTCGGTATTAGATAGCATGTTTAAAGAAACAGGTCATGAGAATGCCTATTTCCCATTGTTTATTCCAAAATCATTTTTCAGTAAAGAGGCTTCCCATGTGGAGGGGTTTGCTAAAGAATGTGCGGTAGTGACGCATTACCGCCTCAAAAATGATCCTGACGGAAAAGGCATTGTTGTAGATGAAGATGCCAAACTGGAAGAAGAATTGATAGTTCGTCCTACCTCGGAAGCCATTATTTGGGATACTTACAGAAATTGGATTCAATCGTATCGTGATCTCCCCCTGCTGATCAACCAATGGGCAAATGTGGTTAGGTGGGAAATGCGTACCCGTTTATTTCTGAGGACAACTGAGTTTTTATGGCAGGAGGGACATACGGCTCATGCTACAAAAGATGAAGCAATAGAAGAAGCTGAACTGATCCTGAATGTTTACACTGATTTTGCTGAAAAATGGATGGGAGTACCTGTACTTAAAGGGTTGAAATCGCCCAATGAACGTTTTGCCGGCGCTGTTGACACTTATTGTATAGAAGGACTGATGCAGGATGGGAAAGCCCTTCAATGCGGCACTTCACATTTTCTTGGTCAAAACTTTGCCAAAGCATTTGATGTGAAATTCGTTACAAAAGAAAATACACAGGAATTCGTATGGGCAACAAGCTGGGGTGTATCCACCCGGTTGATGGGAGCGCTGGTTATGTCACATTCAGATGATAACGGTCTGGTATTGCCGCCCAAACTTGCCCCGATACAGGTGGTTATTGTTCCTATTTTCAGGAAGCCTGAACAATTGCAGGCAATCAGCGAAAAGGTTGAGGGCATAATGAAAGAACTCAAAGGAAGAGGGATTTCGGTAAAATTTGATGACAGGGATACTTATAAACCTGGTTATAAATTTGCCGAATGGGAATTAAAGGGAGTACCGGTCAGGTTTGCAATAGGCCCTCGAGACCTCGAAAACAATACTGTTGAAGTCGCACGTCGGGATACACTTGAAAAAGAAATACTTCAACTTGAAAATATCGGAGAAAAAGTAGAACACCTGTTAGAAAAAATACAGGAAAGCATTTACCAGAAGGCGTTGGATTTCAGGGATGAGAACTCTTTCAAAGCAGATAGCTGGGATGAGTTCAAAGCTTTAATCGATAAGGGTGGATTTGTTTATGCACACTGGGATGGCAGCGCTGAAACCGAACAGAAGATCAAGGATGAAACCAGGGCAACCATCCGTTTAATACCACTTAATGGCAAGATGGAAAATGGAAGATGCATCCTCACCGGAAGTCCATCCAGGCAGAGGGTGGTATTTGCAAAAGCGTATTAGTTGATTGTTCTACTGTTCGATTGTCCAATTGTTCTATTGTTTGATGGTTGAGTTTACTCCGGAAAGTAACTTTCTTGCCACTAAGGCACTAAGGCACGAAGAATCACCAAGGGTAATACCATTGGTTTCTCGGCTTTGTGAACCTTAGTGTTTTAGTTTCTTTGTGGCAAATTATTGTTTTAATTGTTTTCGGAGTGGACTCATGGTTCGATTGCTCTATTGTTAAAGCTAAAGGTAGTTTTCATTCATCATTCCTAATCACCACTCCTTCTCAGCTTTTTTGATCACCTTGTCAATTCTCAGAAAGCTTTTCCAGTAGCGTTCCTTATTCATATCCGACCAGTGGATGTAACCGTTTCTGTACTGGATAGTCTGGATCAGGCAGACAAATACCAGGATGACGACCAATCCTTTAACCACCTTTTTAAACTTCGTTCTTTCAATCAGTATTGCCAGTGGAATCATAAAATAAACCAGGTATTCCACCATAGGTCTCTGGGAGAAACCACCCCCGTAATACCACATATACCACGAGGAGAGCACATAAACTATCAAAAGATAAAACAGGATAAGTGAGACTGCCCTGAACCTACTATCCCTGAATATAAAGTAAATACCAAAAAGAGATAAAAAGGCCATCGGGGTGTACACAAAGAAACCTTTTTTATAGGAGATCAGAAAATCGATGAAATGTGGTTTGAGGAAGTTGAATCCCTCTTCCCGATAGGAATAAACAAAGAATTCGCCGGTTTGGATTTTATAGATAATCAGTTGTACACCAATGATAGCTAAAAAGACTGCGAAACCTGAGAGAAATTTTAGAGGTTTTCCGATCAGGAATTTAATCCCTTCTGAAATCTTTGGGTAGGAACCGGCAAGAAAAGGTAAGCTAAAAATTACCATAAGATTTACCGGCCTTATCAATGTGACCATTCCAAGTCCAAGCATACCGATTACAAAATATTTTAGAGATGGCGTTTTAAAGAACCTGAAAAAACCAAAGACAAACAAATTAACAAAGGCAAATGAATACAGATGCGACATGGAAGGTTCGGTAACCGTATAATGAAGCAGGTTAGTTCCAAACACTGTGGCTATTATTACGAGCGCGATGTTTTTTTCAGAGATAGAAAATCCCTTCAATATCCGGGAAAGTAAAATCATCCCCATCAAAATATAGAATAAAGTTCCCACATTGGTCATGATGAGGTACCAGACCGAGTAGCCATCCAATGGGTGACCATAAAGGTAATTCAGGAGGTGGCCAACGAGGTAAAAAGGAGCAAGCGCCAGGGCAGTTCCGGCATAGTATTTATTCAATTTGTGGCCATTGTAGTCAACCCGGTAGTCATACCACAGGGTTGGCCGTTCCGGATCATTCTTGAAATCATTATAAAAGCTAAAAGAAAGGTCATTGTAAATAAATACCGCGGGGAGATACGCGTAATAGCCGCTGCCGTCATCCTTTACTAATCTGTTCCACCTGCCATCACCCCAATAAAGGTTAGCGCTTGTCCAGACCAGAACAATCATTGTGATCAAGATGGTCAGGTTGACCGGGTTTCTTTTAATGTAACGGAAAACCATCAGTCGATCTTTATTAATTCTCCTGACCCCGTGCGCTGAAGTTCAATTTCAGAAGGGCTTCCCCTGTAATAAATGTTTCCGATGTTTTCTATGGTAGCTCCCAGCCTCAGTTTGGCATTCAGGTACATGTCATTGCTGCTTTTGTTGGTCACAAAAACCTGACTGGCGTTCAGGTCACGGTTATCAATTCTTCCGAATCCATCCCCGAAAACATAGCTTAAATCAGCAAAACCCTTAAGAAAAATGTCGGCAGTTCCATAATGCAAATTACAATAAACCAGTGGCGTTTTTATCAGTAATTCTATTTTACCAGCCCCTTCTTTTACATCAACACTGAGGCTATCCAGCCTTAATGTGTCTGCATTGCTTACATCTCCTATCGAACGATATTCTATCAATTCCAGTTGTTTGAATTCAAGGTAAACATTTACAGGTTTATCGAAACTGCGGACCCAATTACATCTGTTATCATTTTTTAAAATAAGGACACTATCGTTTTCTACTTCGGTCACTATCTTTCTCATCAGGTTGCTCCCGGCTTCAACAACCAGTCTGTTTTTATTGGATTGGCTAAGGATCAAATTAATGTTATCCATTAACAATACTGTCCTGAACTGTCCAATCTGCCGCTCTTCTTTCACTATCTTCCCTGTACTCACAAAACAATCCAGCACAGGTGTTTTCTCACAGGCTGTCAGGAAAAATAAAAATACTGCTAAAGCCAATAAACTTACCCTCATCAAATATTTATGTTTTACTTCTACCATTATTCTATTCTCCCAAATTCATCATTCTTCGTTCATCTTTTCTCTCCCTGAGCTAAAGCTCAGGGCAACTGATGATTGTAATATTTCACTTCTCCCGCTCTCACATTCTCTTTTTCTTCTGTTCTTCTGTTTTCAATTTCCATTAACTATTCCCCAATTCCCCATTAACTATTTTCCAATTCCCCATTAACTATTTTCCATCCTTCCAATCCCTCATCCTTCCTCAATGTTTCACCGTCCTCTTATAAATAACATTTAACTGATAGCCGATTCCAAAACCAATGTACTCGGCTTTACCCCAGTTAGCATTCAGGGCTATGTTGGCAAATAAATTCTTTGTGAACAAATACCTTAACGTAAGCCGCTGGTATATATCGCCCTCGCTGCGTTCTGCACCTGCAAGATACACACCAAAATTAAACACAAATGAAAGCCTGGAAATAACGAGCTGATAAGCAGCACTAATGCCCGGCTTGAGCAGCTCAGCATTATTATCCAAAGTCTGCCCATTCCATTCCAGGAGGAATTTATCCGAGGCATCATAAGTCAGATCAAGTCCCAAGCCAAACTTGCTTTTCCAGGAGATCTGTTTGAAGACATTAGCATAAATAGCATAAATCATAAACCGCTCACCATATTGCTGGCTCATATCTTTCATGCCCAGTGAAAAACCAAAATCCACATCAATAGTTTTTTTTCCATCAAACTCAAATTTATACACCTCAGGTAACATTTTCTTACTCAATTGCGGGTTTGGTTTACTCAGGTATGTGGTGATTCCAATATTTGCAGTAAAAATGTTCAAGCCGTAATTCGGCGTCCTGATGGCGCCATTTGAGAAGTGTGTCAATCCCAGCCCGGCTGAAAGGGTAATCATCCTGGAAACCTTTCTGCGATACTCCAGGTAGAGGCTTCCAACAATATTGATGTTGGATCCGATGGCAAAGTTTTTATAATTCTCTGTGGGATGGTAATAATTCGACAGATAGGCCAGGCCAACACCCAGCCTGAAATTCATGCTTTGTTTTTGATCCTGTATAAGTGGAAAATTAATGTATGGGTATACCGCGACTGCCGAACCGATTTCGGGAAAACCTCCCATCGGAGAATACCAAACACTTAAACCAATAAGGGGATATCCATAAATAGCTTCCCATCGGTGCTTTCCCCATGTAGCCTTTTGAATACTGAATTCGAAAGCCGGAAGGTGAGATCTGAAAATATCAAGTTCAAGATGATGGCTTGCCAGAAATCCATAATGAAATTTTGCCTCAGCCATCAGGTTGTTTTTACTGAGAGGTTTATGTGCCTGAGGTAGTAATCTATAATGAAATAGAAAAATGCAACAACATATGATACTTACTTTTATGAATCCCCTGCCAATCAATGCTTCTTTTTATCTTAGCACAAATTTAGAAGAATCACCCCAATATTCACTACGGTTTCAACATAGATGAAAAAAGAAATAACACCCAAAGACAGGAAGATGAAATCCAGACTGGACGCTTTTGAAAGGCTGCTCAACATCATGGATGACCTCAGGGCAGGTTGTCCATGGGACAAGGAGCAAACCATGGAGAGCCTCCGCCACCTGACCATCGAAGAGGTTTATGAATTGTCGGATGCCATTCTGGATAAAGATATGGATGGCATAAAGAATGAGTTAGGTGACCTGATGCTCCACCTGGTGTTTTATGCAAAAATTGGTTCTGAAACAGGAGATTTTGATATGGAGGATGTGCTGGATGGAATTGCTGAAAAACTCATCTACAGACATCCGCATATCTATGGTGATGTGGAAGTCTCGGGCCCGGATGAGGTGAAAGACAACTGGGAAAAACTAAAACTGAAAGAGGGCAAAAAGTCTGTGCTGGAAGGGGTGCCACAATCCATGCCTCCGCTAGTAAAAGCTTACAGGATACAGGAAAAAGTAAAAGGTGTTGGTTTTGAGTGGGAGTACAGCCGGCAGGTTTGGGATAAGGTTCAGGAAGAAATGGCTGAACTGAATCATGAAGTTGAATCCGGAGGAGATAAAGAAAAAATGGAGGACGAACTTGGCGATCTCTTGTTTGCACTTGTAAATTATTCCCGATATATCGGAGTCAATCCTGAAGATGCGCTTGAGCGGACAAATAAAAAGTTTATCCGGCGATTCCAGTTTATCGAAACTGAATCAGCTAAAGACGGCAAAAACATTCAGGATATGACACTTGAAGAGATGGATGTTTACTGGGATGAAGCGAAGGGGTTGGAGTATTGAAGCAGGATAAATCTGTTTTTAAGTCAATATTTAATTCGTTATCCAGCAGGCTCCCTTTGGGCATTGGTTATTGGTCATTAGTCATTGGTTATTAATCATTGGTCAGCTATTGCACCCGTCCGTATCCGTCAGATGACGGAGAAGGCGGGGTCATTGGTCTGGTAAATATAAACGCCAAGGAACCACCCTCCGATACCGGAAAAAACATCATTGGCAGCATCCTCACGAGCAGAATTGCAAAAATCATGACCACAATAAAATACCGTTTTGATTTGTCAACAACTATGACTTGCATTTGTTTAAGACAAAGTTTTACTAAATTGCTTTTCCTTTGTTCCAGAATCTA
>JAUXDH010000199.1 GCA_030618545.1 Chlorobiota bacterium
TCTTCTTTCGATTGATTGCTCAGATTTATCGTATCCTCTCCGTTAATGTTTATTGCGGAGTGTAAGGAGTCCTGAAGACTTTCATTTAATTGAGACCGGATGGAATCAGCCAAAGTATCGTTAACATTATCAGTTTCTTCAATTTTAACAACATCTGCATTTACAAGTGAAAGAAGGGTAAATCGAATTTCTTGTTTTTCTGCCCGCAATGCGGGCAGTGTTCGAAACATTTATCGTGCTCTTTCTCACAATTCGGGCACTTAATTTTTTCAAGATTATTCTCTGTCATTTATTGAATTTTTCAGCAATTCTATTTCTTCACGTTGCGTCGCCGCGCCGCTGCGTGAAACCCTTAAAAATCATCTTCTACATTCTCTCACACCCCAAAATCAGGGATCAGCCACAGGAAAATAATAATCATCACAAGCGCCGGCAGCATGTTCATCACATTGATTTTTTTTATTTCAAGGATGCTTATTCCAAGGCCGATAAGCAGGACCCCTCCCACCGCACTCAATTCGGTTATGAAAAGTGGGGGAAAGAACTCTCCAAAACCCATGGCGAGGAGTGTTAGCCCTCCCTGATATATTAAAAGAGGAATTGCTGAAAACAGCACTCCAATTCCCAGGCCTGAAGCAAGTGCAATTGATGACACCCCATCCATCAGCGATTTGATGAGCAGCAATTTCGGGCTGCCTCCCATCCCCTCTTCAATAGCGCCAAGAATTGTTAGTGAGCCCATACAATAGAGCAGGAAGGCAGTGAGTAAGCCTTCCGTAAACTTTTCATTGCGGAGGTTTAGTCTCGATTTCATACTTTCACCTATTGCCTCCATCCTTTGCTCAAGTTTTAAGGCCTCCCCTATTAATGCCCCGCTAATCAAAGCCATGATCATATGCAACACATGAGAGGTTTCCAAAGCCATTGACAGTCCAAGGAAAAGGGTGAACAAGCCGACCACCTGAAAAAAGATCTTCACAAATCTCGCGGGCAGCTTTTTGTTTAGCAACAATCCAATCGACCCACCGGCCACAACAGTTATGACATTGACAATAGTTCCGAGCATGGGGCTAAGATAGTGAATAGTTATTGGGGATTAGTTAATGGGAATTGAATAATGGGGATTGCCTGCCCATCCGTATCCGTCAGCTGACGGAGAAGGCGGGGGAATTGGTTAATTCATTGAAAGAATTAAATCAGGTAAATCTGGGATTGCGGATGGCTTCGGCTTGTCAAATGTAGTTTGTATCAACGATTATTGATGAGCCGCTAATTCGCCGATCATCCGTTTTTAATAAGCGAATTAGCGGCTTTACATTATTCGTCTCCCATTCGAGCATTCGTGGCCTCTCTTTGCGACTTCGATTTTACCACTTCATTTCCTACCTTTACCAATCCCAAAAATCAATTCAACATGAAAACCATCCCTTTATCTTTTATCCTTATCCTTTTAACTTTCCACCTTTTCCCTCAAATCCATGCTGACCAATTCGATGCAGGTGATTTTAAGTTTCGGGCACTTGGCCCTTACAGTGTGGGAAGCTGGATTTCCGAAATAGTTGTTCCCCAATCAGAAGATCCAAAATACGACTATACTTACTATATCGGATCCAGGAATGGAGGTGTCTGGAAAACGGAAAACAATGGCACAACCTTCTTCCCTATTTCCGATTCCGTTGTGAGTCCGGCAATTGGCGGGCTCGCGATAGCCCCATCAAATCCTGAGATTCTTTGGGTTGGCACAGGAGAAGATTTCAATGCCCGTCTCTCTCACCCTGGCACCGGCATCTACAAATCGGTTGATGGAGGTAAAACCTGGGAGGACAAAGGTTTGATTGATTCGCATCACATTTCTGTCATCCTTGTTCACCCTGAAAATCCTGATATTGTTTATGCTTCTGTGATGGGGCATTTGTTTACACCAAATGATGAAAGGGGTGTATTCAAAACTACAGATGGTGGTGACACCTGGAAAAAAGTACTGTTTATAAACGAGAACACGGGGGTGATCGACATGGTGATGGATCTGTCGAATCCCGAGGTTCTTTATGCATCAGCTTATGAAAAATACCGGCTGCCCTGGCATTTTGAGTCAGGAGGTGAGAACAGTGCCATTTATAAAACCACTGATGGTGGTTCATCCTGGAATAAACTCAGCAATGGATTACCGGAAGGAAAACTGGGCCGCATCGGGTTAACGATCTTCCCAGAAGATCCTGAAATCCTCTACGCAGTGGTTGAGATCATCAAACCCTACATCCCTGATGGCACGGAGGACGAACAGGACATGCATATGCGGCCTGTTGGAGAGATCATCTGGGGTGATGTTTACAAAACAACCAATGGTGGAGACGAATGGTATAAAACAAATCCTGACACGGTGAATGTCGCTGACAAGGCACCTTATTCTTTTAATAAGATCTTTGTTGATCCGGATAGTTCAAACTACATCTACGTGCTCTCGATGCCCATGCCCTATTCAATGGATGGAGGCAAAACCTGGGATGGAATCGAATGGGGAAAAAGCAGGATCTTGAAGAATGTATTTGGTGATTTCCGCAGCATGTGGATAGATCCGGATGATGGCAGGCACATGATGATCGGCAGCGACGGAGGTCTTTACGAAACTTTTGACAGGGGGCTGAATTCAACCCATCATTACCATATTCCTCTGGGTGAGATTTACAACGTATCGGTTGATATGGAAGAACCATACAATGTCTATTGCGGCCTTCAGGATCACGAAGTGTGGAAAGGCCCAAGCAACAGTTGGAAAGGAGAAATATCCCTTGAAGACTGGTTCCTGATCGGGATGTGGGACGGCATGTACTGCCCGGTGGATCCAACGGACAGCCGATGGTTTTTTACTACCACCCAGTTCGGAGCCCATCAAAGAATAGATCAGAAGAATGCTGAAAGAATACGCATTGAGCCCAAAGCACCTGAAGGCCAGGCAAAATACCGCTATCCATGGAGTCCGCCGCTGATTATTTCTCCACACAATCCAGCGATACTTTACACGGGGGGACAGATGCTGTTGCAATCGATTGATCGCGGCAATAACTGGACAGAACTCAGCCCCGACCTTACCACCAACGATTCTGTAAAAATAGCAGGTAAGGGCCACATGATGTACTGCACCCTCACCACCATCTCAGAATCTCCTGTAAAAGCCGGAGTGATTTGGGTGGGTACAGATGACGGCCGTATCCATATGACACCCGATTTTGGAAAAACCTGGCACGAGTTCACTGATAAACTGGTTGAAAAGGGCGTTCCGGCCGACCGGTGGACAACCCGCGTTTTCGCTTCTAATTTTAATGATAGCGTGGCTTATGTTTGCAAATCCGGTTTTAAGTTCGATGACTTCAAACCATATATTTTGAAAACTGCCGATTACGGAAAAACATGGACAGACATCTCAGCGGGTCTTCCCCAATCTCCTGTAAATGTGATTGTAGAAGATGCCAAAAACCCTGAGATGCTTTTTATTGGAAATGACCTTGGTATTTATTTCAGCCTGGACAGCGGTAATAGCTGGCAGATGATAGAAGGAAATATACCCAATGTGCCGATCAAAGACCTGGTGATCCATCCCAGGGAAAATGACCTGGTCGCGGGAAGTTATGGAAGGGGTATGTTTATCACTAACATAAACTGGCTTCAGCAAATGACAAATGAAGTAACAGAAAGTGATGTCTGGTTGTTTGATATTCAACCCAAACCGGTTCGCAATGTTTCAGAAGCTGCTTATTGGGGAAATAACCGCCTGATGGGCGACAGCCACCTGTTTACTCCAAATGAATCCAATGGACTTCGATTTGACTATTGGCTTAAAGAAGAATTAAAGGAAATCCCGGAGTTCTTCATTTACGATAGCAAAGGGCTGGCGGTTGACACATTAACAGGAACGAATCTATCCGGCTACAATAGTGTAAACTGGCAAATCTGGGATGAGGACGCAGGAACTTACAAAGTCGTAATGAAGACAGCTAAGCTCGAATTGGTCAAATATGGAATCTTAAAACCTGCAATTGTTTTTCCGGCTTTGAATTACCGGCACAGGAACTGATAGGGAAGATATTTATTTTTACAACAATTTCAATGACTGCTCAAAACCTGAATAACAATCTGGTTGATCTGGTAAGAAAACTGGAAGGTGAGGAAAAGCTTATTTCTGAACAGCGCAAAACCGAACTATCCGAATTTGCTAAAAACATCAATCAACTTCAAATTGAAACGGGTTACGCCAATGTTCTTTTTATCTGCACCCATAATTCACGCCGCAGCCAGCTCGGCCAACTATGGTTGAGGGCGGCTACAAAATATTATGGAATTAAATGTATTCACACGTTTTCAGGTGGAACGGAAAGTACAGCATTCAACTACAGGATGGTAGCTGCGATTGAGCGGGCCGGTTTTCAGGTGGAAAAGATGGATGAACGGGGCAATCCTAAATACCTCATCAGGTTTTCCGAAAGCGACCAGAACATGGACATTTACCTTTCAAAGAAATATGATGACGGTTACAATCCCGGCACCGGTTTTATCGCAGTGATGGTGTGTACTGATGCCGATGAAGCCTGTCCAGTTGTTCCCGGAGCTGACACAAGGATTTCACTTCCTTACCTTGATCCTAAATCTTTTGATGA
>JAUXDH010000163.1 GCA_030618545.1 Chlorobiota bacterium
TCGGAGGATGTACCTGTCGGCTACTTGCATCCAAATATTGTTGGTAACTTATCTTATATGAAAGGAACAGCAATAACCGGTTTATCTGCATCATCATTGAGTCTGAAGATCAACGACACAGAAGCCCTGTCGATTAAGGCTGGTGACGAAGTGGAGATCAGGGGCTCAGAAAATGGCGATAACGATGGAAGATATGTTGCACAGGAAATCATTGACCTCACCACTCACCAGGAGGTCATTCTCAGCCAGGTGGAAATGGAAGTAGAAGACGACCTGCTTGATATCGTCCTGGAAGACGAAGATTGTGATGCCTGCCAGATAAAAGATCCTTACACCTGTATCGCCAGCATCATTCTTCCGCACTGGCAGGGCAGGTTCGACAATATGGATTTCAGGCGTTTCTTTGAAAAACAACTGAGGTTTGAAGCGCCGGCGCATGTCTTCCTCAACATTTGCTGGATCAGTTGTGAGCAAATGACTGAATTTGAAGAAAAATATAAAGCATGGCTGGTTGAAAATGCCAAAAAAGTAAAAGATTACGGAAAACTTTCAGCACGCTTGAATGAACTAATTGAAATTCACGGCAAACTGCGAAATGTCTATCCTTCGGGAACACTTCACGATTGCGAAGAAGATGAAACCCTTGAAAACGCGATCATACTTGATAACTCAGTTTTAGGAAATGCATAAAAATTAATACAATGGCCGATATACTTAACACATACCCGGTATTTGAAAGCAACCAGGTGCTAACCAGTACCCAACTGAACAGCCTGGTTAATTACCTCGATCAGCAAAACCGGTTGACGAGGACAAGGTTAATTGGAATGGGTGTCGTTTGCGGACTGGAACTCAGTCACGATCCAGCAACGGATGAAATCACTATTTCAAAAGGTACGGGCATCACCTCTGAAGGATACCTGATCAGCATGGGTGAATGTGTTACAGTAAAATACCGGGAATACACACTTCCGCCAGGAACCATTTACGAGCCTTTCGTTGATCCAAATACCAATGTGATGGACATCAGCCTCTGGGAATTACTTACCGATGATGCCGATGATAAAGCCGGAGTTACCCCCCTGGATACTCCTGGAGATTTCCTGGACAACAAAGTGGTTCTGCTGTTTATCGAGAGTTATGACAAAGACCTGAAATCATGCCTTGGAAAGAGTTGCGATGAATTGGGTAAGGAAAGGATATTGACCATCCGAAAACTGCTCATCAGCGAGACTGATCTGGAAACGGTTTGGGGCAGGACCATTAAGGGTAAACTTGATGCTGCTTTTCCTCTTAAATTCAACCTTCCTGTCATCAATATGCCACGTGTACTTTTTAACCCGGCATTGCCGCATTCAAGGGCTTACGATGCGTTTTCCAAGAATTATGCCGATGCGATACTCGCCATTTTTGATGGCCTTTTTAAAGCATTAACGGAAACTTATAAAATTTACAAGCCGCTGCTTGATGAATCTTATGATGAACAAAATCCGTTCGTGGAAGATCCTATTAAAGATCTCCAAACTACTTTACTGAATTTCATCAACGATTCTTCTTCTCCAGGCGCCCCTCTGGGCATCCAATACGTTTATGACCTGTTCCTCGATCTGATTGCCGCTTACAATGAATTCAAAAACATTTCCTTCGACCTGATGTCGGAATGTACGCCTGACATGACCTACTTCCCCAAACACCTGATGTTGGGTGAAGCAATTGCTCCCGTATTGTCACTTTGCGAAAATTCGGAATATCGACACTACTTTGTTCAGCCACCGGTGTACAATCTTCAAAGTGATCTGTTGCAAAGAACCATTGCGTTACACAACAGGATCATCCTTATGCTGGAGAGCTTCGACCTGGATCGTGTCAATCCGGGTTTGGAAGTAGTAGACGGGGAAGGAATGGATACCAGGATCACTCCCAGCAATGAAAAAGTTACAGCGCTCAGTCTTCGGTCCATACCCTGGTATTACGATCCAAACCTGCCAAGCAGTTACAATAAGCTCGGCCGGCTCAAAGATTACTGGAATTACGACGTAAGCAGGAAGTGCCCACTTGAATCGGATGGGCTGGTGTTGAATTATGAAGACCAGAGCAGTGACCAATCCACAGCCGTGGATAAATTATCCACACCTCTGTTTTACGACATCCAGGATTATCCTTTTTTAAGAATTGAAGGGCATATCAACAAAAGCTTTGAGGAAACTGTGAACGCAATCAATGCATTGAAAGAGAAGTTCGACCTGCCATTTAAGACGCTGGCTCTTCAGTTAGATACAGATGTAAGCACACTTGAACTGGACTACAGTTGTGGTTTCGAAGATATTCAGGAGGAATATACGATGCTGAGAGCAAGTTTTTGCGGATTCATTTCTGACATCATGGAGGTTTATAATTTTGTTGAAGACAACCAGGACTTGCTATTTGACGATGATGGTGAAGGTGAGGATGGAGATGAAGTCGGTGATTACCTGGAAAAAATCAAAGACCTGCTGAACTTCTTTGACGAAATGTGCGAAGCAATGGCAGAATGCGTCAATGATTTTGACTTCGAGGATTTCCAGTCGAATTACAAAGATATGCTCACCTATATCATTGACTTTTTCCTCGTTGAGATGGAATTAATGGATGAAATCGAGATAAGTGAAGATGACGAGGAAGAACAAATTGAGGTGATCAATGGAGCCGTACAAAGGTTGTTCCCCATCCTTTACAAAATCATTGATCTGCTGTTCTACAACCGGTTCCTGAGGATATACTACTCATTCAAGAGAAGGGAATATTACCTGAGGAAAGAGACTTCTGTCTTTTCCACGTTTATTGAAAAGCATCCAGGAGTTGACCACCAGGCAGGTGTTCCTAAAGGGGGCACTTTTATTATTGTGTACAATGGTGGCGAAGACCCATCAGTGATTGCAGATTTTAACCTTCCGTACCTGTGTTGTGGAGAGGACAGGTGTGTACCGATGTGCGATGAAGATGGATTTGTTTTCGAAGTGCTTCCATTTGCAAGGCCTGATTATGCTATTACTACTGTCAACCATCCTGTCGAAATTGATGTTATTAGAAATGATGCCAATATTCTTGGTGGTAGTTATAAAATAAATGTGACCGGAAGTTCTGAAAATGGAGCAGATATCACCCAACAAGGAGATACCGGGCCTCTGGTTTACACTCCTCCAAAAGATTTTATGGGGTATGACAACTTCGATTATCAGCTAATCGATAACAATACGGGTGATGCTGATACAGCCAATGTAACTGTTTTGGTAAAAGAAGCCGGTGAAGAAGGAGAGTGTTACAGCGTTTCAATTCTCCAATGCTGGGGTGATGATGCGGTAAGAGCAGCACTGGCCGGCCGCGGTATAGAAACCGGTGCGGATGACGACATTTATCAGATATTGCTGAATAGTTTACGCGAAACCGCCGGATTCACCATGGATGAATTAGGAGGTGGTGTACTGGAAGACGAAAGCAGAAGAAGAAATCTCCTGAATTGCCTGGGTATTGAAATTCCGGGTGATGCCACTTACGATGATCTGGGACAAATGATCCTGCAATACCAGGCTGAGAATTGTGGAGGAACAACCGATAGTTGTTATTCTATTGAGATTTTACAGTGCTGGGGCCAGGAGGCAGTTGAAGAAGCTCTTGCAGGGAGAGGAATAGGATTCCCTACGGGCGCGGATATTTATCAGCTGTTGCTAGACAGCTTACGCGAAACTGCAGGATTCACCCAGGAAGAATTAGGGGGTGGTGTACTGGAAGATGAAAGCAGGAGAATAACTCTTCTGAACTGTTTGGGAATTCCAATAAGTTTCAACACCACATATGACGAATTGGGCCAGCTCATCCTTCAATACCAGGCAGATAATTGCGGAGGCGGAGCTGCCGGGCCATGCTATACTATTCAAATCCTCCAGTGCTGGGGAAGGAAAAATGTAATTAGAATACTTAACGAGAGAAATATACTTCCAGGTAATAATCCATTCCAGCAACTACTTGATTCCCTCAGATCCACCGGCGGTTTTAACGACATTGAAATAGACCTTATGCTGGAGCTGGGGGTATTGGACGATCTTTTGAGATGCATGGGATTTGATGTTGGAGAAAATACACCACCAGATCAAATGAGAGATATTATCAAAGCTTACCAGGCAGACAATTGCGGCGGAGCCGACAGGGGTGAAACACGGACTCCAAATGTTGACCTCACGGTTGTCGGCACAAGAGAGTTGGTAAACATCCTGACTTCTAGAGGTGTTGAAGTAAGTGAAACTTCAAGCCGTGAAGACCTGGAGAATGCTGTAACAAAAAGCAAGGGTGGCAACAAGTTTACAAAAAATGAAGCTGATAAGCTGACAAAAAAGAGCCTGACAAAAGTCCTGACAAAAAGAGGAGGCAGTTCCTCTACAAGTGACACCAAGGCTGTGTTGATTAACAAACTGTTGAGTCTCTAACGCATAATTATTAAATGAATGAACAAAAGCATACCATCGGCCGGCATATTCTGGAATTGACGGTTAACGATCGTGAACATGCTTTATCCATTCAAAACAATGCTTCCAACTTGGTTAAAAATAAACTAATCCCTGCCCTGGATCAGCTATTTTCCCGGCTTACAACCAAGGAAGAAGTTCTTCGGATTGACCATTTGGTGCTGGACCTGGGTGATATTTCAAGCACTTCTTTCGATGAAGAGATGGTAAAAAAAACCATTGATAATCTTGAGAGCAGATTGTCCCGGATTATTTATGAACAGAAAAGCAAAAGACCGGATAGTTCCGGTTCCGGAATTGATGAGCAAACCAAAACCGTTTATATAACAAAACCTGAAAGCCACTTTGAACAACTAATCTATTATTTGAAGTTTGGCGTTCTCCCCTGGTGGCGGGAAGAAAAAGAAAAGTTGATGCTGAGCAAACTCGTTGAAATGGTTGCCAGAGAACAAAAAGAAAAAACAATAGAATTTGCTCTTCCATTATTGTTGTTCGAACAAGTTAAGAGAAGGATCGCCTACCAGTTAAATGACAGTGAATTTCTGGAGTTTGTCACCCTCATGCCCTCCCCGATTCGAAAGAAAATAACGCAACTTCACAAAACGCTGGATCCTGGAAAACTTTCTTTGGGTTGGGAAGCTGCCGCACTCATCCGTTTCCATCTCCTGGATATTATTAGTGAAGGAAAAGAGCCGGGCCATGAAGTTTTATTTATTGAATTAATTGAACGGCTAACCCATGATATTCTTAAAGTAAAATCCAAAACCGAACAGGAAACAGTCATCTCTGCTTTTATCATGCATTTCAATAAACTACCTCTGGACAATGAACTTAAGGAAAAAGTGTTCCGGTTTATTGTTCAAATAGCTAAGGAAAAGAAAATTGACTTTAAGACCTCAGACATTCAGCTTCCCGGGAAATTGTTAGAGAAGAAAGAAATTATTCCTTTTAAGACCAAAAAAGAAAAATCCCTGAGGGAGATGAAGGAGGAAGAGAAAATCTTTCCTGAAACGGTGAAGGAATCAATTGAAGAAATTGATAAAACGGCAGAGCAGGAAGACAAAATAAAACAAGAAAAAACAGATAGATTAGAAGGTGTTGAAGGCACTGATGACAATGAAGACGCTGGAAGCATAGAAAACATTTCAAAGTCAGAGGAAGAGATCCGAAAAACGGAGGATTCATCAAAAGAAATAAAATTACCAGGGCCAAGACCTAAGAAAGAAGAAGCAGAACGTGAAAGGGATGAAAAACGGTTCAGGCTTAATGTTGACGAGATGGAAGTTTACGTAAATAACGCTGGCCTTGTCCTGTTGCATCCTTTCCTTTTTTATTTTTTTGACGGCCTGGGGCTATTGAATGAAGATAAAGTCTTTAATTCCATTGAGGACGCTTTCAGGGCGGTCCATCTCCTTCAATACCTTGCAACCGGTGAGACTGCATCTCCTGAGCATGAACTGTCACTCAACAAGGTACTTTGCGGAATCGACTTAAATGATTCCATCCCTTTTGAGGTGCAGTTGACAAAAGAAGAAAAAGAGGAAAGCCTGAACCTTTTAACTGTTGTGCTGGAAAGATGGGAAGCCCTTAAAACAAAGGAGCCGGAAGCTCTAAGGGATGGTTTCCTCAAAAGAGAAGGCCGTCTGTCCTTCAAAGGCAATGGATGGAACCTGTACATCGAAAGGGCAACCCTCGACATTATGCTGGACAGGTTACCGTGGTCCATTTCGATGATCAAACTACCCTGGCGGGATGACTTAATTTATGTGGAATGGTAATGAACAAGATAAAGGCGAATGCCGGCGATATTGAAAAGGAGATAAGCTGGTTCAGGAAAATCCTGAAAACC
>JAUXDH010000193.1 GCA_030618545.1 Chlorobiota bacterium
TAGAGATAAATTCCCGGTGTGAATTCAGAAACATCCACATCAAAGGCATTGACATCATAAAGCCATCGATATAAATGAAGTCGCACTGTTCGTAGTCATCTCCAGGCACGGTAAACTGCTCATAAACAAAAGGAATTTCACATTCCCACATTTCATCATTTTTTTCTGAAAAGCATATTGGATTGGGATATGTTTAACAGCTCAATAATTCTTAGGTCCAGGAATATTTATAAAAAAATCCCTCCCCTTGGGGGAGGGACTTAGGGTGGGGTCGTGATCCCGCTGGGGCTCGAACCCAGGACCCACGGCTTAAAAGGCCGTTGCTCTACCAACTGAGCTACGGAATCATTTTTACAATCGGGGTGCAAAAGTAATTATTTTTTATGTCTGATAAATTATTTTTTGAAATATTTCGAGCTGAGATCTTTTCATGCCATTCTCATTTCTTCAGGCACCATAATCCGTATTATAGAAAAAATGAAAATCAAATTCTGATATCGTACTTACGGCACTCTTTTGAAAATTGTATTCATTTGTTCTATAAATATTTCGCACCTCTGGTGCTGGAGAAATTAGAAACATCCAAACAGAAGCCCCATCGGGGCGAAATAAGAATATGAAGCCTATAATCTGATAAAAGTTAGATTATCCTACGGACAGGTTTGGTAATATTGCCCAGTGATTGTCCAAAGGACCGCTTTGCGGAGGAACTTAAGTCATTGAGTCTGGTGTCTGGAGTCTGGAGTCTTGAATCTCAACCCATTCAGATTTCATTAGTCGTAAAAACTATTCCTCAAGTATTCCCTTGCCCTGCCTGATGATCTCCGGCTCTCCCGAAGTGCAATCTACGATGGTGGATGCCTCATTGCCGCCATAACCTCCATCAATGACAAGGTCAATGGAGTCGCCGTACTTTTCCTCAATCAATTCCGGATCAGTTGTGTATTCCACCAGTTGGTCTTCATCCCTGATAGAAGTGGTGAGCACCGGATGCCCCAGTTCTTCAACAATGGTGGTGATGATCCGGTTATCAGGAATCCGAATGCCAATGGTTTTCTTTTTGCTTTGAAAAATCTTGGGCACCTGGTTATTGGCCTCAAGAATAAATGTAAAAGGACCCGGCAGGTTGCGTTTCATCAAACGGAAAATCTGGTTGGGCAATGGCCTGGTAAACTCGGAAAGCATACTCAGGTTGTTGAAAATAATGGAATAATTGGCCTTCTCTTTTTTACATCCTTTAATCCTCGCTATTCTGTCAATACTCTTAATATGCTGTATACTGCAACCCATACCATAAATGGTATCCGTTGGGAAAATCACCACGCCGCCACGTTTGAACTCTTCTACAGCGTGCATGATATTCCTATGGGCTGGATTATCTTCGTATAATTTGATGATCATTCTGTGGTAATAAAAAGAATTGGCGAAAGTAACAAAATGGGGGGAAAGATACTGAAGACATGCCCAGGGTGGGATTCATTCGGCTAATACTTTCCACTTCGCCTTAAAGACTTACTAGCAAAATCAGTCGGGTATTGATGGTATCCTCGCTTCGCTCCGGATTCATTCGACCATCACTTTCCACTGCGCCCGGTGGGCTTGTGGAAAGTGGGTCTCATGAAAAAGGGTAAGCTACTTATATCGCACCGCTACAACCGCCTACCCTTGCTCCCTTCCGGGCCTGGGGGAATTCAGCAGGAGCTGGTCGTATAAGACTTACCCCCTGCAAAAATACTATTAGAATTGCTAATTGCAACAGATTTTAAGATATTTTTACATTTACATCTTAAAACCCAAAAACTTTATACAATGGAAGAAAACCAAAAATCCTCAACACAGCCGGCAATGATGTATGGTCTGATCCTTGGACTTGTCCTCATACTTTTCAGCCTGCTGATGTTTTTAATTGATGTTGATCAAGAATCACCATTAATGTACATTTCGTATCTTTTAATGATCGTCGTCTTGTTTCTTATCATGGTCAATTTCCGTGACAAACAACTGGGAGGAATTGCATCATATGGAACTATGTTCGGTGTTGGATTCAAAACTATTTTGTTTGCCTCAATCCTCACTGCCATCTTCACCTACGTTTTTGTTACATTAATTAACCCCGGTCTCATCGATGAAATCCTTATGAACGCGGAGGGCAAAATGATGGAAAATGAAGACCTTACAGACGAGCAGATTGAACAGGCGCTGGGATTCACAGAAAGCTTTGTTGCTAACCCTGTAGCTATCACCATCTGGTCTTTTGCTCTTAACCTGATCGTCGGTGCTGTCTTTTCCCTTATAATTTCTATTTTTGTCAAGCGGGAGGAAAGTAGTCCCGCCTAGACAAAAAGCAGGGAATGGATCTAACAGTAGTTGTCCCTTTATATAACGAGGAAGAATCATTAACGGAACTGAATGATTGGATTGATCGTGTCATGCAATCCAATCATTTTTCTTATGAAATCATCTATGTGGATGATGGCTCCACGGATGATTCCTGGAAAGTAGTTGATGAGCTTTCCAGGATCAATAAACATGTTAAAGGACTTCGGTTTCGAAGGAATTACGGCAAATCCGCCGCATTGAACGAAGGGTTTAAAGTCGCTGCCGGGGATGTTGTCATCACCATGGATGCCGATCTTCAGGATAGCCCTGAAGAGATACCTGAAATGTATCGCATGATTATTGAAGATGGATTCGATATGGTTTCGGGCTGGAAGAAGAAAAGGCACGACCCGATTACCAAGAAGATACCATCCAGGTTTTATAACTGGTCAACCCGAAGACTTTCCGGCATCAAACTTCACGATATGAATTGCGGGCTGAAAGCATACAAAAATGAGCTGGTAAAGAATATCGAAGTCTATGGGGAAATGCACAGGTACATCCCAATTATTGCAAAATGGGAGGGCTATGGAAACATTGGTGAAAAAGTTGTACAGCACCAAAGGCGGAAATATGGTGTTACCAAGTTTGGCCTGGACCGATTTGTGAAAGGTTACCTTGACCTTCTTACCATCACTTTTATATCCAAATTCGGGCAGAGGCCAATGCACTTTTTCGGCACGTTTGGTTCTCTGATTTTTCTTTTTGGTTTTTTTATCGCGCTTTACCTGGCGTATACGAAATTCTTTACCGATACCTACACAATGATGACCGAAAGACCCATATTTTATTTTGGATTGCTTGCAATGATTATCGGTACACAGCTTTTCCTTACAGGTTTCCTGGCTGATCTGGTTTCAAGAAATAGAGCAAACAGAGAATATCATATAAAAGATAAAATCAACTTTAATAAATCGGATCAATGAAAATACATCTAGTATCGGGAGGCTGTGGCTTTGTAGGCCGCAATATGGTGAAGAGATTATTGAACACTACCAATGATCATGTATTCGTTGTTGATGACCTGTCCATCGGCAGACATCCATCGGAATGGTTTGCTGGATTTACCAGCAGGGAAGAAGGAGGCCTTGAGATCATTGGAGAAGACGGTAGGTTTCTTTTCTGGCAGGGCGATTTCAGGGATTTTCTGTTCGCTTTCAGGAGTAACGCCAATTTCATCCAGGAAAAATACCATCTTGATTTTGACAGGTTCAGCGACGTATTTCATTTTGCAGCAATCGTAGGCGGTCGATTGAAGATCGACGGTGATCCTCTTATGGTAGGCCTCGACCTGAGTATCGACTCAGAATTTTTCTACTGGATGACCCGCCACAAACCTGAAAGAGTATTGTATCCGAGCTCCAGCGCCGCTTATCCAACAAGTTTGCAAACAGAAGCAGGTGCAATCCAGTTGAAAGAGGGAGATATCGATTTCAAGAAAAATCTCGGCACCCCTGACATGACCTATGGCTGGACAAAGCTTACAGGCGAGTTTCTTGCTCAGATCGCTGCCAGTCATTATGGGATCAGGATTGTTTGTATCAGACCATTTTCAGGTTATGGTGAGGATCAGGAATTGTCGTACCCGGTGCCGGCTATAGCAGCCCGTGCGGCAAAAAAAGAAAACCCTTTTGAAGTTTGGGGAAGCGGAAAACAGGGACGCGACTTCGTACACATTGATGATATTCTCGACCTGATTCAGATACTCATGGATAATGTATCCGATGGATCTGCTTATAATATTGGCCAGGGAAAGCTGGTTTCTTTCCTTGAACTGATTGATGTGTTTACATCTATTGCAGGCTACAAGCCAACCATCAAACCCTTGCTGGATAAACCGGTTGGCGTCCATTCCAGATATTGCGACATGTCGCTGGTTGAAGAAAAATTTGGCTGGAAAGCCCAAATATCTCTTGAAGAGGGCATGAGGCGGGTTTATGAAGCTGCAAAAGGAAGAATGTAATTCGACATCAATCTGATTAATTATGCCAAAGGCTTGCCCGAACACATTCAGGCGGGCATCCCTACAGGCATTTCATGCCGCACTTGGTGAAGACAGCCAAATATATTCGCCTGACGAAGAAACAGAATCTTTTGGTCTCTTTGACCACGAATTAGAAGAAGAGAAAGACGAGAAGCTTGCCTATTTAATGATGATCAGGGATATTAAAGAAAAAGACCCTGCATTTCTTTAAACAGATTAAAAACATGCCTTTACGGGCAAGAGTGGGCAGAGAGAATAAAGAATTAAACAATGGTACAATTTGTTTTATAAAAGATGTTAAAAGAGATGCTTTTATTTACGTTAATTCAAATGGTGCAATTGAAGAATTAACCTTTCTTGAGACAATTAGGAAATTTGAAGCAAATGAAAATGAAAAGGGAATTCCTTTACATTCAAAACATCACGAACAGGTAAAAACATCCATCCAACTTTTTACTGATAAAATTGAAGAAGAAAAGGCGAAAGATA
>JAUXDH010000216.1 GCA_030618545.1 Chlorobiota bacterium
GACTTTTTGGTTTGAGATAAGAACTGTAAGACACAACTAATCCGCCTAAATGGCAAGTATTTAACATAGCTGAAACATCATTCACCTGCCTTAAAATACCGTCTGTAAATACCATATCACTGTAAACTAAGTCTACCTTAAAGCAAGATAAAGTTACAATGCCGGCAAGGCCGAAATGAAACAGATTAGAAATTGCAGGGGGTGGGTGAGAAAACGTTGGGATTTGGTGAGGAAGTGAGGGAAGTGCCTAAAGTATTTGGAGTGCCTAAAGTGCCTAAAGTATTTAGAGTGCCTAAAGTGCCTAGAGTACTTGGAGTGCCTAAAGTATTTAGAGTGCCTGAATTGGGTGAAGTTAAGAGCGCTATGAATAAAGCCAGTTTTGAAAATGAATAGGGACTATTCAATTGGGTAGTGAGATTTACATAGCCCCAAAGGGGAGACGATCAATAGCTCCGGGCTTCAGCCCGGAGTTTATCAAATCAAAAAACATTAGCGCCACAGGTGCGAAATCATTATGGGGCTTTTGTGTTGAAGTTTGCGGATAGGATTATTCTTAAAAATAACCAGTTGAGGATAAAAGAATCAATATTTTATGATAAGCCACGAATGCACGAATCATTCGTCTTCCATTTGTGCATTCGTGGCTAAATATATATTTTTAAATTATGGGTATCTGAAGAATGACTTTCGTACCCGATGGCTCATTTTCAGCATCCTTCAAATCCTGAATGAGAAGCGTAATCTTTCTCTTCAGCTTTTTATTCAACACCCTGATGCGCTCGTAAGTGATCGCCGTAGCAAGTGATTTGTGGTCCCTGTCCTGACCATACAATATTTCCTGCGCTTTTTGCCTGCCAATTCCATCATCTTCCACTTCGCAAACAACCTGGCTGTTTTTTGAATAAAACCGGATGTGAATATGGCCCTTTGATTTTTTGTGTTTTATCCCGTGCTCAATGGAGTTCTCAATAAATGGCTGGGCAAGCATGGGAGGGATGTTGATGTTTTCCGGATTGATGGCTTCATCTACTTCAAGGGTATAATCAAACTTGTCCTTAAATCTAATCTTCTGCAGTTCCAGGTAGTGTTCAATGGTGCCGATCTCCTGCTCCAACGGAACAAAATCTTCAATGGAACTGTCCAGGATATTGCGGATAAGTTTGGCGAAACGCGACAGGTATTTGCTTGCATGGTGCGCCTCCTCATCCATGATGTAGTTCTGGATGCTGGTGAGGGAATTGAAGATGAAGTGGGGATTCATTTGTGAGCGGAAAAGTTTTTGCTGTAAAAGGAGTTTTTGCTGCTGGTCGCGAAGTTTGTTTTGTCGAATGATAAAAATCGCCAGTACGATGACCAGTAAAACCATTCCTCCCAAACCCAGTAAAAAATAACGCGATTGCGTCAGCCTCAATTCCTGTAATGCATTCTCCTGTGATAGAAAATCTATCTGTTTTTCGTTTCTTTCTGTTTCATGCTTTGTTTGTAGATTAATGATCTCCCGGTTTTGCTGAAGCTTATTAAGGGTGTCTTTGGCGCTTGCATAAGAAACATGATATTTTAAAGCATCCCCGGTCCTGTTTCTTAAGTTATTTATTTTATACAATGCACGATACATTTGTATACTGTTACCCCACAACATTTCTTTTAGTTTTACAGGAGGTAATGGAAAATACAATTCAAGTCCATCCTTGCATGGGTTGGGGTAAAGTCTAAATTCAAGAGATTTTTCCTGCTCATCAATTCCGGTAAAATCCCCGTAATACGCCGACCATCCTTGTCCTCTCTCACTTTTATTTGTCATAAATAAGAGCAGCATTTTTCCGCATGGTGACACCACAGGCTCAGGGGTTCCTTCGTACCGGCCACTGTATTCGGCAAGCAATTCCTGGGTTTCATAGTTATAAATCTGAAGAATATCTTTTTCGGCTTCAGTATCGAAGTAGTCGAAATACAAGGTCAGCGAACTGTCGCAGCCCTCAGGTTGTAAAAGCCACATACAATTGTTATTGTTCTGATAATAAAAAAGGCCGCTCCCGTCATTGAATCGTTTAATTGACTCAGTTAACATTTCCTGCCCTGAACAAAAAGTCGGGACTTCACAATGATAATCGATATGAAAACCCTGGGCCGTGTTTTCACCATCGCTGGTTAATTCCACAAAAATCTTGTTGCCTGTAGATTTCAGTTCTTCAGGATAGGTTTCTCCAATGACCTCAGCCAGTACCGGGGCTGTGTTATCAGCTCCATCATAAATCCGCAAATAATCACCATCACAAATCTGGCACCGTTTAATGTATAGCGTAATATCCGTTACTGAATCCATTTCATTTTGGGGATCGATCAGCCACGAAACCAGGGTGTTGTTTAAGTAATCATTTACAGGCCCGCTTCCATCGGTTATATTTCCTTCAAATGCACGGAGCGTATCGGATCCTGTTGCATATGTCGGATAATTAAATTGCAGGGTGTCGGGACAGAGTGTAGTCCTGATTTCTTGATTGTAATTGAAACCGACAATATTATCGATGGTATAGTAGCCATTATCTTGTCCGCCCCAGCCGAGGTTAAAATGAAAATAATCGGCATCCTGATAGCCATCACACACGAAAGCATGTCCTGGAGGATTTATGGGAATACCTTTATAATAAATAGGACAGTCCTCATTGAGCATGGCTATAAGTATGGTTTTCCACTATTCATCAGGCATGCTGTCACGATAAAGAGAGGTATATGGAAAGTATTTAAAATGGTAGGCGGTTGAATCTACACCGGGTATCAGCATACTCGAATCAGGAGATGAACCATAGGGTGTAAAATCCATACGAAGATTTACTGCAACATGATATATGTATTCTGCGATAGCTTTATTTACCGTTTTTGGGTCATCCACCATTTCATTATATCGGTACCAGGTGTTTTCAAAATCAGCAGATTGAACACCGAATTCAGGATGTATTGTGGGAATGTAGGAAGTGTAACCCTGGCCATGATCAGGCCAACTCCAGTAGTATGCTATTTGACTGACAGCAGTCGCCACACAACCTGCCCATACATGCCCGCCTGATCCTCCAGTTAGTGTTTCGGGACAATAATAATTGTAGGGCCATCCCTGGTTCCACAAAGTAGTTAGTAATGGCTCTACTTCATCTCCCCGGCTAAGCCCCCGGAAACTGTCTAAATCATTTGCAAGATAATGTTCCCATTTTTCAGAAGCTTCCTTTTCAGGTTTTCGGTTGTTCTCCCTGACATAATTCACCTGGTCTTCAAATTGCTGGAACCACCACTGTACATTGGGGGGTTGATTTTCAACAACAAAATCATGATTGAATGAATAACCGAAAACCGGGTTCAGACAATCATCGGCAGCTACGATTACGAATCCTCCGCGGCTGAATCTAAAAACATAATAAGCAGCTTCCTGATTTTGCTTTTGAGTGAAGACATCAGAAATTTCAAGAGCATCATAATCGATTCGCCCTTCAAACTGGTTGTACTTCTCGAAATAGAAGTTAAGCGCCACTTTCCGTGCTTTGTCAACAGATACCTTTTCGGCAAATACTGAAAGGCAAAACAATAGAGGTAATACAATAATTAGCTTTTTCATGGTAGTTTGTTTTTGATGTTACTATTTTATTTTTATCATTTTCATCGTTTGTTCCGCACGTGCGGGATTGGTTTTCAACACACAGAAATAAACCCCACCCGGCAATCCTTCCGCATTCCAAAC
>JAUXDH010000018.1 GCA_030618545.1 Chlorobiota bacterium
TGTGTTTTTTACAAATGCCGTTCCAGAGTTGGTCGACTTAAGTCGAAGCTGTTGACCCCCAGTCGTGTCTTTTAGTTTTTACAACCTTCATCAAAACAAACATGACATTATAACAAGTAAGATTTCTCCTC
Source organism: Chlorobiota bacterium (assembly GCA_030618545.1). Lineage (GTDB taxonomy): Bacteria > Bacteroidota > Bacteroidia > Bacteroidales > F082 > JAADID01. The sequence continues at coordinate 132 of JAUXDH010000018.1, forward strand.
TTTGAATTTGTAAATACGTATTGAGGCTCTTTACTTTAGAAATAGTCAATCAATAGTTCCACTAAAGTTATTAACACCACCCATTCCCAAAAGCTATTTGCTTATTTTTGATAATGCTCGAAAAAAAGTACAAAACTCTACATATTAGTATGTTATAATCCAGGTTTTGATAATTATTAATTTTTTACGGAAAGACAAATTACATGTTCCTGATTTACGATACCGAAACCACAGGCTTACCAAAAAACTATAAAGCTCCGCTGGACGATTTTGATAATTGGCCCAGACTTGTCCAGTTGGCCTGGCAAATTCATGATAAAAATGGTGAACTTCTAAGTGTAAAGAATTTTATAGTTAAGCCTGAAGGATTTGAGATTCCACTGGCAGCATCAAAGGTGCATGGAATTACCACCGATTATGCTAACGAGGCAGGGGAGCCTTTGTCATTTGTACTTGAAGAGTTTAATAAGGTTTTACAGGAAGTTATCGTAGTAGTTGGGCACAACATAGAATTTGATAATAACATAATGGGTTCGGAATTCCTGCGGATTGGAATGGAGACCAATTTGTTTGAGGTGAATTCTGTCGATACCAAGGATACATCAACAAATTTCTGTGCTATCCCAAGCAGTAAAGGAAAAGGCTTTAAATGGCCAAGGCTCGATGAGCTGCATGAAAAGTTATTCCACGAAAGTTTTGACGCGGCACACAATGCTTCGGCCGATGTACAGGCAACAGCAAGGTGTTTTCTGGAGTTAGTACGGATAGGGATTATTAAAGTTTCGCATCTGAAAACAACTCCGGAGATTGTCAAAGATTTCATAGAACACAACAAAAAGCCATTTCAATCAATAGGCCTGGAAGTAGAGCCTTACCACCAGCCCATCGGTGAGCAGCACTTACAAGACGAAATTAATGCGGAACATGTTGAAAAATTAAAAGATGCTGCTTTTACACATCTCCATGTACATACCCAATACTCGGTACTTGATGGCCTTTCAAATATTGAAAAGCTGACACAAAAGGCTAAAAATGATGGGATGAAAGCCATGGCTATCACCGATCATGGCATCATGTACGGTGTGAAGCATTTTCATGAAGCGATGACTTATGCAGGCCTGAAGCCTATTCTGGGTTGTGAAGTGTATGTTGCCAGAAGGGGAATGGCCCAAAAGAAAACCAAAGAGGATAATTCTGGCTGGCATCTTATTTTGCTCGCTAAAAATGAAGCAGGCTACAAAAACCTGATGAAGTTAATATCAGCAGGATCGATAGATGGTTTTTATTACAAACCAAGGATAGACAAAGAGCTCCTCAGGAAATACAGTGAGGGGCTTATCGCCTTAACAGCCTGCCTGGGAGGTGAGGTCCCTAAACTTTTTATGGAAGCAGGGAAAGAAAAGGCGGAAGCAGCCCTGCTTGAATACAAGGAAATATTTGGTGAGGATTTTTACCTTGAATTGCAACGGCACCCCACCGGAGAACCTGATGTTGACCGTAAGGTGTTTGATGACCAGGTGCTCGTGAATCAGTTTTTAATCGATTCCGGTAAAAAACACGGGCTTAAAATAGTAGCTACCAACGATGTTCATTTTATTGAAAAAGATGATGCTTCTGCCCATGACAGGTTGATATGTATCAAAAAAGGAGAAGACCTGAATGATCCAAGGAGGTTTAGGTACACCCGTCAGGAATGGTTCAAGACACAACAGGAAATGAAAGAGCTGTTTGCCGATGTCCCTGAGGCCATTATAAACACTCAGGAGGTTGTTGACAAAATAGAGACCTATGAGCTTAACCACAAGCCCATCATGCCTGAATTTACAATACCTGAAGAATTTGAAGATGCCAATGCCTACCTCCGTCACATCACCTATGAGGGAGCAACATACAGATATGGTGAGGTCTCAAAAGATCTTGTTGAACGCATTGATTTTGAACTGGAGACCATAAGCAATATGGGATTCCCGGATTACTTCCTTATTGTATGGGATATTTTGAAAGCAGCACGGGAGATGGGAGTATGGGTTGGCCCAGGAAGAGGAAGCGCCGCAGGATCTGTGGTTTCCTATTGCCTTAGGATCACTGATATTGAGCCATTGAAGTATAATCTTCTTTTCGAGCGTTTCCTCAACCCCGACAGGATCTCCATGCCTGATATCGACATCGACTTTGATGATGAGGGCAGAAACAAGCTGCTCAAATGGGTCTCTGAAAAATATGGTAAAATGCGTGTTGCACATCTGATCACTTTCGGAACTATGGCCGCGAAAATGGCAATCAGGGATGTTTCACGGGTACAGAAGCTACCCTTGCATGAGGCCGACCGGCTGGCCAAGATGGTACCCGATCGTCCCGGAGTATCACTGAATCAGGCATTGAAAGAAGTAACCGATTTCAGGAAAGAACTGGAAGAGGGAAAACCGGAAGTCTCATCGGTAATAGAAAATGCCAAGGCGCTTGAGGGATCCATCAGGAATATAGGCACACATGCCTGTGGTATCATTATCGGCAGGGAAGATCTTGACAAATATGTGCCGCTCATCAGTGTTAAGGATTCGGAACTGGATATTTCTACCCAGTTCGATGGCAAATTCATTGAATCGATAGGTCTGCTTAAAATGGATTTTCTGGGACTGAAAACACTTTCTATTATTAAGGATACCCTTGAGAATGTCAAACGATCAGAGGGCATTGAAATTGATATAGAGAAAATCCCTTTTGATGATAAGAAGACATATGACCTGTTCAGCCGCGGGGATACTGTTGCCCTCTTCCAGTTTGAATCTGATGGTATGCGGAAGCATTTGAAAAACCTCAAACCTTCCAGATTCGAAGATCTGATCGCGATGGTTTCTCTTTTCCGGCCAGGTCCAATGGAATACATTCCGGAATTTATTGAGCGCAAACAGGGAATCAAAAAGATTGAATACGACCTTCCTATCATGGAAGAAATTCTTAAAGAAACTTATGGTATCACAGTCTACCAGGAACAGGTGATGCTTTTGTCGAGAAAGATGGCAGGCTTCTCCAGAGGACAGTCCGATTCTCTTAGAAAGGCAATGGGTAAAAAGAAGGTAAAGGAGATGGAAAAACTCCATTTGGAGTTTCTGGAAGGTTGCAGGAAAAACGGTTTACCGGATGATAAAGTTGCCAAAGTCTGGAAAGACTGGCTGGAGTTCGCGAAATATGCCTTCAATAAATCACATGCCACCTGTTATGCTCATCTCGCTTACCAAACCGGTTACCTCAAAGCTCACCATCCGGCCGAATTCATGGCTGCCAACCTCAGCCACAACCTGAATGATATCAAAAAAATCACTCAATTGATTAGTGAAGCCAATCATCTTGATATTGAAGTGATGCGCCCGGATGTCAATGAAAGCGCTTCGAACTTTACGGTAACTAAAGAAGGAGTCATCCGTTTTGGCCTGGCAGCTATAAAAGGCGTTGGAGGTTCGGCTGTAGAACAGATCATTACGGTAAGGGAAGCAGATGGATTATTTAACAGCATCTTTGATTTTGCGAAGCGTGTGAACTTACGGATGGTGAATAAACGAAGTTTTGAGGCGCTTGCCATGGCAGGTGCCTTCGATGGTTTTTCTGATGCGCATCGCGCCCAGTTTTTTTATCAGGAAAAAGAAAATTCCACTCCCTTTATTGAGACTGTTATAAGACACGGATCAATATTCCAGGAAAAACAAAACTCAGCCCAGACATCTCTATTTGGAGATCAGGGGGATGCCTTCGATGTCCTGGACCCGGTATTGCCAAAATGCGAGCCATGGTCACTCATACACATGCTGAAACTGGAGAAAGAAGTGACAGGTTTTTACATATCCGGTCACCCATTGGATGAATATAAGGCTACCATCGAAGAGTACTGCAAACATGAAATCAATGATTTGAATAATGACCTTGCATCGTTTAATGAATCAACTGTGTGGTTTGCCGGCCTGATCACCGAATCATTGCAGAAAACCTCAAAAAAAGGAGACCCTTACGGAAGTTTTACTGTGGAGGATTTCAGTGGCAGCATCAGGCTTATGTTGTTTAAAGAAGACTACCTCAAAAGAAAACACCTCCTTGATGAAGGCAGTAAAATCCTGATAAAAGCCAAAGTGGAGGAGAGGTATAACCAGAAAGATAATTTTGAAGTAAGGATATCGGAAATGTACCTTTTGTCAGAAGCAATGAATAAACTGGCTAAGTCGATCACCTTGCGAATGAGTGCGGATGATCTTGATGAGGCTCTGGTAAGTGGCCTGATTGATATGGTCAGGGAACACAGCGGTGTTTGTCCAATTAAGTTTCACATTGATGATCCGGATGATGGGCTGCCATTGCTCATGAAATCTTCAACTTTTAAGGTAGAGCCACGGTCTTTTTTAATTGAAACCCAAAAGCTGAAACAGTTGAAATACAGCCTCAAATAGATCTATGAAAATTGCGGATTAATTTTAGAAAATTACACAATATTCAGTACATACTTTAGTTATATTTGCCACCGTTAAATTAATATCTATATCATGGCATTAGAAATCACAGACGCTAATTTTGAGTCCACCGTATTAAAATCGGATAAACCTGTAATTGTTGATTTTTGGGCAGTTTGGTGCGGACCATGCCGTATCGTGGGACCGATAGTTCAGGAGATTGGAGATGATTTCTCAGAAAAGGCAGTAGTTGGCAAACTTGATGTTGACCACAATCCGGAAGCTGCGAGAACTTATGGAATCAGAAATATTCCAACAATACTCTTCTTCAAAAATGGTGAAGTTGTTGACAAGCAGGTAGGAGCTGTTCCAAAGCAGATCCTGGTTGATAAACTGGAAGCCTTACTCTAAAAACATAAAACATAAGCTTTCAAAAGGCTGTCATTGAGCAGCCTTTTGGGGTTTACGGAAGCTTCATTAGTTTGCTTTAATTTCTTTGTTTCCAGATGGCTTATTCGATTGATAAGGACAGATTGCAGCAATTTAACTCCCTGGAGTTTCTCGCCAGGCAGGTTGTTGAAGGCTTTATAACGGGCCTTCATAAAAGCCCGTTTCATGGATTCTCTGTGGAGTTTGCAGAACACCGCCTTTACAATTCCGGTGAATCCACGCGATTTATCGATTGGAAGTTATACGGTCGTACCGATAAATTATTCATCAAAAGATTTGAGGAAGAAACCAACCTCCGTTGCCGTATTATCATCGACAGGTCATCTTCGATGTATTTTCCTTTGAAAGAGAAGGTGGATGTAGAAGATCCGAATAAGATCATATTTTCAGTTTATGCGGCTGCCGTACTGATGAGCCTGATGAAAAAACAGCGTGACGCGGTTGGTGTCAGTACCTTCTCGGATAAAGTTGAATTGCATTCGCAGGTACGTTCGAGTTCGGTACATCAGAAATACCTCTTTACAGAGTTGGAAAAGTTGCTTGATCCAAAACTGGGAAAAGATCAAAAACCAACCGATGTAACGGTCTCACTGCACCGGATCGCGGAAATGCTGCACAAACGTTCCCTTGTGATCATATTCAGCGACATGATGGACAACGATCACCGACACGATGAAATGTTCTCGGCTTTGCAGCATTTCAAGCATTACAAACATGAGGTGATTTTGTTTCATGTAATCGATCAGAAACTGGAAGAAGAGCTCGACCTCGATGACCGTCCTTATCGGTTTGTGGATATGGAAACCAATGAAAGCATAAAACTCAACCCAATAGAAGTAAGGGATCGCTATCGCGAGCAGTTTAAAAAAACAAGACGCGAACTGGAGGTAAGATGCGGGCGTTACCAGATCGACTATGTTCAGGCTAATATCAACAAGGGTTTTGATGGCATTTTATTGCCCTATCTTTTCAAACGGGAGAGATTGCATTAGAGTTTCAATTGCATCTGAAATTTTATTTCGGTTTTCCTGTACCCTTCAATTTCGTCGCATCCCGAACCAATGCTCTTCCTGTCAGCATAGATTGTCCTTGCCAGCCTCAACCAGAAATTCAGTTTTTTCCTGACTTTTAATCTTAGCATCAGATAAATCCGTTGGCCGTTTCCTGAATAAGACGGTACGGTAAATGCATATAGCACATCGTTTTCATAGCTGTATATCCTGCTGTCAAAACCATCGGTGCTGAACAAAGCATATCTGAATGTGATGTCCAGGGGAAATAGTTTGGGCCTGTAAAGGATATCATGGTAGATCATGTATCCATGGTCTTTTTCACCTGTTTCTTTTCTGAAAAAAACATAATCAATACGATTCTTAAAAACGAGCGATTCAGTTAGCTGGTAGCTGATAAAATACCTGAATTCATTGCGATTGATTTCCGATAACCTTGTTGTGTAGAAGTTATGATCTTTCCAATTAACCTGTTTCCTTCTGTATCGAAACCTGAAATACATGGAATAATTTGTGGACGGCGAATAGTTTAATTGCAGTTGATAATCCCTGCCCTGAGAAGGCCCGTCAACGAGGTACTTAAGCCAGGGGAATTGAAAATGATCCACATAGCCGGTCAATCTCAGATTTTTTGAGAGCAGGGCGCTGAAACCTAAATACAATCCCCGTTCATTTATTTGATTTCCAGCTTCAGAAAATGGATTATTAAAGAGGTTGTGGTAATCTTCAGCATAATGGCGATACAATAGCGTGATAACAAACCTGTCCGCCAGGAATGCATTGATGCCTGCAATTCCGGCAATTCCGCCTGGTTGTGATCCTGATACTTCACCAAAAAGATTAATCTTCTTTAAAGCAATATTGAAGTCAAGTCCGAAATTCATCAATTCATTATCATTAAAACCAAAATACTTGTAGGGAGCTTCATCATTTCTTATCGGTGTTCCCAAAACAGTTTTGTAGGTAGTAAGCCCTATTTGTATCTTTTTTAATTGAAATCCCATTCTTCCGCCAAAAGCAATAATGTCAATTGCATGCCTTGTCAGTAATTCATTTATTGTCCGGTGCTTTCCTGTTTCCTGCATGCTGTTTATCCATTTTTCATCTGTTTGAGCTGCATACTGAATACTGGCATCTGCTTTGTTTTGAGAGTAGAATCCGGTAACATTAAAATGCTTCCACTTTAGAGTAAAAGCCCCTCCGCGAAAGAACCTGTTCTCATTGGCAGAGGTGTTGGGCCTGATTCCCTGCCCGAATCTTTTAACCTGTGTTCCGGCCGCCGACTTCCCAAAAGCCATCCCGGTCCAAAGTGTGAGCCCTTGCCCGAATTCGAGATGATAATCACCAATCACCACTTTCTCAAGGATACCCATATTGGAAAGAAAAATATGACCTGAGAAAAAATCAAATACCTGACTGACTTTTTTGCCAACCAGCATTTGTATGCTATCGTTCAGTTTTTTCTGAAGAACTATTTCTCCGGCGTCTTTCTCAAGGGTAAATCCAATCCTGATCTTGTCTTTAAACCTGAATGCATACCTTGCATAGTAAGCCTGAGGACTTCCCAGACAAGTCTTGCCAGGATAAAATATAGCCGAATCAACCGGTATCCTGAACCCGATAGAAGGTTCAATCACCTGCCCATAACGAAGGATGAAACTGTGCTTGCTTCTGTTAAAGAACTTTCGTGGGGTTACTTTTTCTTTCTTATTAATGTTACTGACAACAATGAAAGGTAGGATGTTTTGAAAGGTCTGTTGATCAAAGCCGGGGATGTTTTTCAATTCATAAACCGAAAACAACTGACCATAACGATTAATATACGATTTAATGTTTATCAACTGAATATCATTTATCAGGTATAGCTCAACCAGTTTAGGCAGATTCTTACCATTCAGGTTAATCGGATTATTTGAATAGTAGAGGTAGTCTTCTATCAGATCTGTGTAATCAATTCTGCGATCGGTCTGCTGGGCTATGTTTTCCAGTTGATCAGTGATGAACTCAATATACCCTTTTTGCAAAGTGTCGCTAGCCTGGCCAAAAGCTGTAGAAAAGAAAGTAATACAACCAAGGCAAAGCAGGAGTATCACGGAGATTTTATTGAAAGATATTTTCATGACCGAATGCTTTAGAATTGGAAGATCAATGATGCCTGGGGAGTAAAACCCATGGATTCATGCATAACTGCAGAGATGTCAAACCTGAGAAACCTCATTCTGAATCCGAAGCCCATGGAAAAGACTTCCTGTCCTGTTGAAAACCCGCTCCGGAAAAAGAACTTCTCATTCAGCCCATATTCTATCCCGCCGCTGATAATAAGAGGTTTCATATAGGTATTTTTTTCTGCCTCAATACATACATACAAACTTTTAGCAGCTTGCCACTTTAAGCCAAATCTGAAAACGGCGGGGATTTTTTCATTGTTGTAATCTGTAAACTTAACCTGGACAGGATTGAAAACCCAGACGCCGATAGTCAGTGACTCGGTAATATCAGACTGGATTCCCAGTTCAAAGGTGATGTTACTTTTATTTCCATAGTTATCACCCAATGTAGTTAGCAGGTAATCGAGCTGGAGTCCAAATCTGAAATACGGACTGAAGGATCGGGCGTAAACCAGTCCGATTTTAATATCGCTGTATAATTCATAACCAAAGTGATTGAAAGTGACTCCCAGCACCCCAATTCCTGTGGGTACAACAACACCAATGCTTTTCGAGCTTAGCTCGCTTAGTGAAAACCGGCTTTCGTAATAAATACCGGCATTTATTTTATCGATAAGTGCAATTCCCGCCTGGTTGTTCTGGCAGCTCCAGAAATCAGTAAGGGTAACGGATGTCCTACCCATCCCGGCTTGACGGGATCCGACAGGCAGATGATCATTGCCGGAATAAAGATTTACAGATGGGAAAATCAGGAACAGGAATAAACAGAGAAGTAATGCCAGGCAATACTTTTTCATAATTATTTGGTTTTTTGGTTTATAGCCCGCGTGTAATATTCTTACTATTTTAGGGCTTCCTAAATATATGTATAATTCAGAAAAAAAATGGATAAAAAAGTACTTGACTTCCTGAAAGATTTAAACCAAAATAATAACCGTGATTGGTTTAATGAGAATAAAAAATACTATGAACAGGCCAGAGATGAATTTGAGCAGCTCATTGAGCACCTGATTCCTAAAATTCAGGAAATGGATCCGCTTGTCGGCAGCCTGACTGCAAAGCAAACAACTTTCAGGATTTATCGCGATGTCCGTTTTTCTAAAGATAAAACACCTTATAAAACCTATTTCGGCTCTTTTATGGCGCCGGGTGGAAGAAAATCTGAAAAAGCCGGATATTACCTGCACATGTCTGCTGATGAGTGCTTTGTTGGTGGTGGGTCACACAATCCTACCGGGCCAAATCTTAAAAAAATCAGAAACGAGATTTATTACAATTACAAAGAGTTTAGTGATATTATCAGTTCTGCCGGGTTTAAGTCGGCATTCGAGAAATTAGGCAGAGATAGACTTTCCCGCCCCCCTCAGGGATTCCCCAAAGATTTTGAGGGAATAGAGACCCTGAAGTTCAAGAGTTTCACTGTTTTTCAAACAGTAACAGCTAAACAAATTACAGGTTCCGGTTTTGATCAGCAGGTATTGGCCATCTTCAAAGCCATGTATCCTTTCATCGGGTTTTTGAACAGGGGATTGGGAGATGAGTGAAGTAAGGAAGATTGGAAATGGAAGAATGGAAGAATTGGAGAAAATGAGGATGGAATGATGGAAGACGGAATACGGAAGAAGACAAAACTCTAACTCATAAATTTTAACTCATAAATCTTAACTCATAAATCATAAATCAACCCCCTTCTCTACCTCCGGCTCATTTCATAAACCGGCGTTCCCTGTCTGACCAATTCGCTTACCTGTTTCCACTCAAGGAAGATATTGGTTGCTCCCTGGGCATAAGGTGCTATTTCATAACTGTTGTAAAGAAATCCTATGCCGTTGCCATTTACATAGATATTCCTGTTAGGTTCGACCACTTCCACAAAAAATCCAGCCTCGCTGAGTGATATATCAGCGGGGATGCTGTAATCTTTTCGCAATTGTCCGGTCAGGATCTCCGATAGTTTTTCCTCAGCATCTTTTTTAAAAACATTTGCATAGGTCAACAATTGGCCATTATCCAGGTAAATTATGTCGTAAGCAACGTTGGTCATCCCGTGTGCGCCACCCGAATAAGCATACTTAAGGTACTCAAGGCAAAGCATGTAGGTCGAATTATAGACTACAGACATGTTGACCACTTTTTCCCAGCTAAAAGAAGCTCCTCCTAATTCATACCAATCTTCATTCTGCTTCACATACTCAGAAAAATATTCTTCCTCAAAACGAACAAGCATGGTATCTGGTTCCCCAACATTAAAACCTCTGCCAAAGAAGCTGTTCACGATAATCTTTCTCACAGAATCAGTTATTTCCGGTTTGATGTATTCAGAAGTGGGATAAATGAGTGTGATTTCTATTTCTGCAACAGGGCTGTCAGGTTTGCCTTTTACCAGGTCTGTCTCTGATCTCAGGTAGTACACATCGAAGGGTATGCTCCCGATAGGATAGTATTCTGACATCTCAAATGGAACAAACCGATCTTCACCTGCCTTCCAGTTTCCATTGAACGACTTGCCTTGAATTGTCCCCTCAAATGCATAGTCTGTTCTTCCAAATTCTTTCAGCCTCGCCTTTCCATCTTCATCAACATCCCCATCCAGTTCAACTGTTTTTCCAAAATACATCTTTTCATTGTCATCCTCAAGAAAACGGTACTGGTAGTTTCCTGATAGTTTGGTGAATAACTGAACGATATTCGCTGTGATACTTATGTTGTCGCCAATGTTCCCTTCATATCTCTTATAGGACATGTTGTCCGTTGAACCGGATTGTGCAAAAATGATTATCGGAAGTAAAAGCAGTGTTATCAAGGATAACTTTATGTAATTCATTGGTTATTAATTAAATGACAAACAGTATTTTGGTCTACAAATCTACAAATAAAGGACCATGATCTTTTATTGCTTTATTAAATTTGTTGCTTATATTCATATGCATGAATGAACTGTTGCTCACAATCGCTTTCTCCACATTAATTATTATCACAGGCTAATGGAAAATCAAGTATCAGATAGTTATTTAACGATTATTAAAAAGTCGGAAGGGCTTTACAAGGAAAAGGGCAGTAAATTTATCGCAAAGGTTTTGCATGTTGAAAGTGAGGATCAATGCAAGGAAATATTAAAAGACTTAAAAAAGGAGTACTATGATGCGCGTCACCATTGCTATGCTTATAGGCTTGGACCCGAAAAAGAGAAATACAGAAGTTCTGATGATGGAGAGCCTTCCGGGACTGCCGGTAAACCAATTCTCAACCAGATCTATTCCTTTGAGCTGTTTAAGGTGCTCATTGTTGTCATAAGGTATTTTGGGGGAACCAAATTGGGCGTTAGCGGATTGATAAATGCCTACAAGACATCTGCAAGGGATGCGATCGGGAATGCTGCAATAGTTGAAAGGTATTTGAAGAGCGCTTTCTCTCTCCATTTCAACTACCCTGAGATGAATGACGTAATGAGAATACTGAAAGATGAAAAACCGGATATCCTCAAGCAGAATTTTTCAGAAGTTTGCGTTATTAATATTGATGTAAAAAAAAATAATGTACAAAGGATTATTTCAAGACTTGGAAAGATCAGGAATTTAAATATAAATGCATTGTAAAACAAGGAGATAAGATTAATGGGCGGCTCTTCCTATATACGACAAAAAAAGATAAATGTCAACAAAAAAAGATGTTTTTTTTTCACTTTTTTTAAAAGATATTTGCCCTAACCAAAAAGGGCTCCTCCGGTTAAGATTTAATTTACTTGAAACTAAACTATTAGCGGAATAATGCGCCAAAATAAAGTGTTTACCAGGAAAAAGATTGTGCGAAAATGACAAAAAAGCATGTTGATATCTGGGAAAAATGCTTGAAGGTGATCAGGGACAATATCCCTTACCAAAGTTTTAAAACCTGGTTTGAGCCTATTGAACCGGTTAAACTTGAAGGAAATGTGCTGACCATCCAGGTACCCAGTCAGTTTTTTTATGAATGGCTTGAAGAGCATTACATAAATTTGCTTAAAAAGACTATTAGGAGAGAGCTTGGCCCAACCGGCCGACTGGAATACAGCGTGATCATGGATAGCGCATATTCAGAATCCAAACCTTATGCGGTTAAAATACCAACTCATGATAAGAGAGCAACTAAAAACAACCCGGTTAATATGCCTATTGACTTAAACCCTACAAAAACACGCGACATACCTAATCCCTTTATTATTCCGGGTTTAAAGAAAATCAAAGTTGAGTCACAGCTTGTTGAAACATATTCATTCGAAAATTTTGTTGAGGGAGACTGCAACCGGCTTGCAAGGTCTGCAGGCTGGGCCATAGCTGAAAATCCAGGAAAAACAGCTTTTAATCCGCTTTTGATCTATTCAAATGTTGGGCTGGGTAAAACACATCTGGTTCATGCGATAGGTCTTAGGGTGAAAAACAACTTTCCTGAAAAGACGGTTTTATATGTAAAGACCAACGAATTTGTAAATCAGTATATCGAATCGGTAAGAAATAACAACCAGAATGATTTCATTCATTTTTATCAGATGATTGATGTTCTTATCATGGATGACATTCAGTTTGTTGCTGGAAAAGAGAAGACTCAGGATGTTTTCTTTCATATTTTCAATCATCTGCATCAAAACAACAAACAACTTGTCCTTACATCTGATAAGCCTCCTGTCGAACTGAAGGGAATGGAACCACGGTTATTATCACGTTTCAAATGGGGACTGGCTGCTGATCTTCAGGTACCTGACCTCGAGACCCGAATTGCCATTCTGCAAAACAAGCTTTACAAGGATGGAATTGAAATGCCATACGAGGTGATTGAATATCTTGCTTACAGTATCACAACCAACATTCGTGAGATGGAGGGGGCGCTGATTTCTATCCTTGCACAGTCCACCCTCAATAAGAAGGCCATCACGCTTGAACTGGCAAAACAGATGATCGATAAGTTTGTGAAAAATACAACCCGTGAAATATCGATCGATTATATCCAGAAGGTAGTTTGCGATTATTTTAACCTGCCGCTTGAAGCTATAAATTCCAAGACCAGAAAAAGAGAGATTGTTCAGGCCCGTCAACTGGCTATGTTCTTTTCCAAGAAACACACCAAGAGTTCATTGGCAACCATTGGTTTACATTGTGGAAATAAAGACCATGCCACTGTTTTACATGCCTGCAGAACAGTGAATAACCTGCTCGAAACCGATAAAAGGTTCAGGGTTTATGTTGAAGAGATCGATAAAAAATTGAAGCTTTAACAGGCTGTTTTTCAGATATAAACCAGCTTCAGACTAACACCCGGCTTTACAAAGTGCCTGAGATTTTGTAACTTTATTGAATCTTATCATCGATAAAACAATATAATCATGAATGTGCTTTTCATTTGTAACGGGAATATCTGTCGGTCACCTTTAGCTGAAGCCATGCTAAAGAAAAAGTATTCTGAAAACAAGATTGAGGGCGAGGTATCCTCGGCTGGGTTTGAATCATTCAACATTAACGAACCACCTGATTACAGGGCACAGGAACTGGCAAAGAAGAACAACATGGAACTTAAAACGAAGGCAAGAATTTTTTTAAAAAGTGATTTTGACCTATTCGATAAGATCTATGTAATGGACACCCGGAATTACCGGGATGTGATGGACCTGGCCAGAAACGAGCAAGACCGCACTAAGATTGACTATCTTTTGAATGTGATTGAGCCCGGAAAAAACAAAACCCTTGCCGACCCTTTCTCTCAAAGTGAACAAGACCTTAATGCAGTTTTTAAATTGCTGGATCGGGCTACCGATGAAATAGTTAATTTATCGAAAAGCAACTGACCATTCTGTGTTAGACAGTACTCCCGGAAAACAAGAAATTATTGCATCGGCGAAAAGGATTGCGTCCCACATCCATCGCACAGCGATAATGACATGCGCTACCCTGGATTCGAGATTCCATACCTCATTGTTCTTCAAATGTGAGAATTTCCAGAAAGTGGGTGCGTTCAAATCGAGAGGTGCAGTGAATGCGGTATATTCCATTGATGAGTTGGAATCACAAAAGGGTGTAGCAACCCATTCATCCGGAAACCACGCACAGGCCCTGGCCAGGGCAGCGCTTCTGAGAAATATTCCTGCCTATATTGTGATGCCTGAAAATGCACCCAAGGTAAAAGTTGAAGCTGTTAAAGGATACGGTGGCAAGATCACCTTTTGTAAACCTACTTTGCAGTCAAGGGAAGATACTATAAAAGTTGTTATGGCAGAAACCGGAGCCATGGAAGTTCACCCTTACGACAATTACACCATCATTGCCGGTCAGGCTACTGCAGCCAAAGAGATGCTGGAAGATACAGGCGAACTGGATTTAATCCTATGTCCGGTTGGTGGAGGAGGATTGCTGGCAGGCACCGCGCTGTCAGCACATTATTTTGGAAAAAATACCATGGTGATAGCCTGCGAACCTCTTGGAGCTGATGATGCCTGCCGTTCATTCAAAGCCGGAAAAATCATCCCGAGTGTTGATCCGAAAACTATTGCTGATGGATTGCTCACATCACTGGGAAAGAGGAATTTCCCCATCATCCAAAAACATGTAAAAGATATTGTGACGGTCAGCGAAGAAGCAATCATTGAGGCAATGAGGCTGGTTTATGAAAGAATGAAACTGGTAATTGAACCTTCATCAGCGGTCGTTTTAGCAGCCATAATTGAGAGTAAAGTACAGGTTGAGGGTAAACGTGTGGGACTTATTTTATCCGGTGGAAATGTCGATTTGAAGAATTTACCATTTTGAAAATGAAAGGAACGTTGTATCTTTTACCAACTACTTTGGGAAGTTTCGATACCATCCACAAATCACTTCCCGATTACAATCTTGATGTTATCCGCAAGATAGATTTCTTTATTGTTGAAAACCTGAGAACAGCCAGGCGATTTCTGAGAGCTGCAAAGCATCCAAAAACAATCGATGAATTAACCTTTTTTGAACTGGGCAAGCATACACCCGAAGATTCAATCCAATCTTTTCTTAATCCTGTCCTGGAAGGTAAATCTATTGGCTTATTATCCGAAACCGGTACACCCTGTGTGGCAGATCCTGGAGCTGACATTGTTAATATAGCTCATCAAATGAGAATTCAGGTCGTTCCATTGGTTGGCCCCAACTCGATCATCCTCTCACTAATGGCATCAGGGTTCAACGGTCAGCAATTTGTTTTTCTTGGTTACCTGCCGGTTGACAGAGGTGAACTGAAGAGAAAAATACAACTGATGGAGCAATCTGTCTACAAGCACAACCAAACTCAGATCTTTATAGAAACACCATTTAGGAACCGAAAGTTGTTTGAATCGCTGCTGAACGTTTGCATGAAACAAACAAGACTGTGCATCGCGACTGACCTGACCCTCAAATCTGAGAGTATCCGTACACTTTCAATAGCCGGCTGGAAAAAAGAAACGGTAGATATCAACAAGAAACCTACCGTTTTTCTGCTCTTTAAATAGACTTTTAATGGTGATGTCCGCCATCGCCATGGACATGGCCGTGATCAAGTTCCTCTGAGGAGGCTTCTCTCACTTCACTTATCTTACCTGAAAAATAGAGGCTTTCACCTGCTAAAGGATGATTAAAATCCATAATGATTGATTTATCTTTAATATCAAGAACTGTTCCTTCCAGGGGACGTCCATTTTCATCCTGCATGGCAACCATTTTACCAACAGCTACAATCTCTTCATCGATCTTACCATCAATTTCGAAGATTTCTCTATCGAGTTCTACTATAGCCTCATCTGATAAATCGCCGTAAGCTTCTTCGGCGGCCAGGTGAAAACCAAACTCGTCGCCCGACATCAAGCCATTCAGGTTGTTTTCAAAGGAGGGCAAAAGGCTGCCGGCGCCAAACAGATGAACAAAGGGTCTTGTTTCTTCAACTTTCTGTATTACTTCTCCGCTTTCGTTGTGCAGTCGTAATTCGTAGGTTAAGGTAACTACTTTGTTTTTACCAACTTTCATGTTTCAAATTTAGAATAGGGTTTCAAAATGAGCGGCAAAAGTAAACATTAAATCTATCGCGAATTGATTTTAGATGTTTTTAATTCTTAATTCAAACAGACAGGAAACCAGGAACGCAGAAGGTGATTTTTTACTTAATATTGTAATCAATTTTCAAATATTTCGTTCTATTTGAAATCCTAACAATAACAAATTTGGAATCACCTGTTCTTGAGATAAATAACCTGAGTAAAGCCTATGGTGGTTTAAAAGCCCTCGATCAGTTTTCACTGAAAATACCTAAAGGGGAAATCTGTGGCATACTCGGCCCAAACGGTAGTGGTAAAACCACCACTCTAGGCATCCTGCTTGACATTATTAAGTCCGACAGTGGCGAATACTACTGGTTTGGTCAACACCCCAGTGATATCTTGAGAAGGAGAATAGGGGCTCTCCTCGAAGCGCCAATTTTCTATCCATACCTCTCCGGTGTTAGAAATCTGAAAATCATTGCAGATATCAAAGATTGTGGATACGATCAAATTGACCACCTGCTGGACCTGGTAGGTTTAACAAGCAGGAAGAACAGTAAATACAAAACTTTTTCCCTTGGCATGAAACAGCGACTTGCCATCGCTTCCGCGTTGATGGGAGATCCGGAAGTACTTATCCTCGATGAACCTACCAATGGACTTGACCCAAAAGGAATTGCGGAGATCAGGGAATTAATCCTTGACATTGGTAAAAAGGGTGTGACGATTTTATTGGCAAGCCACCTGCTGGATGAAGTTCAAAAGGTTTGCACTCATGTGGTTATCCTGGATAAAGGAAAAAAGTTAGGCGATGGGAAAGTTAGTCAGGTGCTAAATGACTCACCCTCTGTTGAACTTGCTGCTGATAACCTTGATCAACTCAGGAGTTCTTTGGAGGAGATTTCATGGTTTTCAGAAATAAGGGAAGAAGATGGCATGTTGATAGCCCATTTGAAGCAAGAGATCGCTCCCGGTGAATTGAATAAGTTTCTCGTTGACCAGGGTATTTACCTTAACCATCTCGCCATGAGGAAGCAGTCGCTAGAAAAATATTTCTTTAACCTTTTATCCGGAAATGATGCTTAGATTACTTAAAATAGATTTCCGGAAATATGTTTACAGCAAAACATTCTGGGTACTGATATCCATGTATCTGGGACTGCTTGTAATTGTTTTCTTTACAGTAGAGAAGTTTTTAAACAGCATCGTAACGGATGCTGGTTCGAATGCTCCCATTCCAATGCCCGGTTTCTCTCTGTACACCTTTCCGCTGGTTTGGCATAACCTTACTTTTCTGGGTGGCTTTTTCAAAATTTTCCTCGCGTTGATTGTCATGGTCTTTATTACAAATGAGTTTACCTTCAGAACTGTCAGGCAAAATGTAATGAATGGCATGAGCAGGACAGATTTCCTGTGGTCCAAAATCATGTTTATCTTTAATCTTTGCCTGATATCTACCTTGATCCTTTTTCTCTCAGGGAGCATCCTGGGGATGATGACTTCAGAACAGTTTTTATTGACCTTGTTTTTTCAGAAGATCGAATTCATACCGGCTTACTTCCTCGAGTTGTTCACCTTTTGCTCAATGGCCTTCCTGATTGCTTTTACACTGAAACGCTCAGGACTGTCTATCGGGTTACTGGCTTTTTATTACTACATTTTTGAGCCGTCAATTTCCTTTATGCTGCCAGAAAAAGTATCAAAATATCTACCGGTAGAAGCCATGTCGAATGTAATCGATGTGCCCAATTCCGCTTTGATGAACATGTTCGGCATTAATTTCCGTGAATATGTGTCCATCCCTGATGCAATAACCTGCCTGATTTATTGTTTCTTGTTTATTGGAATCGTATTTTTGGCCCATCCTAAAAAAGATCTGTAACCGGAATTTCCCCAATTACTAAAGATGGTTTATTCGCGTCATACCATATTGATTTTTGTCCTTGCTTCCATAATCCTGGGATGTAATACTACATCAAATCTAGAACAGAAAGAGACAGTTGAAGATGCTACTGATAACAAGTATGATAGTGAGTTTCCGGATAAAACTGTTTCAGATGAGCTGGAATTTGTTTCCGAAACTGTCAAGAAGCTGGATTGCCTCGTGTTCTATGAAACACATATTTTTCCTGCACAGAATACACTTGATATAAAGCAATTGTCTGATTCTTTGATAAGGGCTGCTTCTCTTTCAAGAACCATCACAAATGAGTCAGTTACGGGAACCGCCTGTGTGATTTATTATGATGGTACGAGGGTTGCTTTACTTACCTGTGCCCATGTGATTGATTTTCCTGACACAATCGTGACAAGATACGATGAGGGAAAGGGACCCATTGAAACGCTATCTGTAAAAATCCGCCAGCAGAATTATGTGAAGGATATTCCGGCGGGAGATGATATTGAAATTCTCCTTAAAGATGTAGACAGGGATATCGCCATTTTAGGAAAGAAAATGGACGACCATACCCTTCGTCCAAGGGTGTTGAATTATCCGGTTGGCAATACCAGGGATCTTGAGTGGGGTTCGGTAGTTTATGTCATGGGATATCCGCTGGGCCATCTGATGGTAACCCGTGCCATCGTAAGCAATCCTGGCAGGGCCAATAAAGGCAGGTTCCTCACAGATGCTTTGTACAATCGGGGGATCAGCGGCAGTCCGGTACTTTCTATCCGAGATGGGGTGCCGAACTTCGAATGGGTAGGTATGGCAACCTCTGCTGCTGCACAGCAAATATATTTTGTCAAACCAGGGAAGACTACCCCTGAATATATTAATCCCGAAGAAAAATATACCGATGATCTTTATGTTGATCATCACAGGTCAATCAATTATGGAGTAACTTATAATGTTACTATTGAGGCCATCACAAGCTTGATTAGAAAAAATCAAACTTTACTCTCCGAAAAAGGCTTCGATCCGGATTTATTCTTTAAGTAATCTTGCGAGAGGCTATTTTTCGGCTTCTATGATTTCTTTGCGCTGAAGCAATGTAGGATGCGAATAATGAAAGAAAACATAAAGAGGGTGAGGCGTGAGGTTGCTCAGGCTTTTCACCGATAATTTGATCAAAGCATCAATTAATTGTTTCCCCAGCCGGAATCCTTTTGCATAGTTATCCGCCTGGTATTCGTATCTCCTGCTTAAAATGTTGGACAGTATTCCGGTAACAAATGAGATAGGAGAAAAGAGCAGGCCAAAAGCCACAAGGCCCATATAAAAACTGGGCTCCTCAGCTCCGATAGCAATTGATAAAACCGGCAATCCAATAGCAAGAGACAACAACCATATCATCACTCCACTTTGAATCAACGACATGAACATGCCTTTTACAATATGCTTCATTTTGTAATGTCCTATTTCGTGAGCCAGCACAGCTATCACCTCTTCTGTTTCAAGGTCGTTGATCAGGGTATCGTACAAAACAATCCTCTTCTTTGGCCCCAGACCGCTGAAATAGGCATTAGCCTTCGTGCTTCTCTTAGATCCATCGATAACAAATACGTTGTCCAGTTTGAAACCTGCCTGTCGCGAAAAATCATCGATTGCCGTTCGCAGATCACCCGCTTCAAGTGGGGTTTGTTTGTTAAATAACGGCACAATGAGACGGGTGTAAAACATGGCCATAAAAATCATGAAGGCGCTGAGTCCGCCGAAAACGATGATCCAGAACCAGTTTCCGGTTGATTGCCATGCCCAGAGAACAAACAACAGGATTCCTCCAACCAGTAAAATACCAAGTCCCCACGACTTCAACTTATCTTTTACAAAAGTAGCCGCTGTGGTTTTATTAAATCCAAAGCGTTCTTCAATTACGAAAGTTGCATATAGCTGAAAGGGTAGTGAGATCAGGTCGAAAGCAAGTCCCATTGTTCCAAAAAAGAGCAATGTCCTGAGGTAAACATTCTCAGTGACGTTGCGTACCCAGCCATCCAGTATTCCAAAACCACCACCAAATAACATCAATAATATGAGTGCCAGTGAAAAGGTGCTGGTGATCAGAGAGAACCTGGAATTTACTTTTGAATAACGCTGAGATTTCTGATATTTCTCCTCATCATAGATTCCTTTTAATTCGCCGGGGATCGTTTCCTTCAGGCTTCTGTAATTAAGGTAGTCCAATACCTTTTCAAACAAGAAGTCAAAAAGTATGATACCGATGATAATCCAGAAAATAATAATTGACATGTCCAGGTGATTACTTAATTATGGGTAAACTTTTATTATAGATCGGGTATTTTTTATCAGCAAAGTGTTTTTTATTAATAGCTGCCAAAGTACTTTCTGAGTAACCATTCCAGAGTCAGGAGTAAAATAACCAATCCTATGATCCATGGCATATCATGTAAACCCGAATACTTTTCTTCAAAATAGATTTTGCTCTTGAGGTCACTGCGGGCATTGAGCATTTCCGGAAAAGTATTCAATTGGTCAGGGAAGATCATTTCTCCATCATTGTTGCTTGCCAATCTATACATCATTCCATGGTCGGCGTTCAGGTTTTCGATTTCCAGTGATCTGCGGGTAACGATAAACTCCCCTCTTTCACGATAATTGTTATTTCCCAGCGCAGTGGTTGCCAGATACCTGTAAACACCTATGGGCAGTCGGTCAAGATCCAGTATGTATCCGCGGGCTTCAGGAGAAAACAGGAAATTGAATTGTTCCCCTGATTCATTTGTCAGCCTGAAATTCACATCCGACTCATTAACAGCTTCGAGAGATGGGTTGTACAGCTCAGCCTTAATAATGACTTTATCGCTGCTGTTATATTCACCATCAGTAACAACCCGAAAGTTGCGTTTGTCTTTCCTGATCATGAGGTATTGTACTGTTTTATTGATAAAACTGTCGAAGGCCTCATAATTCTCCTGTTGCAGATAGGTATGCATTCGCCACATCCATATGCCCTCACCGGCAATCAATCCATGCCTGTTGTCTCCCTTTTTTGTAAAGACCACCAGGGGGAGATCTGTTTCGATCCGATTTAATCTTTGATAACCAAATACTTCAGCATTCTGGGCAGTACGGTAGTTTCCGAAAGGCACAACAAGGGGTGGGAGCCTGGTCAATTGATCGGCAAGTTCCTTTCGAAAGGAAAATGCCGTAAATCGTGGATTGTAGATAAATTCGGCCTCTTCAAGATTTCTGTTATTGGCGCGAAGATCTATCCCGTCAAAGTAGCGGTTAAACAGGTTAAAACTGCTTTGCTTACCAAGGATAAAAAGTAAGGGAATGGTGTTTTTGTCTCTTAATTCATTGAGCGTACCCTGAAAAGACTGATTGAAAGAGGGTAACTGATGCAGGATAACCAGGTCGTATTCATTGATGTTTGCCCTGAAGTTGCCGGGATACTGTACTTCAATTTCGAAGTTGCCGGTTTGTTCCAGGCTTGTTTTAATTGCTCCAAGATCGGGATGTGGTGAATTGGCCAGCATCAATATCTTTTGTCTTGATTTCAAGACATCAATGAAGATGTCCCTGCTGTTGTTTTTTTTGCTCAATTCTTCACCTGCTGTTTCAATTGAGATGTTTATCCTGTGTTTGCCTTCTTTATCAGCGCTCAGGCCAAAAAGAAAACTTTTGTTATACTGGTTATCCTGAATATCCACATCCTTCACAGCCAGTTGTTTTCCGAATCCATAAATCGTCATCCTCGCTTTTTCACCCTTTAAATTGGTAGCGGCGATGCTGACTTCCACGGGAAAATCATCACCCTGGTAAACAATGCTGTTGAAGCGGGTATCACTGATGGTCAAATCCCTGCCCCTTACTGTATCACCGAAAGCAAGAGTATACACCGGATACCCCAGGCTGGCAGTTGCAAATTCCGGATCAATTCCGCGGTTGTTTATGCCATCTCCTGCAATCAGCAATGCCCCGATATTAAGCCCGGTAAAGTTGTCTCTAAGATGGCTGATCAGGCCTGAATAATTGGATACCTCATCAGTAAAGTCGGGAACACCATTTCTTCGTATTTCCTCCCCGAACAAAACAATCTCAACGGCATATTTTTCTTCGAGCGCTGATCTGGTCTCTTCTAATTCTGTTACGAAGTCATTTTTAAAATAATTCGAATCCTGCCCCGAAACAATCGATCTTGAGTTATCAATCCCCAGTACTACAATTGGCTTTTCGGTATATTTTTTCCGGGTTTTAACAAAGGGTGACAACAGCATAAAACAGAGTACTGAGACAACCAAAAAGCGAAGAGCAAAAAGAATGGCAGCTATGAATGGTCTGAATTTTTGCTTCCTGTTCTTCAGATACAAAATTGAAGCATAAATCAAACCGGCAAACACAACAAGCGCAAGAAACCAGAACGGGTAGGAAATGGATAGGTTTGAGATCACGATTCAACAAATAAGCTGCAAATATAGACGATTCGGGTAAAGAGGATTGGTATTGTTGTGGTGAAAAAAGTAGCAATTGTATTGTTATTGGTCATTGGTATTGGTAAATAGTCATTGGTCATCGGTCATTAGTCTATCCATACGGATTCCTTCCAGTCGTCCATACGGATTCTCTCCGCTCATACGGGCACGCTGCCGACCTATCATACGGACTCCCTCCGGTCGTACGGGTAGGCTTGCTGACTGCCGACTGTCATTGACTCCCAACCCTCTATCCAAACGGACTTCCGGTGGTCGTACTGACAAGCTTTGATTCTTATTTCTTGTCTCCCGACTACCCACTTTCTATTCACCTCTATTTTTACTTATTTTTGTAAAAAAGATTCAACATGCAGTATTCGGCTGGAGGATTTGGTGGGTATGAAGTTATCTTGATCCTTTTTGTGGTATTACTTCTTTTTGGCGGACGTAAAATTCCTGAGCTGGCCAGGGGCCTTGGTAAAGGAATCAGGGAATTCAGAAATGCTACCGATGGTGATTTGGCCAATGACATTAAGGACATTAAAAAGGAATTTGATGATGTCAAGGAGGATGTCAAAAACATGGACCCCACAAAATCGTTAAGGGATAGCAATCCATTAAAAACAAAAAAGAAGAAATCCTGATTAACTGAATTCAGCAGTTAATTAATTTCTGCTGAATGCATTCGGATTCAATGGCGGGAACAAATTCTATCGCCTCGCCGTTTATTAGTTTATAATTTCAATTAGTGAAAGACCTTACAGAAGGAAAAGAGGGGAAACTCATTCTGAATTTTGCGTTGCCTATGCTATTTGGTAACGTGTTCCAGCAATTATACAATGTGATCGATAGCATCATTATTGGAAAGGTGCTGGGTAAAGAGGCGCTGGCAGCAGTTGGTGCAAGCTTTCCCTTAATCTTCGCTCTGATATCTTTTGTCATTGGTATAGCGCTGGGATCAACAATCATCATTGCGCAATTCTTTGGAGCCAAAAAGATGGAAAGCGTAAGAAAGACAGTGGATACCTTATACATCTTCCTTTTTTTCGCTGCTTTTATTTTAATGTTTATCGGCATCAATACCAGCAAATATGTATTCCAGTTGATCAGCCTGCCCGAGGAAGTGATCCCACTTGCAGTTGATTATTTCACAATTTATTCCTATGGCTTCATATTTTTCTTTGGATTTCAGGGAACCAGTGCCATCCTCAGGGGGCTGGGTGATTCAAAAACGCCGGTATATTTTCTTGTTATATCTACTGTAGTAAACATTATTCTTGACCTGGTGTTTGTTTTAGTTCTCGGCTGGGGCGTAAAGGGCGTCGCATTTGCTACCATCATAGCCCAGGCCGGAGCGTTTATTACCATCGTTCTGTACATTAACAAGTACCACAGTTTCCTGACTTTTTCACCTCTCAAAATGAAGTTCGATAGAGAGATTTTCAGAAAAAGCCTGAAGATCGGATTACCATCGGGTTTTCAGCACACTTTTGTTGCGGTTGGTTTCCTGGCTTTGTATCGAATTGTAAATATGTTTGGCACATCCGCTACGGCTGCATACACCGTCGCCATGCGAATCGATTCCTTTGCTGTATTGCCGGCAATGAATTTCTCCGCGGCTATCACCACTTTTACCGGTCAAAATATAGGGGCCAATAAAATGAACAGGTTGAGCAGCGGACTGAAAGCTACCCTTAAAATGATGTCAGTGATTTCTATAGTTATAACTGCACTGGCGATTACTTTTGCCGAACCCATCATGAGTCTTTTTACCAATGATCCTGAAGTTGTGGAGATTGGTAAAAACTACCTTTACATCGTAAGTCCTTTTTATATTGTTTTTGCCGCCATGTTTGTGATCATGGGATTGTTGCGTGGGGCAGGAGACACTATTACTTCCATGGTTATCACCATTATCACTTTATGGGTTATCAGGATTCCGGCATCTTACCTTTTATCACTTGAGATAGGCACTCTCGGTATCTGGTGGGGGATTCCGGTGGCCTGGATAATAGGATTAACCATCTCCATTCTCTATTACAAAACCGGAAGATGGCGCAAAAAAGCTGTCATGCGAAACACCGATTCTGCCGATTAACGATAAGAAATTGAGAAGTCAAAATTCCTACCTTTGGCGGTTTGCTAAATCTATGGCTTTCCTTTTGAGATATTGGTTAATTGTCACAGGATTGATCATCCTGCTTCTTCCCGGAGCTGCTTTTGCTCAGTTGGATAAACCTGGTCAAATTGACAGGGCTGAGTACTGGGCCGATTCGGTTTACCGGTCATTTTCTTTGTCAGAGAAGATAGCTCAACTAATATTTGTCCGTGCCAATCATTCGGGTCAGGATTATTTCACCACCGTAGCCGGTATAATCAAAAAGCATAACATAGGTGGTGTTGTGTTCTTTGCCGGCGATCCGGCTCAGCAAGCATTAAAAACAAACGAATGGAACGCCCTTGCAAAGACACCTCTTTTCGTATCCATTGATGCTGAATGGGGATTGGGTATGCGCTTGTCCAATACGATAAAATATCCTTTGCAAATGACGCTCGGGGCCATCGATGAGGATAGTTTAATTTACCGGATGGGCCGGCAGATTGGCCGGCAATGCCAACGTATGGGAATCCAAATCAATTTCGCCCCTGTTGTAGATGTAAACAGCAATCCCAGGAATCCTGTCATTGGAATGCGTTCATTCGGGGAAGATCCAAAATTGGTATCCCGCAAGGCAACTCAATACATGAAAGGCCTTCAGGATGAGGGGATCATTGCCTCAGCCAAACATTTCCCCGGACATGGAGATACTGACACGGATTCACATCTAACACTTCCGGTATTGAACCGGTCAAAGAAAGAACTGCGGTCTGTAGAGCTGGTTCCCTTTGAATACCTTATCAAAGAAGGTGTTGCTTCAATTATGGTTGCTCACCTGGCTGTGCCGGCATACGACAAGAATAAGAAAAGACCGGCCTCATTATCATCAAAAATCGTTGATAAACAGCTAAA
>JAUXDH010000047.1 GCA_030618545.1 Chlorobiota bacterium
TTGTTGAATTGTGAAAAAAGTTTAATCATACATTGACTGACTCACCAATGACCAGTGACCAACGACCAATGACTGATGACCTCTGACACCCTCCTCCGCCAAGGCTTCGGCGGGCGGAGACCGAACTAAATTATCCCCTGATCCAGCATCGCATTTGCTACTTTAAGGAATCCGGCAACGTTAGCTCCTTTTACGTAATCCACTGATCCGTCATCTTTCATTCCATGCTTCACACATGCATCATGGATGCTTACCATGATGTGGTGCAGTTTGGCATCCACTTCTTCGCGGGTCCAGGCCAGTTTCATGGAGTTTTGCGTCATTTCCAATCCTGAGGTTGCCACACCACCGGCATTTACAGCTTTACCGGGACCAAACAACACACCGCTTTTTTGGAGGACTTCAATACCTTCAGGTGTGGAAGGCATGTTGGCGCCTTCGGCCACACATATGCAGCCATTGTCAACGAGGGTTTTTGCGTCGTTTCCATCAAGTTCATTCTGGGTGGCACAGGGTAATGCAACATCCACTTCTACCTGCCATGGCCTTTTGTTGGGATAGAATGTAGCCGATTCAAACTCATCAGCATAGGGCGCAACGATATCCTGGTTGGAAGCGCGCAGTTCAAGCATGTACTCTATTTTTTCTCCTGAAATGCCATCAGGGTCATGAACGAAACCATCAGGCCCGGAGAGGGTAACTACTTTTCCACCCAATTCATTCACCTTGATGGTGGCGCCCCAGGCAACATTACCAAAGCCAGAAACAGCAACTGTTTTACCTTCGAAGGTTTCACCTTTTGTCTTAAGCATTTCCTGTGCGAAATAAACTGTGCCAAAACCGGTAGCTTCAGGACGAATAAGGCTTCCACCCCAACCGGTACCTTTGCCGGTGAGCACACCTGTGTGTTCGCGCTGCAGTTTTTTGTACATGCCATAGAGGTATCCAATTTCTTTTCCACCTACACCGATATCTCCGGCGGGTACATCAGTTTCAGGTCCGATGATTTTCACGAGCTCCAACATAAAGGCCTGGCAAAACCTCATGATCTCGGTATCGGATTTTCCTTTGGGATTGAAATCCGAACCACCTTTACCTCCACCCATCGGAAGTGTGGTAAGGGCATTCTTAAATATTTGTTCAAAGCCTAAAAACTTCAGGATACTCAGGTTTACGCTGGGGTGAAACCGCAGCCCACCTTTGTAGGGTCCGATAGCGTTGTTGAATTGCACCCGGTAACCCAGGTTCACGTGTACTTCGCCACTGTCGTCCACCCATGGTATTTTGAATGTCAAAACCCGGTCGGGTTCCACAATTCTTTCGATGATTCCGGCTGTTTCCAGTTGCGGATTCTGATTGACAACACTTTCGATGGATTCAAGCACTTCCCGTACCGCTTGAAGGTACTCATCTTCACCCGGATGTTTCTTCACCAGGTCGTTCATGATATTATTCAGGTCCATAGCTTTTTGATTGAATTTTAGCTTGTTATAAAATCTTTTGTGAATTATTAACAGTGTTAATTAAATAACAGGGCAAAGGTAGATTTAATTTTAATCAGGCCCATTTCTGTCAATAAAAATAGAACATTTTTTAATCGGTCTAAATAGCTGACCTAACAGGTCAGAATTGACCTGTTAGGTCAGAATTTATTTTCTTTGCAATAATTAACTAAAGATTTAGTTATAATAGAAATGAAACAGCTAACCAAAGCCGAAGAACAGGTAATGCAGGTATTGTGGGATTTGAAAAATGCTTACGTACGAGACATTATCGAAGAGCTTCCCCAACCTAAACCTGCGTACAATACGGTATCAACAATTGTCAGGATACTCGAAAAAAAGGGATTTGTCAGTTATGAAGCACACGGTAAGGCTCATGAGTATTATCCGCTTGTCGCTAAGAAATCATATCGCAAGTCGTATTTCAAAGGATTTCTGAATAATTACTTCGGGAATTCTTACCAGAACCTGGCATCATTTTTTACCAGGGAACAGGACCTGAGCTTGGAGGAATTGGAAAAGATCAGGAAAATGATCGATGAAGAAATAGACAGGAAAACCAATCAAGAAACGTAATCATGGACCAACTCATTGTTTACCTCCTCCAGTCCTCAGCCAGCATCATACTGTTTTATGTTTGTTTTGCGCTTGTACTGAGAAGAGAATCCTACTTTGGCTTCAACAGGATCTACCTTATTGGCGCCCTGATCTTTTCCACTACCCTACCCTTCCTTTCTTACAATTTATATGAATTGTTCGCACAGACAGGTGGCCAGGCTTCTTCAATTTATTTGACTTATCAATTGACCGCCTACCAATTGAATGAGGTGGTAATAGGCAATGCGGTTGAAAGCAGCGGAGGATTCAATTCAATGCACATCCTTACTGCAATATTTCTTACAGGAATGTTTCTGAAGATGGGTCAGTTTGGGCTCAGAATGATACAGTTTTACCGTTTTTCCTCAAAGTACGAACAGTACAAAATCGGCAACCTTGTTTTTGTAATAACTGAGGAAGGCTCACCAACTTTTTCTTTCCTGAATTATATTTTCATCGCTCGAAAACTTTATGAAAACAAAAATGAATTCAACTCGATCATTCAGCACGAAAAGGTTCATTCCGATCAATACCATTCGGTTGATTTGATCATAGCGGAACTCATCATTATTGTTCAATGGTTTAATCCTGCAGCCTATTTTTTGAGAAATCTTATCAAGGAAAATCACGAGTTTCTTGCTGACGGCTACGTTTTAGGCGCAGATAAAAGTTTTTCAAAATACAGGACGTTGTTACTGGAACATTCAAGCATAGTCAAGACAAATATTTTAACACATAATTTTAGTTATTCATTAATAAAAAGGAGGTTAAACATGATAAAAAAATCAAAAAATCCGATCCGTTTTGGTCTTGGAATTATCGGGGCAATTGTTACTTCAGCGCTGGTAATCGTTGCCTGTTCCCGAGCGGATCAAAGTACAGATCCGGCGGGGGATGAACTGTCCCACAAGACTGGAATTGACAGCACCTACACAGAGGTAGAGAATATGCCGCAATATCCGGGCGGCATGGACAGCCTGGTGTCCTATCTATCAAGCAACATCGTTTATCCTGAAGCAGCAAAAAAGGATTCAATCACGGGTAAGGTGTTTATAAGTTTTGTTGTAGAAAAGGACGGACAGGTTTCTGATGTCAGTATTCTACGTGGTATCGGTGGTGGCTGCGACAAGGAGGCAATAAGAGTTGTATCAATGATGCCTAATTGGAAACCGGGATTGGATAAAGGCAAAGCTGTAAGGGTGAAGTACAACCTGCCTATTAAGTTTGCCCTGAACTAGGAATTTTTTTTGAATTCTATAACTAAGTTCTTAGTTGTAAGCCATCGACCTGACAGGTCAGCTTTGACCTGTCAGGTCGATGGCTCTGCCTTCCCATCTTTATAAACAACAACCTTTTCCAGGTTTCCATCCCTGTCATACCATCGCTCTTCTCCATGTTTCAGATTACGCCTGTAGGGTATCTCTCGCTTCAAATTACCGTTTGGCCACCATGCCTTCTGCTTTCCGGTACCTGCGCTGTAATTACCGATCCCGACAACCTGTCCAAAAGGATCGTAATAAATCCACCTGCCGGTAAACAGTCCTTTCACGTATTGCCCTTCTATTTTAGGTAGTCCGTCAGGGTATAGCTCCCGATAAGTTCCATGAATGCTGTCGTGGAGATAGTTTTCTTCAATGATCAGGTTACCCCTTCCATCAAAGGTTTTTGCCGGTCCTTCGAGTTTACCGTTTATATAAACAGATTCTGTTTCCAGCCTGCCATTGCTGTACCATCTTTTCATCGATCCGTTTAACACATTATCAAGATAGTAAGCTTCCTGCTCCATCAAGCCATTTTCGAAATACCAGACAGCCCTGCCGTTCAATTTATCATTCTTGTATGAAAGTTCAGACTGAAGTTTTCCATTCTCCCAATAAGTCTTCCTGCTATCAGAACAGGAAAAGAGAAGAATGGATAAAACAGGGATTATCATGTAAAGGACAATGCGATGCATCAATCAATAGTATTACTTTCCATTTCGGGATCAGGTAATTTAATCCTGGTAAAATACTGGTATCTGACAACATTCCAGTAGCTGTTCTGATAGTTTAGTGAGGTGCCCACTTTTTTCATTTCATATTTGTTGAGTATCATCTCCACCGGATACTGGTCGAAGCACGGCCTCATTCTTCGCCCCAGATTAACTAACGCATCAGCAAAATAGTAAGTAATATCAAATCCGCTAAAGCCGTAAATGCCGGGATCCGTTTTGTACTGCTGCCGGAATTGGTAAATGTAATCCTGGATGTTGTCAGCTTTATAATCAATATAGTTTGTTGAGAAATAAGTAAGGTTCATGTTGTTGGCCTGAGTGAGGTCCAGGTTGCTGAATCTTTCGAGCGTGGGCATACCTATTATCTTAATATCAAAGGTGTCTCTGAATTCATTTAGGCGGTTCATCACATCCATAACAAAAGCTTTACTCTCCCCATAAATTATGGCCAGGTTTGACCTGAGCGGTGAAGCAGATTTAAAGAAAGGATGAAGACTGTCTTTCATATAGTTAATTCTCACCAGACTGTTTTCAAAGAGGGTGCTGTCCTCCATCGCTGCAGAAAGCATTTCAGGAAAAATATCATGTCCTTCAAACTTATAAACCGGAAGTGGTCCTTCGCCTTCAAACTCTTCATCGCGGTAGGCCACCGCTACTGCAAGGTTATGAAGGTCGATATTGGGTACATGGTATGTTGGCTTCAGCGTATTGGATATTTTCGTCTGCAGCTTCATTACCTGATTTGCATTCTGGTAGGCAGTATGCGTGATCAGGTAAACCTTTGCACCGGCATAATGGTCGCTGATAAGGAGAGGCATAAGATCTGACTGGTAATCGGTTCCTGATTTCACTTTTAATACCGTCCTGTATTTCTCCACAACCTCATCCCTGAAAGAGAATGGATTGACAATCGGGATATCAAAATTACCGGCAAACAATGCCACCTGGTCAAAGCTGCGCCTGTGGAAGGGTCCGATGATCAGATCCATCGATCGCAGTTCCGGGCTCTGGATCACTTTAGCAGTTTTTGTAAGTGTGTTATCCACATCATAAACGAAAAGCTCAATATTAAATCCCTGTTTCTTCAATGAATCTATAGCCATCAATGCTCCCTCATAAAACCTGATATACCGGAACGGCTTAAAATTCTCCTGCGGACTCATCAGGAATTTGTCCACTTCCAAACTATCTGTTTCTTCCATATACAAAGGAACCATCAACGCTATCTTAAAAGTTTTTCTAAAATCGGGTTTGATCTTATCACAGCCCGGTCTGACAGGCACGACTTCAGCAATTTCTTCTTCCTCAGGTTCTTTTATTGGTTTTTCTTCTTCTTTGTCTTCTACTACTTTCGCTTTTGTTCCAACAGGAATCCTCACTTTTTGACCCGGCAATATCCTGCTGCTCAGCGATGGATTTTCCTTCTGGATTTTTGAGACAGGAATCTGGTAAAGTTTGGCGATCTTGCTCAACTTGGTTTTCCTGCTTGCTGTATAAATGATGTAGGGTTTATCGATGTATTTATTTGGCACCCTGATTATCTGGCCTTCAGCAATCCTTGCGCTGAGCCCTGGATTAGCGTCGTAGAGATCCTGCACGGTAACCCCATACAAACGCGAAATAGCATAAAGCGTTTCCTTTCGTTTTACCCTGTGATCATAATATGCCGGTTCCTGCTCTTTCTCTGTTACAACATCATCACCTTTTGCTATTTCCTCCTCAGTTATATCTTTTGCCAGGGGAATTCTTAATCTGTCTCCAATTTCCAGGGTTGCACCCATTCCTGGATTGACAGCCCTGAGCTGATCAACGGTAACCTTATATTTCCTTGCAATGCTGTATAGGGTTTCTCCGGCAGCTACATTGTGCCTGAAGTCAGGAATAACCGAAAGTGATGGATCAAAGCTGACGTTCTCATTGCTTTCCGATTCAATTTCTCCAAGCACTTCGAATGCTTCATCTACAGGTATTTTTATGTACTCCCCTTCTTTAAAAGGCCCGGCAATGCCAGGGTTTGCTGTCTTAATATAATTCTCAGGGATATTGTATCGCTTCGCCAGTCCGGCAAAATCCTCATCTCGCCCGGCGATGTGATAAAAAAACTCAAAATCCCTTGACCTCACTTCTTTTCCAAGTTCTGTCTCCTTGTTCACAGTGGGTATTAAAAGTATCTGATCAACGCTGATACCCGCCCTGGATTCAGGATTTATAAAATAAATCTCATCCACTCCCACTACGTAAGCTTTTGCGATGGAGTAAACTGTTTGACCCTGCATTACAAAATGAACGTAGTATTGCTTGCCATCCATTTCCCGGATACTGTCGGATACATAAACCCTGACAGTTTGCGCATTGCTGAAAATAGCAAGAACGATGATGATAAGTGTAAAGAAGATTTTTCTCACAATATGTATGGTTTGCCTGTTTGGCATCAAATTTATTCAAAAGATGCTAATATAACGTGCTTTGGCAATACTTTATGATTTGGAGTAAAATATGAATTATCTTCGCAGCGATAATCACCATCCTTAAGGAAGCAAGTTCAACGGTTGTAAATTGTACGTTTCCTTGTTATCAGGCGAGCAACATTTAACCAATTAATTATATGTACAAGCTTAGCACCATATTTTTAATTCTCGGACTTTCGGCATCAGTGATGCTATCCGCTCAAAGCAGGTTCGATAAGCAATCGCTTGAAGCTTTATCGGCAGAAAAACAGGAAAAATTCAGGAAAGATAAAGATGAGGCCATCCGGTATGCGAACAAAAATAATTTCCCTGTAATTATCCAAACCGATAATACTTACCAGGAGATCCGTTATATCAGTGAAAATGGCATCCCTCAATATTATGTAACACATAATAAGCACGCGGCAACAACAATCTCTACAGATAAACTTCATCCCGGCAGCGGAAGTGGTTTCAACCTGGAAGGTTCAGGAATGACTATCCACCTCTGGGATGCCGGTGGAGTTTTGGAATCACACCAGGAATTCAATGACAGGATTGAACAGATTGATAACCCGGGTTCAACGCATTATCATTCTACCCATGTTGCAGGAACAATGGCTGCTGCAGGTGTCAAAACCGATGCGAAAGGAATGGCGCCCGACGCGATGGTCAGGGCTTTTGACTGGGATTATGATGAGTCGGAGATGGCATCTGAAGCTGCTGCCGGGGCATTTGTAAGCAACCATTCATATGGTTATGCACGAGGTTGGGAAAATGGAATCTGGAATGGAGATCCCACCGTAAGTACAGAGGAGGATTATTTATTTGGATTTTATAATGAATTTTCCAAATCATGGGATCAGATTGCATTTAATGCTCCATACTACCTCATCGTTAAATCAGCAGGTAATGACCGAAATGACTGCGGTGACGGAAGTTATCCGTGTGACGGGCCTTTTGATTGCATTGGTTCACTTGGGGTGGCAAAGAATGTAATTACCATTGGTGCAGTAACTGATCTTACAGGTGGTTACCAACAACCCTCAGATGTGGAAATGACCGTATTCAGCAGTTGGGGACCCACTGATGACGGCAGGATCAAACCGGATATTGTCGCAAACGGCCTGTCTCTTTACTCTACTGACGATGATTATGACAGCGACTATCGCTACCTGAGCGGCACCTCAATGTCTGCTCCTTCAGTGGCAGGGTCCCTGATCCTGCTCCAGGAGTATTATGAAAACCTGAATGGTGAGGATGAATTTTTGAGAGCAGCGACACTAAAAGCACTTGTCATCCACACGGCAGATGAAGCAGGGCAACATCCCGGCCCTGACTATATATTTGGATGGGGGTTGATGAACACCAGAACAGCCGCAGAGAAAATAGCCGAGGATACAATCAGGAATGTCATTGATGAGCTTGAGCTTATAGAAGGATCAGTCTTTACGAGGACTGTTACAGCCACTGGTTGGGAACCATTGAAAGCTACAATTGCATGGACTGATGTACCGGGAGAGCCACCCGCTATTGAACTGGACCCTTATGATGTTATGCTGGTAAATGATCTGGACATGAAAATAGTGGGTTCTGAGGGGGATTACTTTCCATGGAGACTTAGCAGGAATAATCCGGAATCACCGGCGATCAATAATTCTGACAATGACGTGGACAATGTTGAAATGGTGGTTGTGCCGAATCCCGTTCCCAATGAACAATACACCATCATCATCGTTCATGACCAACCATTAACCGGTGGTGAACAGGCGTTTTCCCTGATATTAAGCGGCACACAGGAGCCTGCCACTCTACCTTTCCTGGAAGATTGGGAGTCACAGAACGGCACAAGGAAAACAGACGGAAACATCTACACTCATGCTACTTATTCCTGGGACTTTGAAACCAACAAACAGAATGAAGGACGTACCCGTTGGGGAAGTGATGCATTTATGACGTATGAAGGCGATGGAGCATTGACACTTGACAAGTTTCCCAATAATGGTACTTACGCTACTAACTACGTAACTTTAAACATAAATCTGGCGAAATACACCGGCGCCACCGACCTTGAACTGTCTTTCTTCTGGACTGACCATAACGATGAAGATTATTCTGAAGACAAGGTCTGGATAAGGGGAAGCAATGAGGATGAATGGATTGAGGTATATGACCTCAACCCCGGAGAAATGACTGATGGTAATTACAATTATGTATCCGGAATAGATATTGATGACGCACTCTTTTTTGCGTCTCCACAGCAATATGTCACTCCCACTTTCCAGGTCAGGTTCGGACAGAGAGACAACAGCTTTGCGCCGGGTGACGGGCTTTCTTTCGACAACATACGGATTGAAGGTTCTTCGGCTATTGCCACATTGCCCTTTATGGAAGACTGGGAATCAGAAAGTGGCAGCAGGAAATCTGATGGTTCGGTCTATACTTCTGATTATTATCAATGGGAGTTCCAAACTGACAGGCAGAATGAAGGCAGGTTGCGCTGGGGAATAGATGCGTACCAGGTCCATAATGGGCAGGGAGCCATGACCCTGGACAAGCATCCCAATAATGGGACATATGCTGTCAATTGTGCCATTCTAACTCTTGATCTGGAACTCTATGAAACCAATGACAACCTCGAACTTTCTTTTTGGTGGGCCGACCACAATGATGAAGATCAGCCGCAGGATAAAATATGGATAAGGGGAAGTGAAACTTGCAGTTGGGTAGAAGCCTATGACCTCAATCCTGCTGACATTCCTGATGGGGTTTACCAATACGTCTCGGGAATTGACATTGATAGTTTACTTGCCATTGCAAACCCGTCACAAACAGTTACAGAAACTTTCCAGCTTAAGTTTGGACAGAGAGACAATAGCTTCAGCCCTGGTGACGGCCTGTCATTTGATGACATTGTAATAGAGCAAACAACCGGTTTAAGTGCAGGATTTCGGAAACCACCCTACCTGATCTATGCCAACAGCGAATCAGAAATGGAGGTTCACTGGCAACTGGATTACTCAGGTAGCTGTTTATTGGAATGGGGTGTGGATACCAATTACACTTCCGGCAATGCCGTTACTTTTGAATATGGGGTGGATAACCAGCATACACATACTATTACAGGTTTATCATCTTCTACAAATTATTTTTACCGCGTGAGTTCAAATGGAATTCAATATAAAGGAAGTTTCCTTTCCCCACCTTCTTTAAATAATGGTGAGGTTTCATTTTTTGTGTATGGTGACCATCGCACTTATACCGAAAGGCATGATTCCATTGCTAAAGCCATTGCGGATAATTTCCATGATGATCCTTCATCACAAACTTTTATCATCACCACAGGTGATATGATCGGTAATGGTAATGAAGAAGATGACTGGGATAATGAATTGTTTGCAACAGGATTCCCAAATATTCGGGAAATATTGGGGAATTTACCTTACCACGCGGCCATGGGTAACCACGAAAAGGATGGAATCCTTTTTGAAAAATATCTGCCCTATCCATTTCCGAATGGAGCAGGAGGTGAAGATGGTAATTATTGGTCATTTGATTATGGTAAAGCACATATCACCATCATCGACCAGTACACCGATTATTCCACAGGCAGCGACCAGTATGACTGGTTGGTTAATGACCTGGCAAACACTCCGGCTAAGTGGAAGATTCTGGTGCTGCATGCACCGGGGTATGCTTCCGGGCACCACCCCAACGATACAGTTGTGCAAACAGTAATACAGCCTTTATGCGAAACGTATGATGTTCAAATAGTTTTGGGCGGACACAATCACTATTACAGCAGGGCAACCGTAAATGATGTGGTTCACATCACCACTGCAGGGGGTGGCGCAGACCTGTATGATCCGGAAGATGGTTTTCCCTTTGTAGATGTTGCAATTAAAGATTACCATTTCTGTAAAGTCAGCATCCAGGGAAATGAACTCAGGTTATGTGCCATCAACAGGGATGGTGATACGCTGGATGATTTTTCAATTTATCGGCATTCAACACCTTTCGTTTTACCGTTTGAAGAAACCTGGGAGTTTAACAGCGGCACCAAGAAGACAAATGGCACTATGTATATCGAGTCAAATTATGGCTGGTCTTTTGAAACCGACCGCGTAAATGAAGGCAGGGCAAGATGGGGCGAAGATGCTTACCTGTCCTATGAAGGTATAGGAGCGCTGACTATGGACAAGCATCCCAACAATGGCACCTATGCAATCAATTCTTCTGTCCTAACATTGGATTTATCCAATTATAAAGGATCCGATCAGCTTGAACTCAGTTTCTGGTGGACTGATCATAATGACGAAGATTTTGCTGAAGACAGGGTCTGGGTAAGGGGAAGTGATGCGGGTGAATGGGTTGAGATTTATGACCTTGATCCCGGTCTTGCTCCCGACGGAACCTACCAGTTTGTCTCCGGCCTGGATATTGACTACACCCTCCTAAATGCTGATCCAATACAAATGGCATCAGAGACCTTCCAGTTGAAGTTCGGGCAGAAAGACAACAGCTTTGCGCCTGGCGACGGGCTGAGTTTCGACAATATCTCCATATTTGAAAATAACAGTAAAACAACGCCTTTAGAATTTTATCCGTTTAATAATACTTCACCGGATAATTTCAAGGTGTATGCCTACAACGATGCAGTGTACATCAAAAGCTTCGGCAAGTCGGCAGAGGAGAAGAAGGAGGTTTTTATTTATGACCTGTTCGGAAGAACGATCATGCAAAAAACATTACCGCCATCAGCACTTGAAAAGTTCTATGTGGGTGGCTGTAAATGCTACCTCGTTGTTAAAGTTGTTAGTGAAAATGGGGTGATGGTGAAGAAAGTGTTTGTCAGATAATAAATATCAAAGCTTACATCCTTAATCTGTCATACCAAAGTTAATATAAAAATGAGCCAAGAGCAAGTACCAAGACCTTAGACAGAAGACCTAAGACCTAAGACCTGAGAAAGTTATACCAACCTTGGTTTTTGTCGCATTATGAAATAAAATAGTATCATTCATAGATCATAACTCATCTCTCATAAATCATAAATCATCTCTCATAAATCCTCACTCCCACTCAATCGTAGCCGGTGGTTTGGAACTGATGTCATAAACAACCCTGTTGACACCTTTCACTTTGTTGATGATCTCACTGGAAACCTTAGCCAGGAATTCGTAAGGCAATTTGGACCAATCGGCAGTCATGCCGTCGGTGGATCCTACCGCTCTCAGGGCGATAACATTTTCGTAGGTTCGCTCATCTCCCATTACCCCTACAGATTGGACAGGCAGTAAAACGGCGAAGGCCTGCCACACTTCATTGTAAAGGTTCATCTCTTTCATGGTGCCAATGTAAATGTGATCAACCTCCTGCAATACCCTGATACGTTCCCTGGTAACATCGCCGATGATCCGTATTCCCAATCCCGGTCCGGGGAACGGGTGTCTGTCGATGATGAAATCCGGCATATCCATTGCCCTGCCAATTCTACGTACTTCATCTTTGAAAAGAGAATTTAACGGCTCCACGATTTTCAATTTCATGAAATCCGGCAGTCCACCCACATTGTGGTGTGATTTGATTGTGGCTGATGGACCGGCAACAGATATCGATTCAATCACATCCGGATAGATGGTGCCCTGGGCCAGCCACTTCACATCCTCGATCAAATGGGCTTCGTGGTCGAAAATATCGATAAAAGTATTGCCAATGATCTTTCGCTTGTCCTCCGGATCTTCCACTCCGGCCAGCCCGTCAAGGAACCGGTCGGAAGCGTCAACACCTTTTACGTTCAATCCCAGGTCCCTGTATGAATGCAAAACATCTTCAAACTCGTTTTTCCTCAACAGCCCATTGTCCACAAAAATGCAATACAGCTTATCGCCTATGGCCCTGTGGAGAAGTATGGCAGCAACAGAAGAATCCACTCCGCCCGATAAACCAAGCACCACTTTTTCACCATGGAGCTGCTCCTTCAGTGAGGCGATTGTTGTTTCAATAAAAGAATCCGGGGTCCAGTCCTGCAGACAGCCACAAATGTCGACGATGAAATTCTTAAGCAGAATCGCCCCTTCGGTGGTATGGTATACTTCAGGATGAAACTGGATTCCATAAGTTCTTTCTCCCCTAACCTGGTAACCGGCCACTTCAACACTTTCCGTGCTGGTGATTGTTTCGTATCCTTCCGGCAAATTATGTATGGTATCTCCATGCGACATCCACACCTGACTGTTTTCAGAAATATCTTTCATCAAAGCGGTGTGATGGTCTATGTAAGTAAGATTTGCACGGCCATACTCCCTGATCTTTGATGGCAACACCTCACCACCTCCATCATGAGCAATAAACTGCGCGCCATAACAAACGCCCAGTACAGGTATATGCTTCCTGATCTTTTCAAGTTTCGGTACGGGCGCGTTTTCATCCCTCACTGAAAAGGGACTACCGGAGAGGATCACACCTTTTACCTGCGGGGTGATCTCAGGAATCCTATTGTAGGGATAGATTTCGCAATACACATTCAATTCCCTCACCCGGCGGGCGATAAGCTGGGTATACTGGGAACCGAAATCTAGAATAAGGATGGATTGTTGCATGGCGGCAAAGATAGAACTTTCAGTATGGATTTTTAGCATCCAACATGAGAAAAGCAATCAATTCGCGGAAAGACCATCTTTGAAAAAACAAACAGGAAATATGAGATTCCATCAGATGAAATATTACCATCATTCTTTATCTTTACATAAAATATCAAACCATGCCACCCCGTTCACGAAAAAGAATATCTGCAAAGCCCAACCGCTTATGGGTTGTTGTTGCCATCATTATTGTTATTGCCATCATTACTATGATTGTAAGTTATTTTTACCTGGACGAAGACAAACCGGATGTACTCCTCCTCCCTCCCACGGAGCAACAGGATTCGGATGAAGGAACTGACACTTCAACAGCCCCCTTTTCGCAAATCGATGGAACGTGGGTCAGCAATTATGACGGGGCCATACTTACACTTCGTGGGGACTCTTTCTCATTGGAAATATCAGGTGTGGACGAAACCGAAAAGATAGAAGGATCGCTCGCCATCGAAAGCAATATCGTCACCTTTGTTTATGTCTCAGGGACTGAAGTGTGCAAGGGACCGGAAGGTCATTACTTATATTCCATCGAAGACAACGGTGACATCTTTTTTAAACTCATCAAAGATATCTGCGACAGCCGGAAGGAAAGGATGACGGCTACCTGGTTCAAATTATAGAAATTGCGACCTGGCTTTGCGGATCTCGCTTCTTTGCATACCTCTGTGTAACAGCTTTTCATGCAATAATTAACTGAGTGAAAGTTGTTACACAGAGAGGCACGGAGAAGACATGGAGGGTCACAGAGTTTTTTTCAAAATAAATAAAAAAATGGTGTTTTAATAAGAATGACAGAATCCAGGGTATAATTAATACATCAGCAATGCCTCATAAACTGTTTCATTCCCAAGGAGGTCGGAAACAACTACCTTTAAATTATTCTCACCTTTTGTCAACCTGTCATCGAAGTTGTAGAAGAGCAATCGCTTTTTGGATTCGTATTCCATAAGTATCCACCGGTCGTTGAGTGTTGCGCGAAATCTTTTTATCCCTGTTTCCCTGTCCCTGATCTTTACCTTGATGGATGTTTGACCCGAAATGTCTTTACCATCATACACATTCACGGCTTCAATTTCCGGATTAATCGTATCCGCCATCACCACATATTTACCCAACAACCTTGATTTGGCCGTAATCCTGTCTCTCTCCCATTTTGAACCAATGTACCAGTTGCTTCCGTTATTGCCAAGAACAGCAATGTAAAGTTGCCCCCTGCTTTTCTCAGGATAATGAGTTGGCTTTATAGATATGGAGAAGGATTTTTGTACGGGGGTGTATTTATTGTGAAGCGTGTAAATCAGCGAATATTGTGAAGAATCACCTGCCTTTGAAGAAAACTGAAAATCAAATGACCTGTAAAAAGCATTTGCCGGGAAACTCAACCGGATGTCGTCTTTTTCGAACTTGTTTATTTTGTTATACTGAAACCGGGTGTCACTGTTCCGCACAACCTTAATATCGCGATCAGCACTGTCGCCAATGGATGAACGAATCTCAAAGTCTAGTTTTGAAGTATTGCCATACACATCTTTCACAAGGTATTTCATCTGGTAAACGGCGCTGTCGGAAAATTCCATGATGCCGTTTGACAATACTCCCCTGTAATTAAGCAAGCGGTTGTTGGTATCCACCTGAGTCCTGACAACACGTCTTTTCTTCTTTTTAAAATATCCATAATCAATAAGGCTGTTGAGGTATCGGGTGGTGGCGAAAGAAATTTTATCCATTTCAAGGCCAAATATCCATGTCGAATCCCTGAAGAAATCAATGGTATACACACCATTTTTGTTGGGAACATCATTCATAGGGTCGTGGCAGCGGATACCAAAAGAGGCTTTCCCGGAAACAGTGATTTTGGGCTTACCGGTAAGGTAATGTCCTTCTCCCCATCCTCCTACCCTGAAAAAGACTGTATCATTTTTTCCATTAATCAGGGCATCCCCGTCAACCGGGTAGATGGCAACTTCATGTATCTTAGGCCTGTAGAAATCCGTTACACCGATGCTTTTGAAAAGTAAAGGATTAACAGGATGCTGAGTCGATTCCTCCCTGATCTCAAAATGCAGATGAGGAGCAGTTGATCCGCCGGTATTACCTGAATAGGCTATAAGCTTTCCTTTTTTAACAAGAAGCTCATCTTTGGCTGGAAACTTTTCAACCACAAAACGCTCTTTCTCATACTGGTAATTCCTGATGTATTTCTGCAGTGTGTCATTGAATCGTTGCAAGTGCCCGTATACCGATACATATCCATTGGCATGCGTAATATAGAGCGCTTTCCCATACCCGCCCGTTGAAACCTTGATCCGTGAAATATAACCATCAGCGATGGCATAAACCGGTTTACCTTCCGCGCCTCCTGTTTTAATGTCAATTCCGGCATGAAAATGGTTCGAACGCAATTCCCCGAAAGTTCCCGAAAGCAATAACTGTCCGTCAAGGGGGGGAATGAAATAATCCGGCGGATAATTATTGTTTTGCGCATTCAGTGAAGAAATCGCTGCTAACAGCAGTGTAATAATCAGAATGCCAAACTGCGATTTTACTCTGATATGTTTGGTCTTTGATGCCATGATTGACCGCAAAAGTAGGTTTTTCTTTTCCCGGCGCGGATAATACTTTTCATCACTGCGTTGTTAATAATTTTTAAAGTTCCTGTCATAAATTCTTCTCATTTGCGTTTGTCATATTGAAATGAATAACTTTGCAAACAGCATGAAAAGTAAATCATGAAAACGATTACTCTAACTTTAATTCTGATGATTTTCATTGTAAGTCTTTCTTCATCCTGCAAGAAAGATGAGAGCGGTGACCAAAACAAACCATTTATCATCATGAATCCAACAAACCCGCTTTACTGGGCAAAAGATCTTCCCTATGCAGATCCGGGTGCAGAAGCTTTTGACATTACTGAAAGTGGTGATACCGTAGACATCTCCAGCTCATTGCAGGTAACTGACAATGTGAATGTCTCTGATACCGGCAGATATAATGTCTACTACAACGTTTCTGACGCGGCAGGCAATCAGGCTGACCAGAAAATAAGGGATGTTATCGTTGTCTTTGGCAATTAAGCACACAATTATCTAAAACCCGGAACAATGCCTGATATAAAAAGAAGCATCTGTTTCATCATTAACCCCGTTTCAGGCAGGAGAAAGTCCGGCAATATCAAAGAATTGATCAGCGCTGAGATCGATCAAAACAAGTTTGATCTTACCATCCAATATTCCGAATCACCCGGTCATGCAGTATCCCTCAGTAAAGAAGCTGTCGAAAGTCGTAAAGATATCATCGTTGCTGTGGGCGGGGATGGGACAATCAATGAAGTGGCGGGCCAGATGATTGGTTCAAAATCCATCCTGGGAATTGTTCCCTCCGGCTCCGGCAATGGCCTGGCAAGGCACCTGAATATTCCCTTTTCGACCAGAAGAGCATTGCAACTTATAAATACTGCCTACAATACACAAATTGATACCGGAATAATAAACGGACAACATTTCATCAGTCTTGCAGGAGTTGGCTTTGACGCTATGGTTGCAAAACATTTCTCTAAGAATAAAAAAAGGGGCTTCATAACCTACTTCAATATTATCGCAAAAAAGTTTTTCAAATACAAGCCAAAAAAATACGCGTTGGAATTTCAAAATGGTGTCAGGATAAACACGCGCGCATTGTTCATCACAGTGGCCAACTCCAATCAGTTTGGCTACAATACCACCATCGCTCCTAACGCGATGCTCAATGACGGACAACTTGATGTGGTCATCGTTTCAAAACCCAAAATCCTCGAATTACCTATTATTGCAAATCTTTTGCTGCTGAAAAGAATTGACCTGTCACCCAGTGTGCAGATCATCCCAACACCTGAAGTAACCATTGATCGTCGAAAGAACAGGCTGGTTAACATAGATGGTGAGCCACTGAAATTGAAAAAGAGATTAAAAATAAGAGTGAATCCCTTATCGTTAAATGTAATCATTCCAAAGGATGGCCAAAAAAAATAAAGATTCGAGGATTGTTTATTCTACAAATGCCGAATACCGGTATGAAAGTGATGAAGAAGTTGTAGAGACATTATCACCGGAAAAACAGAATCTCCTCATTCGTCTCGATCGCAAGAAAAGAAAAGGTAAACAGGTTACACTCATTACAGGTTTCACTGGATCAAACGATATCTTAAAGGAATTAGGTAA
Organism: Chlorobiota bacterium; assembly: GCA_030618545.1. Taxonomy (GTDB): domain Bacteria; phylum Bacteroidota; class Bacteroidia; order Bacteroidales; family F082; genus JAADID01. The sequence goes on from JAUXDH010000047.1 coordinate 17,377, forward strand.
GACACTCAAATCGAAATGCGGCGTCGGCGGTTCCGCAAAAGACGGGGAGATCATCATCCAGGGTGATTTCAGGGAGAAAGTACAACTGCTACTTAGCAGTATGGGATACCGGTGCAAAGTGTCAGGATAGTTTATTTTAATCAATTACCAAATATTAATCACACATGAAAAAAACCATATTTTTTATTTTAACATTCCTGATTGCCC
>JAUXDH010000046.1 GCA_030618545.1 Chlorobiota bacterium
GCCCTGCCTGCAATAGGAGCTAAGTTCACAGGGGGAAAGATGAACAGTATCAATTTTAAAGGGGGTGCAAACCCCAGGGTGTCAAGTGGTGAAATGACGATGCTGTATCAGGATTTGCAGGCTCACGTTGTCAAGAAAGATCATAAAAGTAAAAGCAAATTCCTGACCTGGGCAGCTAATTCAATGTTAAAGGGCGGCAATCCGGGTAAGAATGGAAAAACCAGGGTTGCAATCATGGGATTTGACAGGGTAATGTATAAAGGATTTGGCAATTTCATTTGGAAAACATTGCAGGCTGGAATTACAAATACGGTTTCACCGGTGGGAAAAAAGGTGAAAGAAGAAAAAGACAATTCAGCAAAATCAGACCGTAAGAAAGAAAGGGAAGACGATAAAAGTGACAAACAGGAGAAGGATAATTCAAAAAAGAAACGAGATAGAAAGAAGAAAAAATAACTTTGTCTCATACCATCCGGTTGCCACTCTTACCGGCTAACTATTATATTTGCCTCAATGAAATCAAGCCCGATATTCCTGGATACAAAACCGGTGGCCTATGTTATAGGAGATGGCGCGCTTGCTTACTCTGAAAAACTGCTCGACAGCTACCCAAGGATTATTGTTCTGGTTGATGAAAATGTTGAAAAACATTGCCTCCCGGTATTTCGGGAACAATTACCAAATGTAAACATCAGTGAAGTAATCTCTATCCGGAGCGGGGAAGAGAAAAAAAACCTGGATCAATCAGTTTATATCTGGAACCGGCTTACCCAGGCCAAAGTTGATCGTGATGCCTTGCTTATCAACCTGGGTGGAGGTGTTGTGTCAGATATAGGTGGCTTCGTTGCCTCTACTTTTAAACGGGGAATAAGGTTTGTCAATTATCCAACCTCCCTGCTTGGTATGGTAGATGCGGCGATAGGAGGTAAGACGGGTGTCGATTTCGGCAACTTCAAAAACCAGGTGGGGGTCTTCGCCGATCCAGATATTGTGGTAATTGATCCCATCTTTCTTGATACCCTGGAAGAAAAGCAGTGGCAGTCAGGTTTTGCAGAAGTGATGAAATATGGGCTGATCCTGGATCGTGAACTCTGGCGCTGGCTTTATGGAAAACATTTTAAGGAAATTGAGGATTGGAACAAAATCATCACCAGGGCTGCAAGGGATAAAATAGATATTGTCCGTCATGATTTTAGAGAGAAAGGCATCAGGAAGAACCTTAATTATGGGCACACCATTGGCCATGCTTTCGAAACTTATTTTCTCAATACCGGTAATGCTGTAACTCACGGACAAGCTATTGCTGCCGGAATGATCTGTGAAGGTTGGCTTTCCACGGAAGCCTACGAACTGGAATGGAAACAGTTGCAGGAAATTGTGAATATGTTTGATATCAATTTCGATCGCCTGCCACTGAGTGATGCACACATTCCGGAATTGCTGCAGTTGATGAAACAGGACAAAAAGGTCAGGGGCGGGAGATTGAATTACAGTCTTTTACGGAAAATTGGTAAGGCCATTCATAATATTGAAGTGGACAGCAACCTTGTAATTGAAAGCATGAAATTTTATATCAACAACTAAACTGTGGAAACAGTTTTAATAAAACGCCGATCAACAATTGTCAAAGCGACAATTGACCTGGGTGGATCCAAAAGTATCTCTAACAGATTACTGATCATCAAGAACCTGTCAGGAAGTGATTCTAAAATGGCCAACTTCAGTTTATCGGATGATAGCCGGAGGTTAAAAAACTCTCTTCAGTCGATCAACACCTGCGCCTCTTCAAGAATTCCTCTGGTAATTGATGCCGGCAATGCAGGAACTGTTTTTCGGTTTTTGACTGCTTACCTGTCTCAAAAAGAAGGGAAATGGTTGCTCACCGGATCCAAAAGGATGCTGGAACGACCTGTAGGTGTACTGGCAGATGCACTTAAGAAACTTGGTGCAAATATCAGCTATGCTTCATCGCGCGATTATCCTCCGCTAATAATTCATGGCGGGCTTTTAAAAGGAGGCGAACTGCTTGTCGATTCTTCGGTAAGCAGCCAGTTTGTTAGCAGCCTGATGATGATCGGCCCCACTTTGAAGGGCGGGCTGAAAATTGAATTGCAGGGGGATACGGTTTCTTTTCCGTACATAAGTCTCACAGCGGAAATCATGAGGCGCTGCGGCGTTCATGTAGAATTTGAAGAGAATACGATAACTATCCGGGAAGGTCAATACCAGATGAAAGATTTCAAGGTGGAACCTGACTGGAGTTCGGCCTCTTACTGGTACGAAATAGCCGCTCTTGCGGATGATTCGGATATATTCCTGCAGGGGTTTACAAAGAATAGCATCCAGGGAGATCGGGTCGTGGCCAATTTATTCAGCGAGTTGGGAGTGAAAACTGAATTCCGTTTAAACGGCATTGCACTGTCTGGAAGCCCTGATTTCAAGAAAGAAGTTGAGATGAACCTCAGCGGGCAGCCCGACCTGGTTCCGGCTATTCTGGCCACCTGTTCGGCAAAAGGAATTCATGCCAGGATAACAGGAATAGACCATCTCCGGTTTAAAGAATCCAACAGGATAAAATCCCTCGATTACGAATTAACCAAAACAGGAGCCGATATCAATTATTCTGGCGGTGTGCTGGAATTTACTCCTGGTGAAGTCAATCCTTCAAAAAATCCTGAGTTTGACACGCATGATGATCACAGGATCGCCATGTGCCTGGCGCCTTTGGCTTTGCGGTTTGATTCGGTAAGCCTGAATGACCCCCGGGTAGTTGAAAAATCATACCCTGAATTCTGGAAAGATCTTGAGATGTCCGGACTGTTTATTGTTGATAAAAAGTAAAGCAATTAATCAACCCTCTTTTTTACCTTTGCGCTCATGCAATTGATGGAGGTTGACATCTTCGTTCCATGTTTTATTGATCAGGTTTACCCTGATACTGCATGGAATATGATAAAAGTATTGGAGAAGGCCGGTGTGAAAGTGCATTACAATACCGAACAGACCTGCTGCGGGCAGATGGCCTTTAACAGTGGATTTTGGGAAGAAGCAAAGAAACTGGGTGAAAAGTTTATCAAAGATTTCAGTCGGGGACGGCCGGTTGTTGGGCCATCAGCATCCTGTATCGGATATGTCAGGAATTATTTCGATGAACTTTTTTACAATTCTGCCCTCCACATCGAATGCAAACATCTTCAAAGCAACATCTTCGAGATCACCGATTTTCTGGTAAATGTCCTCAAGGTTACTGACCTGGGAGCAGTTTTCGAACACAAAGTTACCTACCACGATTCATGCGCGGCACAAAATGAATATGGGCTAAGCAGTGAGGGGCGGCAACTTCTCAGGAAGGTGAAAGGTTTAGAGCTCATAGAAATGAAAGAATCCGATACATGTTGCGGATTTGGTGGTACCTTCTCAGTTAAGTTTGAGTCCATCTCTTCCGCCATGGCCGAGCAAAAGGTCCATCATGCGCTGGAAACGGGCGCTGATTATATCGTAAGTACGGATTCCTCCTGCCTCATGCACCAGTACGGCTACATCAAAAAACATAAGCTGCCCTTAAAAGTGGCTCATGTGGTGGATGTGCTGGCGAGTGGGTATTAGATAATTAGTAAGTGGAAAATAGTTAATGGAGAATGGTTAATAGTTAATAGAGAATGGTTAATGGAGAATGGTTAATGGAGACTGCCGACTGCCGACTTTGTACTGCCGACCGGCTTTTTTATTCCAGAAAAGACCTTAGTTCTCTGGCATTTCCGGGTTTGCCTATGATGGTTTTATCCTGGTCTAAAACAATAAAGCTGGGTGTAGCAACGATCCCATATTCAACAGGGATATCACCGTCCCAGCCTTTTAATTCCGCGATATTAATCCAGTTATACCCGTGTTCGGCAATAGCAGCAATCAAACCCTCTTTCTCGTTATCAACACTAATGCCGATTACCTGGAGTTTGGAAGTCTGTGCATTGTTGTAGAACTCTTTTAGTTCGGGGAGAATTTTATTGCAATGCGGGCACCAGCTCGCCCAGAAAACGAGGATCGTTTTTTCAGATTTGATGGCGCTCAACCTGACGGTGTCTCCAAATATGTCTACCGATTCAAAATCAGGAGCCGGCTGACCAATGGCGAGTTTTCGAATGATCTCCATCTTGTTCTCCAGCTCTTTTTTTCTTTCAGTATTGACACACAATTCGGAAAGCAAGTTTTGGTTCGCAATGTGTTCCAGCCCTTTCTCAAATCCAATAGCTTCAAACCCGCCAATAAGAAAGTTAATGATAAACTCGTAAACAACCTGGTCGGTAAAAGCTTTTTCCAGTACAGTATCTACGGCCATAATCAATTGTTTCTCCAATTGCTGCTGATTAAGATTTTTGTCCTGGTAAAGACTCAGGTAGCTGACTATTTTAGAAGTAAGAATATTGCTGCTCAACAAAAGTGTATCAAGGAAATCCCCATCTTTGAAATAATGGCTTTTAAGATAAGCAGCCTGTTCCGGAGGGCTGAGTTCCGGATTCGCAAAAACCGGTTCATCAACTTTAATGTACCGGGAAGCCATCGTTTCCGGGTATTCTTCAATAATTCCGGCAACCTTTTCCTGTATCTGATTTCTTAGATTGATTACTTCGGTAAGGGTTTTCTCATAGTAAGGATCATCTTTTGGATAATACAAGATGACAGGATAAAGAACGTCCAGTTTGTACATGTTCATTCCTTTGATGTTCAGGTAATCATAATAAATCAGGTTCTCAACCGATTCGATGATTTGTACCTGATCTGTAGCTGTTGAGCCGGTAGTTACAAATTGAATGTTTTCATTGTTAAACAGAAATTCTACCATTTGCCCCTTTCCTGTAATTATTCCGTACTGACCAACAGGGAATTTCTCTGAAAGTTCGAAGACGAATGAACCGGTTAAATCTGTCTGTGCAGTATCAACAATCTTGCGGTTATCACCTGTTATACGCATTAAAAGAACCTCTTTGTTTTCAAGGCCTGTTACCGTCCCGCTGAGTGAGTATTCCTGGGCAAACAGCGAAAGATTAAGGAATCCGATAAGGAGCATGCATACTATCCTGAACATAGGGGCTTTGTTTATGGCGCCAAAGATAATAAGCTTCACAGAACGGCAATGTCCATTTATTTGAAAGCTAAGCATTCAGGAATTCCTGATGGCTATGGTGTCCTTCTTAGTCAGTTTTCATTAAATTTGCCGCTGTCCCATTTGATATTCATTTATAAAATTGAGTATGAACAAAGTTTTTACCACTTCACTTTTCAGTACAATTTTATTTATTGCATCTTTTCTCACTTCGATCGGAAACCTTGTTGCACAAACGCCGACCACGCAGGATTGTCTGGGGGCGATCCCTGTATGCGATTACATCTATGAGGAGGACTCAACTGCTGCCGGATACGGAAACTATTTTGAAATCCCTAATGGTGGCAACGGTTGTCCTAATAATCATTGTATGGATGGTGAAAAAAATAGCCGATGGTACATATTTACTGTCGTGGAATCAGGTGACCTGAGGTTTCAGATCACTCCCCAAACACAGACTGACGACTATGACTGGGCAGTTTTTAACCTTACCCAGTATAAATGCCAGGATATTTATTCGCATGCCGACTGGGTCATGTCAAGTTGCAATGCGGCCGGGGGGCCGGGATACCAGGGAACAACAGGGATCAGTACTTCCAACGGTGGTAATTCCAATTGCAATAACGGAGGTGGGACAAATAAATGGAATGGCGACCTGCCTGTGTATGAAGGGCAAACCTATGTGCTGGTTGTGAGTGACTGGACCCAGACTCCGGGTGGATATACTTTGAACTTCACCTCATCAACAGCAGAAATATTCGATGATCAAAAACCTTTTATTGATACAATCCGGGGAGACGATATTACCGAGTGTGGCACTACTGAACTGAAGATTAAGTTCAATGAGAAAGTGAAATGCAGCTCAGTGAGTCCTGGTGATTTTATTCTGGATGGCCCCGGGGGACCCTATGATATTGATAGCATTTATGGAGAAAACTGTGAATTGGGCGGTGAATACGAAAGAGATTTCACCCTCTATTTTTCACCTGCTATTCCCAGGGGGGGAGATTATACTCTTGAAATCAAAAACCTCAGTTTTATTTCAGACGCCTGTAATAATTACGCATCAGCCGAAGTGTATGATTTTGAGGTAGACCTTGATGCACCAATTGTCGATGCCGGCGAAGATGTTGATATTGGGTATGGAACCAGCGCAACCCTTGAAGGAGACGCTGAAGGTGGATCGGGAAGTTACATCTATCAATGGGAGCCGGAAGATCTCCTGATCAATCCCAATGTTAAAGATCCCACAACTGTTAACCTGACTGCCAGCACCGAGTTTACACTGTCCGTATACGATATTGAGTCTTCCTGCCAGGGAGAAGATAATGTTTGGGTAAATGTTGTGGGAGGACCGCTTGGTGTCACTATAGATGCAAGTTCTACGGAAATATGCTCTGGCGAAATCGTTAACCTGTATGCTTATCCCGATGGCGGCAGCGGCAACTATACTTATTCCTGGACTTCTGATCCACCGGGTTTTGTCTCAAATGTGCAGAATCCCTCTGATTTTCCTGACATGACCACAAAATATTTCCTTGAGATATCGGATGGTTTTACCAACCTTGAAGTTGATATCACCATTACGGTGAATCCGACGCCATCTTCTTATGCCGGAATAGATCAGACGATAAATGAGGGCACTACAACAGTTCTGGATGGCAACGGGACAGGTGGGACAGGTAATTTGATATATCAATGGGAACCGGCCGGCTACCTTGAACAAAACAATATACCAGATCCGCAAACTGTTATTCTGTACGAAGCGATCGTGTTTACACTTTATGTAGAAGATGAGAAAGGATGTGTAAGTGAGCCGGATAACGTGCTGATCAAAACCGAGGGCCCGGCTTTAGCCGCTGTTCCTTTTTCCGAGACTCCTGAAATCTGTGCAGGTGAGACCGTAACAGTGGATGCCAATGCTACCGGCGGAGGGGGTGAATATACCTACCAATGGACATCTGACCCTCCAGGATTTACCTCCAATGAGGCTTCTTTTACTGACAGCCCTGAACAGGACATCCGCTATGATTTAATTTTGAAGGATCAGTTTGATAATGAGATTTCAGCTCACATCAACATTACGGTCAACCCGCTTCCGGTAATTGACCTGATACCGGAAGGTGTCCCATCTTATGGGCAGGACTCTATTATTGTATGTGTTCGTGATTCTGTGTGGCTGGATTCGGGCAATGATGATGATCCGCAGGGAACCATTTATTTCTGGAATAATAATTACGAAGGAAGGTATTACCGCGCGACTACCAATGGCAACTGGACCGATATTCAAACGCATGTGGTTGAAGTAAAGCATGGGGTAACAGGATGCCGGAATTCGGGTGGCATCACTATCGTTTTTGATTACAACCAGTGTGAGATATTCGTACCTGAGATTAAAACTGATTTCAAAGCAGATATTGACATACATCCTAATCCTAATGATGGATTATTTACGCTAACGCTAAAAGAGGATTTAAGTAATCTCCGGATCGCCATTTACGATATTGGCGGCAGGCTCGTATTTGAAGAAATGTGGAATGATAAACACCTCAGCGGAGAGCAAAGGCGTATTGATTCCGGAGATTTGGAGCATGGGATTTATTTTGTCAGGATCACTTCAGGAAATAAAACCGCAAATAAAAAGATTGTCATCCGATAGTTGCAAAACAATCGCCTATGTCACAAAACAATGAAATACCATTAAGTAAAAAAGGAAAACTTGATTACGAGTACTATAATAATGAACTTGAAAGGCTGCAGATAGAACTTGTAAAGCTTCAGTATTGGATAAAAGAAACGAATGCCAGGGTTGTAATTCTTTTCGAAGGCAGGGATGCATCCGGAAAGGGAGGTGTGATCAAGCGTGTCACCGAGAAACTTAATCCCAGGATTTGCAGGGTTATAGCATTGGGTGTGCCAACCGAAAAGGAAAAAAGTCAGTGGTATTTCCAGCGTTATGTCAAAGAATTACCTGCTGCCGGTGAGATGGTATTATTTGATCGTTCGTGGTACAACAGGGCAGGTGTGGAACGAGTGATGGATTTTTGTTCCGATGAGGATTATTGGGAATTCCTCAGGTCGTGTCCTAACTTCGAGCGTATGCTCATTCGTTCAGGAATGATTCTTCTTAAATACTGGTTTTCAATCAGCCTTGAGGAGCAGGAAAAAAGGTTCCAGGAACGTATTAAAGATCCTACCAAACGTTGGAAGTTTAGCAAAATGGATGTGAAATCAAGGGATAAGTGGGTGTCATATTCTAAAGCAAAAGATGAGATGTTCTCCTATACCGACACAAAGCTATCCCCCTGGTATGTGGTAGATAACGATGACAAGCGTAAGGCCAGGTTGAACACCATCCTGCATATGTTAAAAGTAATCCCTTATGAGGACCTTGCGCCAAAACCTTTGAAACTGCCCCAACGTAAAAAGGAAAAAGGTTACGTCAGGCCACCCATGCAGGAATATACTTTTGTAGAGGATCATTACGAAGAGCACTCCTGATATTACCGATTGCTTTTGTTTTACCATTTTGGGTCATCCGGGTCAAGAATAAAATGCTTTCTTCATAGGTGTTCCGAAGCCAGGAATCTGTATTTTGAAAAAAGTGGTATAAAATAAAACTTAGTATAACGGGTGCTTCACAGAACCATTGTAAAATGAGACACATTCCCTGTGTGTGGGTTCTGATAACATTTTTGAAATATTGTCAAGTGGTCCCTTAAATAATCCAAGGTTGAGCATCCCTTTGGTAGCCGGATCCATGAAAGATCCATTGAGTGTCTGGCTGAAAGCCGCACAACCTTCCCAATTCACAATCGCTATTTCAAAATCCTGGTATTGATCAGTTGTAAGATCCAGTGTGCCATTTAGCGCAATCCGGTATTTTCCGGTATTAATAGCCACATCTTTGGTATGTGCATGGCCTTTGCTGATCGTCCAACTGGAACTCAATTGCTGTACGGGTGTTTCATCTTCAGGATTTCCTGAAACAAGCTGATTAAAATCCATCCCTTTGGAAAACACCGCCCCATAAGGTCCGGCAAGGAAAATCGCCATCAAATCTACTGAACTGAATGTTTGACCGGTTGCCAGATTATCTATCTTCCGGTGAAGGTCGATTCCGTGCATTATCAGGTTTTTTCCCTGAAGTTCAAAGCTGCCATTCATGGATTGCATCGCTGTTGCCCATCCAAACGACCGGAAACTAATATCGAAGCCGTAATCTGCAAATCCCGTCAGGTACGACCGGGAGCCGATTGACCTGAAAAACTCATTTAAATCCAGACCTGTAACATTGTGCTGGTTATGAATAAATACAGGTTTCTGGTTAAAATCAAATAATATCTTACCTGTAATCTGTCCGCCCAGGAATGGCTTGGACTTCTCCTCAATATGCAGTTTTCCCTTATACCCTTTAACAGCAAACGCCATCGAATCGATCAACAGGCTGTTTAGTTTGAATTGATCTATTCTGAGTGTTCCCTGAAACCTCATTTTCAATGCATCGATATTGTTCAGTGTGCCGACCATGCCAATATCTTCCGACTCCAGAAATATACCATCAGCCTTTAAAGTATCTTCAAACGAATTATCAATATACATGACGCTAGCATCCTTAATGGAAAGTTCCGAAAGATTGATTTCATGATTGGCCATGCCTGAAGCTTCAGGTGGATAAACAGAAGCCATAGGTGTGTCAAAGTTGTACGAACCATCCAGATAGCGTATGACGTAAAGCTGAGGTCGTTTGAAATGCAATTCCTTTATGTAAATGGTTTTACTGAACAACCTGGTGTAATCCACAGATATCTCAACCTTTTCTATACGCAGGATGTAGGTTTCGTTATTCACCACTTTAACCCTGTGAGCAGCAAAACTTAAGCCCGGCATTACTTTGAGGGAAATGGGACCGTCGATTTTGGTTTGCAGACCAATATTCCTGGTGAGCAATTCTTCCAGTTGCGGCTTGAACCGATTGATATAAATGGATGCTGCAATGAAAATTGTTGCAGCTACTACTGCAAAGGTTACCAGTAACCAGGTGATAATTTTTTTGGATTTCTGCATGGACGGTTTATTGGCTGCACAAAATTAGTTTAATTGGAGTAATCTGCAAGAATGTATTCATGAACCTAAAATATATTTCGCTAAGTTTACGCTTTTTATTTTTGGGCATTTAAACCATTAATCTTATGGGTTCAGGTTCGTTCGTTGCTATTGATTATGTAGTATTTGCTATTTATGCTGTTGTAATCCTGTCGGTTGGTCTCTGGGTTTCCAGGGGAAAGAAAGGGGTTAAAAAAACTGCTCAGGATTACTTCCTGGCAAGTAAGTCATTGCCATGGTGGGCTATTGGCGCTTCGCTGATTGCCGCCAACATCTCCGCGGAGCAGATGATCGGGATGTCGGGTTCGGGAATGGCAGGAGGACTGGCAATTGCTACCTATGAATGGATGGCCGCCCTTACACTGATCATCGTTGGAAAGTATTTTCTGCCCATCTTTATTGATAAAGGTCTTTACACAATTCCCGAATTTGTTGAACAGCGATTTGGAACCACACTAAAGACCATCCTGGCTGTTTTCTGGATAGCGCTTTTCGTTTTTGTTAATCTCACAACCGTTTTATTCCTGGGTGGAAAGGCCATTGACACAATACTTGGAAATGGCGATGGTTCCATGATTATTTATGCCATCATCTCGCTGGCGCTGTTTGCAGCAGCATATTCACTTTATGGCGGACTTGCTGCTGTGGCATGGACAGACGTTATCCAGGTAACCTTGCTTGTTCTGGGAGGATTTATTACCACCATTATTGCATTAAACCATGTAACACCAGAGGGAGGGATTTTCAATGGCTTATCTTATGTGTATGATACCGCAGGGGATAAATTCCACATGATACTTAAGAAAGATAACCCGGAGTTTATGAATCTGCCTGGCATAGCCGTGTTGATCGGTGGAATGTGGATAGCCAATCTGTACTATTGGGGTTTTAATCAATACATCATCCAAAGAACACTTGCTGCTAAAAGTCTGAAAGAAGCTCAGCGTGGGATTATTTTTGCAGGCTTCCTGAAACTTATCATTCCTTTATTCGTTGTCATTCCGGGGATCGTTGCATTTGTCATGTTTTCTCAGCCCGAAGGAGCCGCAGTGATTGATGGAGTTCAGGATGCGTTTACAAGAGCCGATGGATCCGTAAACTATGATAAAGCCTATCCATGGCTGATCAGCACATTCATTCCTGCCGGATTGAAAGGCCTGGTCGTTGCCGCTCTGGCAGCAGCCATCGTTTCATCTCTTGCCTCCATGATGAATTCTACTTCTACCATTTTCACTATGGATATCTATAAGCCCTACCTTGAGAAAAAGGGCAGCAAAAACAGAGATGTATTTGTTGGAAGAACAGCAGGAGGCATAGCCATCCTTGTTGCCATTCTCATCGCACCTCTCCTCGGTACGCTCGACCAGGTATTTCAATACATTCAGGAATATACGGGACTTGTTAGTCCTGGAATTCTTGCCGTATTTATGCTTGGGCTTTTTTATAAAAAAGCTACTAACAAAGGAGCGGTGGTGGGCATCCTGGCCTCCATACCTATTGCCTTGCTCTTAAAGATTCCTGCCCTTGAATTGCCGTGGATGGACCAGATGCTTTACACCTTCCTTTTGACAGCAGTTGTGATCATCATGGTAAGCTTATCCACTAACAAAGAAGAAGATGATCCGAAGGCAATAAATTTCACAAGCAGCATGTTCAAAACCGGCCCGGTTTTTAACATTGGGGCTTATGCGATATGTGTTATTCTGGTGGTGCTGTATGCGGTTTTTTGGTAAGGAAACAATCGCAATTTACTTGGTATAGTTATCAGGTACTAGTTAATCCCTTCAATTCTATCAATGTAAACGTTGGTTAATTTATGATTTTTCGAAACTTGATTTATTTCTACCCAATTACGAGTTAGAAAATCATGTAATTGATATAGCCTCATATTCCCAATTTTTAAGTGTATGACTTTTGGAGGAGATTCTGTAAATAAGATTTTATTTGAGAAGTCTGTATCTTTTGTAACTATCGTTAAGTTATTAGCCCTGGCATACTCCCAAATAGCTTTATCGGGCATTGAATCATCAACATCGAATACATGAATAAAATCTTCATTGTTCCAGATAGAAAAAAGGTAAGGTAAATTAGCGTCAATAAGAAAGGTCGCCATTATCTTACTGGCTTAATAACATAATTGTTTCTTAACAGGTCAGCTGCAAATTGAAGACAGGCTTTTATATCTTGTTTCTCAAGACTTGGGTACTGTTTTAAAATATCCTCCTCCGAATCACCAGCACCTAAATACTCAAGGATAGTATTCACAGTAATCCTCTTTCCTCTAATCGTTGGTTTACCATTGCAAATCCTGTCGTCTATGGTTATTCTTGAATTCATGATTTTCTTAAATGAATCGCTCTTAACAAAATTACAAATAATTATCCTTTCAGCACATTTTTAGGGAAGATCAATTCAATATATGAAGAAAACTAAGATGATGAAACAGGTGCTTTTCAGCATTTGTATTCTCGCAAGACTAAGGTTGTTTCCCTTTAAAAACATACCCCAGCTCCTGTATTACTTTCTCAATCTTGTCAGTACTAATGCTTGCTCCATAAAGCTTAACTGTATTGCTTTCAGTATCAGCAATTGCATTGGTGATATTATCCTGGCTTCGCAATCCATTCTCCACTTTTGCCTTACAATGCTCGCAGGTCATGCCTTCTACACCGATGACCATTGCCGGAATATCTATTGAGAATTGAGGTGCACTTTCTTCGCGTTTTTTACTTTTCATTTTTTCCCTGTATTGCAGAATAAAACTGTTGATCAAAAGAAGGATCAGGATTACGGCTGAGCCATAAGTGAGCCATGAAGGTAAGAATCCATGCTGATGCCCACCCATCATATCCAATACCGGCAGGAACCAATTGCCCGGCAGAAAATAGTCGATTACCAACCCAAAGGCCAGCGATCCGATGACCAAAGCTGCAAGGTAAATAAACAGGGTTTTCCTGCCCAGGTTCTGGCCTACAACAGTCATTGTAGCGGCGTTGGTTGCAGGGCCGGCCATCAGGAATACCAGCAAAGCGCCCGGGGAAAGGCCTTTCATTAGCAGTACGGCTGCAATAGGAACCGATGAAGTGGCACAAATGTAGAGGGGTATGGAAGCCACAAGGATGATCAACATGCCCAGTAAACCACTCATTTGGAAATCCTGAAAAAAGTTATCAGGAATAAGTACGGAGATAAGCGCTGCAATCAGCAAACCGATGACCAGCCATTTGGCAATGTCAGCCATCATTTCGACAAAGGCGTAATCCAGAATAGCTTTTAAAGAAGGCCTGGGCTTAACAGCCTTGAAATCTTCCTGTTCATCTTTGGATGCCTTTTTTTCTTTTTCAAGCTTGTTTGTCATCACACCGCCAATGACACCTGTAAACAACGCCGCAATGGGTCTCACAACGGCAAAAGGCAAACCAAGCATTGACCAGGTAACAAGGATGGAATCAACTCCCGTTTGAGGTGTGGAAATGAGAAAGGAAACGGAGGATCCTTTGGATGCCCCATTTTTATAGAGAGAAATGCCGGCCGGAAGCACCCCGCAGGAACACAGAGGTAATGGTATTCCAAGCAGGCTGGCATTTACAACAGATTTGAAACTGCTTTTTCCCAGGTAGCGATTCATCAAATTCTGGGGCAGGAATACCTTGAGCAGACCGGCAAACAGAAAACCCAGTAGCAGGTAAGGCGCCATATCTGCCGTAAGCTCCCAAAGTACAATGAAATAATTGAGGATGTATTTTGCTGCCATAAGGCAAAATTAGCCAATAACAAATAGATAGCTGGAAGCGCTATCAGTTTAAGTCTTTTTTAACAATTACAAATCCAGGTAATTGAACACAGATTCCAGGTCAACCGGATTTTCACCGGATAGCTGAAATGCTTCTTTCCGCACCTCAATCTTCTCACAAAACTTTTGGTGGCTTGCCCAGATGTGTTCAACGTACCACTCAGGTTCTTCTCCCCACCTGAAGTCTTTGTTCTTTCGATAGACAAAAGTTTTTTTACTGATGGTCATAAATATTGATTTGTCGTAAAGACGGTTGAGCCGTTCTTCATAAAACACGAATAAACCTTCATCAATAACAATGTCATGATTCTTAGAAGCAGCAACTATCTCATTGTAGAACCTGTCAAAGTTTATCGAAGCAGGTATTTCCCAGTTGGTGTGGTTATTAATCTTAGGGATTTCAAGGGTAGGTATCGCAAAGTTATCCTGGCAGAGAACCAATACGGTTTTATCGGAATAGTATTTTTTAATTTCATTCGCCAGGGCAGATTTTCCTGCATTGCTGATGCCGCCAATACCGATGATCATGAGGGGATTTCGTTGTGGTGGTGAAAATAGGGTTTTTTGGGTTGCAAGTTGCAGGATCAGGGTTGCAGGTTGTATTAGTCATTAGTCAATTTGTCATTTGTAATTAGTAGTTTGTGGCTAAACAGAAGGTTTCTCTACGGTCTCAGTTTTTCTGTATTATATCTACCAATAAAATATAAGCCGCTAATTCGCTAATTAATCTCTGCGCCTTTGCGCCTTTGCGCCTTTGCGTGAAACAAAAAAAGCAGCCCCTCATTCTTGCCCAGGGACTGCTTTAGTTCAATAAATTCTTTCGGATGCCTTTTACTCGGCGTTCTCTTCTGAACCCATCTTGTCACTTAGGAATGCCTCCATGGCTCTGTAAAACTCAAAACGGTTTTCTTCGTTACGGAATCCGTGCCCTTCGTTATCCTTAACCATGTATTCCACATCTACACCGCGCTCCTTCATGGCAGCAACCATCTGGTCCGATTCATCAACATTCACCCTTGGATCGTTGCGGCCCTGCACCACAAATAATGGAGCGACGATCTTATCAGCATGAAATACAGGTGATACTTCCACCAGCAGCAAACTGTCTGCCTGGGGATTTCCAACCATTTCATAAAACATATCCAGCATAGGTTTCCAATACGGTGGAATGGTTTTCAAAAATGTGAACATATTGGAGACACCAACATAATCCACCCCGGCTGCATACAATTCAGGTTCTTTAACCAGTCCCATCAAAGTAGCGTAGCCACCATAACTTCCACCATAAATAGCTATCCGTTCAGGATCCGCATATCCATTATCAATCAGCCATTGCGTTCCATCAGTTATGTCATCCTGCATGGTTTTCCCCCATTCCTTAAAGGAAATTTCCCAGAATTCTTTTCCATAGCCGGTAGAACCCCTGAAGTTCATCTGTAAAATACCATAGCCACGGTTGGCAAGGAATTGGATTTCGGGATTAAAACCCCAACCATCACGATGCCATGGGCCGCCATGAGGGTTAACCACAAACGGAAGGTTTTTAGCGGTTTCTTTCGTGTAACCTTTTGGAAGCGTCATATAACCATTAATGGTTAATCCATCGCGTGACTGGTATTGAATCGGAAATACTTTAGCCATCTCCGTTTCATCTATCCAGGGACTGACATCGGTAATTTTTTCAAGTTTATCGGAGTTTATATCATAAATATAATAAGCGCCAAGTGAACGGTCGCTGTAAGTGCGGATAATGAATACATCCTCATTTTTGTTGCTGGCGCTAATACCTATTTCATAATCGCCGAGGCCTTTTTCGATGCGCTCAAACAACTTCTTTGTCTTTTCATCAAAGAAGTGCCTTTCGCGTTTCCATGAAGTAAATGAAGCCGTGGTGATCACTTTCCGCTTTCTGGAGTAAGATACACCTGTTACATCATAGTCCGGATTTTCGTAGAGCACCTCAATTTCTTTTCCATTGGCAATATCAAACTCAACCACTGCACTTTTGTCTCTGCCCAGGTTGGAGGTTCCAATAATGTTCTTGTTATCGAAGGTGAAAAATCGAGGCGACATATCATCTTTAAAGCTGGTAGTTAACACATCACTCCATTCATCCTCTTCTGTTTCGCGGTAAAGAATACTTGTGTTTACTCCATCCACAATCGCGAAAGCAACTCGCAGTTTGCCATCGTGATCGAACATCCAGCCCTGGATATTACCCGGATTTTCAGCCAGCATCTCCATTTCACCGGTTTTAATGTTCAGGCGGTAAGGATCAAAAACCGTTGGATTTCTTTTGTTCATTCCGATGATAACTTCTTCCTCAATATCTTCCAGGTCATCGATTATTTGTGTCCTTACATCTTCGAAATCGGTAAAACAAACGAGGTTGGAACCATCGATATTTACACCGTAAAGTTTGTAGTTTTCATTTCCTCCATCATCTTTTGCAAACAGGATTTGCTCATTGTTCGGCCAGAAATAACCCGCGACATCCCTGTCAGTTTCACTTGTCAGGCGGATGGCTTCTTCTTTACCTCTCTCCTGAACAAAAACATTCAGCCTGTTTTGGTAGGGAGCCATGTAAGAATAATACTTTCCATCGGGTGAGATCTGGTAAGCGGTTTTCTCAGGATTTTTGAAAAAATCCTCGAGAGGAATCACCCGTGCTTTTTCCGGTTTGGTTTCCATCTGGCAGCCTCCTGTAATCAGGACTATTCCAATCAGTAAGGCAATGATGCCAGATAAATTGATTTTACTCATGATAAATAATTTTTTAGGGTTTGGTTACGATTAAAATAAATGAACCGGTAAAAGTAACCCAATAGTTGCAAATAATTGTTCCAAATAAGGGGTGGTTTTTGATTGGAAAATGGTTAATGGGGAATTGGGGAATAGTTAATGGGAAATTGGTTAATGGTTAATGGGGAATGGTTAGTGGGAAATGAACTGTCGACTTCCGGGGGGGTGTTCAGAATAACCTGTGTTTAACGATTTTCTGTGAAGACTCCGGCATATTGGTTAGGATTCAATATTTATTTCAAAATTACCAAATTGCACACGCTGTTTATCTGACAGGGTTATGACTGCGCGGGATTTAAATCATTGCTGCCCGTGTAGTGGTTACGTATTCCCTGATTGACGATATATTTAAAAGCTTCTCCTTTTTTCCTGGTTCTAATTCTATTTCTTTATCGTTGCTAACCAATGATTCCAGGGGGATACCTAAATATCTGTTCAGTAAGGTTATCATTTTTAATGTTAATGCCCTTTTGCCATTCAATACTTCTGACACCCTTGTTTTTCCACCAAATAAAGGTGCAACATCTACTTGTTTTAAGTTCATTTGTTCCATTCTAAACTTAATGGCTTCAATTGGGTTGGGGGCATCCATCTGGAAATGTTCCTGTTCATATTTTTCAATGAGTAGTGAGAGCAGTTCCATTTCTTCCCCTTCACGACTATTGGGATCAATGGAATTTTCATCATTATTTATGAGATAATAAATCCTCTGGCAAGCTTCGTTATACTCACTTTCAGTTTTTAATATTTTAGTTTTCATAATTTATCTTTTTTGCGTTAATCTTATCATACTCAGCATGTGTGCCAAACCACACTATAAACACAATCATTAACTTGTATTCAACATCAACGATTAATCGGTAATCATTGCCTTTAATGTTAAAGACAACTCTACCATTATTTAGCGTCACAAGTTACGCCTCTCTAAACTTGCGGCAGTCCAGGAGAATTATAGTTTGATTGAAAGTTCTAATTTTCCTCCCAAACCAAGTTGAAT
>JAUXDH010000049.1 GCA_030618545.1 Chlorobiota bacterium
TATCGGTATAGCTTCCAAAGATCTTTCAGTAGTTGAGGTGGCAAACTCTTCAATAAAAGATTGCAATTACGGCCTGGTGTTGCTTCAGAAGAAGCCTGAATACGGGCCGGCAAAAATGATCATAACAAATACACCGCTAACTAATCCCGTTACCGAAATGCTGATCGAGCTGGGGTCTGTTGTGAAAAAAGACAATGTGATCATTAGAGGAACACAGGAGAAACTGGCAGACATTTTTTACCGGTGAAAAACATTTTAACCATAGCGTTCTTCGTTATCATTGTTGGTCTGTTTATCGTGTTTCTCAGGTGGATCAACACCACAACTTCCTATTCATTCTTTGTAGCCGGACATGTGTATGGTGATGCCAATTTAAAAAGCATGCATCTCCATCCTCCATTCAAGGATGCTTTTCCATATATTCAATCTCATCACGATATGGCTTTCGGCATATTTACCGGTGACATTGTAAAGAAGGCACAGCCACAGTATTTTGAAACTTTTCTTGCCGAAATAAATGATCTGGATTTACCCTATTATATTGCACCCGGAAACCATGATGTAGCTAACATGGATTTATATGAAAGTTTGTTTGGTGATAAGCAAAGGGAAAACAAAACCTATGCTGCCTTTACAAAAGAAAATGATTTGTTTATACTGCTGGATGGCAACCTCGACGAGTGGAGCATCACAGGCGAGCAACTGGAATTTGTTCGCAATACAATTGAATATTTTGGAGCTAAAAGCAGGAACATCTTTGTGTTTGTGCATCAGTTGATCTGGTGGAATAAACACAATGAGTTCAAAAACGTTGTCACCAACTGGCCTCCCAATAACCCCGACACGAACAACTACTGGACAGTAGTAGAACCTATGCTGGTTTCTTTGAACAAGCCGGTTTACCTTTTTGCCGGAGATCTCGGCGGCAACCAGATTGCTTCAGCATTCATGTATCATAAACAGGACAACCTGAACTATGTAGGAAGTGGAATGGGGCATGGAAAGGATGACAACTTTGTCATCGTTCATGTAGATAAAACAGGGGTAGTAGATCTGGAAATGGTGGCGCTGCAGGGAGAAAAAAACCGATTTGGCAAACCTCAGGATCACCTACTGCCCTGATACAAATGAGGAAAGCTATAGCCGCTAATACGCGAATTAATCGCTGGTTATTAGCGCATTCGTGGCTTAAATTAATACAATCTGTTCCTTCGTTCATAGGTTCTATGGCTCTATCGAACAATTTAACCATCCAGCAATTGAACCATAGATAGATTGCTCAATTGTTCTATTGTTCCATTAAATAAGGTTACTGTAAACTGAGGACTGTCGACCCATCCATACGGATACCCTACGGTCATACGGGCATGGTTGGATCTTTGTCTTGGTTCTTGATTCCTGGTTCTTCTCAACTGGCTCATTTAGATTTACCTTTGGTGTTATTCATTATTACAGGATTTCTCTATCTTTGCCGCCTCAAAATTTGAAATTAAACAACACCTTAAATGGACAATCGGTGGAATCTTTTTCAGAAGTTTTTAATTACACAGGAGCAGGTAATCTCAGTCAACGAATTCCTGCTTAATGCCCTTGTGGTAATCGTTTTATCGGCCATACTGGAATTCTCCTACATTAAATGTGCCCGTACAATTTCTAACAGGCGGCAGTTTGCCGGTGTTTTTATGCTGATCGCTTTCACCACCATGTTGATCATCTCTATTGTTAAATCTTCACTGGCACTTTCTTTAGGACTTGTAGGTGCACTTTCTATTGTCCGTTTCAGGGCAGCCATCAAAGAGCCCGAAGAGCTGGCTTACCTTTTCTTTGCCATTTCTGTGGGGCTGGGTCTTGGAGCAAACCAAACAATCATAACGATTGTTGCATTTGCTGTAGCCATGGTCATCCTTTGGGGAAGGTTTTTCATAACTTCAAAAAGGTCACCCTATCAAAATCTTTACCTCAACTTTTCATCCGAATCCGGAGCTGCTGAATTAAGCGACATTACAGGAGCAGTCAAAGAAGTCTTTGGCAGGTTTACCCTCAAAAGATACGATGAGAATACTGATAAGATTGAAGCCTCTTTCGTTGTGGATTCCCCAAAACCTGAAAACCTGGGGAAATTCAAAAAAGCCGTTGAGAAATATGGAAAAAGCGTCAGGGTTTCGTTCATCGAAAGCAAGTCGTTTTAATGGTATCTTTAATCTTTCCTTCCTTTAATGAAGACAGCAGTCGCTATGAACGAAAGTTTGTGATACCGGATATGTATTTTGCCGCCATCGAACAGCAAATCCGCATTCATCCTGCTGCTTTCTCTACCATCTTTCATCCAAGGTATATCAACAACGTCTACCTGGATACAAATGAGATGGATTTTTTCAACGACAATGTAGCAGGAAAAGGCAGCCGCAAAAAAGCAAGGATCAGGTGGTATTCTGATCAGATGGGAACTGTTGAAAAGCCTGTGCTTGAGTTCAAAGTCAGAGAGGGTATGCTTGGGAATAAGATTTCATACAGGTTGCGGCCATTTGACTTTAATGAGGCTTTTAACATGGAGAAATTACTCAAGGTGATTGATGAGTCGGATATTCCTTTATGGGCTAGAGAAGTATTGTATCAATTGAAACCTGCCCTGCTGAACCGCTATCGCAGGCACTATTTTATGAGTTTCGATACCCATTTCCGTATCACGCTGGATGATGAATTGTCTTATTATTCTATTGGCAGCAATAACAATCACTATTTTGAAAAGTATGAAAATCCCGATACCATAGTCGAGCTCAAATACGAAAGAAAGTTTGACGACGTTGCACCGAAGGTTTCCAACAAATTGCCATTTCGTTTAACGAAGAGTTCCAAATATGTGAATGGGATGGAATTGTTGCATCCCATCGTTTAGTCCAATTCTCAGTAAATTCGTGTAACTAATTCGGTTTCATGACTGTTTACCTTATTAGGTACTCCTTCAGAAAAGTCACCTGCATTTTGCAATCAATGAGCGCCAACGGTGCGCTAATCATCAGCCCTGAGAGCAGCTCAGGGTGATTTTAAATAATTCCTATAAACCCCCATCGGGGTGAAATCAATTATACCATGCAAATAAAAGGGTAATTATTTATTTCGCACCCATGGCGCTTTTTGTTCGCTGGTTTTATTCACTCAGGGCTGTCGCCCTGAGCTATTGATTGCACCCCTTTGGGGTTTCCCTTTTTGATAAAATCAACCTTTAATCGACAATCTTCTTTTCTGGAATTCCAAGGTCAAAGCACCAACGGTGCATAAATCAACAGGCCCGAGTGCAGCTCGGGTTTATCAGGAGCTCGCACACCAGAGCCCCAACGGGGTGAAATCATTAATCTCAAACCAAAAAAGGAACTATTTTTAATTAATGCATCTCAAAAAAGAGGTGACATTTATTCATGATAATAAACCCGCTTCACCCGTCTCGAAATGCGGCTGAGGATTTCATAGGGGATAGTTCCTGCAGCTTCGGATAGCCGGGTTACAGGATGCTCCTCATCAAACACGATCACCTCATCTCCTTCCTTTACTTCAATTCCTGTCAGGTCAACCATACACATATCCATGCATACATCCCCGATGATCGGCACAGCATTTCCTTTGACAAATAAAGATAACTTTCCATTGCCAAGGTTGCGCATCAATCCATCGGCATAGCCAACAGATACCACACCTATTTTCATGTCTTCGGGAGCAACAAAACTTCGGTTGTAACTTACGGATTCTCCCTGTCCGATTTGTTTGATCTGCGCTATTTCCGAACGCATTGAGGTTACATTCTGCAGCTTGTCTGCATCCTGTTCGGCAGGAGAAATCCCGTAAAGCCCAATACCAAGGCGAACCATGTCGAAGGTGGCTTCCGGAAAGCGGTGGATGCCTGCAGAGTTTAAAATATGGAGGTATATTTTCTGCTCGAAACTTTCGGCAATCTTCTGTCCCATTACCTTAAAACGACTTATTTGATCCCTGGTAAAATCATCAAATTCCATTTTATCACTTGCAGAAAGGTGGGAGAAAACAGTCTGCACATAAACCAGCGGAATTTGCTTCAAAGCCTCTATCAAACTATCAACATCACTTTCAACAAATCCCAGGCGATTCATCCCTGTGTCGACTTTAATGTGAACCTTCACCGGTTTATTCGCCGGCATGGCATTACGGCGAATTGCCCGTTCAAGCAACCGCAATGCCCTGAAGCTGAAAATCTCAGGTTCAAGCTGGTACTTGATCATTGTTTCAAAGGCATATTCTTCCGGGTTCATCACCATAATGGGTAATTTGATTCCGGCTTTTCTGAGCTCTACACCTTCATCCGCATAGGCAACAGCCAGGTAATCTACATGGTGATACTGCAACATGTTGGCAATCTCAAAACCGCCACTACCATAAGAAAAGGCCTTAACCATCGCCATTAGTTTTACACTGGCATCAACTTTCGATCTGTAGTAATTCAGGTTTGCAATCAGCGCATCAAGGTTGATCTCCATCACCGTTTCATGCACCTTTTGCTGAAGGATCCTGCTGATCTGTTCAAATTCGAAAATACGGGCGCCTTTCAGCAGGATTGACTGATTGGTGAAATTGGCAAACGGAAAGCTTGAAAGAAATGCTGTTGTGTTTTCAAAAAACGCCTTTCCCAGATTGAATTTTTCTTTTTGCCTGCTGATGGCAGGACCGATGCCGATCAACTCATCAACACCCTTTTTTTCTATCAATGCAGCCACGTCCGAATAAAGATCCACCTCGTTTCTGCCACTCTGCAGAATATCTGAAAGGATCACCACTTTCTTTCTGTGCTGGTTTTGCTGATTCAGGAAATCCAGTGCAATGCTTAAAGAATTGAAATCAGAATTGTAGCTGTCGTTGATGATGGTGCAATTGTTAACCCCTGCCTTTAGTTCAAGCCGCATGGCAATGGGAGTCAACGCCTGCATCCTTTCCGAAATAATTTCATTGGAATACCCGAGGTAAAGCATGGTCGCCCAGCAATGGATGGCATTTTCTATCGAGGCTTCGTTGGTGAATGGTATTTTGATGTTTATTTCTTCTCCCCGGAAAAAAGCAACAACTGTTGTTTGTTTATCATCCACAGATTCACTCAGAATCCGCAAATCACATTCTTCGGATTTACCCCAGCCAAAAGAATTGATGGTACTCAGTATCTCCGACCTGATAACAATATCCTGGATTTCTTTTTGATCGGGATTGTAGATCAACACGTCAACCTTGGTAAAGAGTTTCAGCTTTTCGCCAACTTTCTGGTTGTTATTAATGAAATTTTCACCGTGCGCCTCTCCAATGTTAGTAAAGATCCCTATCGTGGGTTTAATGATTGCCTGCAACTTTTGCATCTCATCGGGCTCCGAAATGCCAGCCTCGATCACTGCCATTTCATGCTCATCATTAATCTGCCAAACCGAAAGTGGAACGCCAATCTGGGAATTATAACTTTTCGGGCTTCGAATGATCTTCCTGTCAATACTAAGCAACTGATAGAGCCATTCCTTCACGATGGTTTTGCCGTTGCTCCCCGTGATTCCTATCACCGGAATATTGTACTGACTGCGATTCCATGCGGCCAATTGTTGCAGCGCCGTTAGTGTATCATCAACAACAAAAAAGTCAGCATCGGGAAACTGTTCAAATTGCTCTTTATCCTGAGAAATAACAAAGTGGCGGACATCCTTTTCGTAAAGTTCACCGATGTACCTGTGGCCGTCATTGCGCTTGGTGACCAGGGCAAAAAACAAACAGTTCTCAGGAGAAATCAATCTTCTGCTGTCAATTAGGATATCTTGCACCCTGATCGCATCAGGATTGTTGGAATACAACTTTGCATCACAAATCCCGACAATCTCCTGACCACTGTATACTTTATGGATCATTTTACCGAATGGCTGTTTTTATAGTTAGAGGAGAATATAAAACGAATTCACTTTGTGATTAGTCTCCTGCTTTGCTTATTTCTTCTGTTTCCCTGTAATTCTTGTTGTTGTTAAAATCATTTAGCAATCCCGATTGCAGCGGATTCGTTTTCATTTCATCATACGATTGCCTGTTATGGTAAATGTCGATGGCCAGGTAGATCGCTTCGCGCATTGCTTTACCGGATGATATGTTTTTCCCGGCAATGTCGTAGGCCGTCCCATGCGCCGGCGATGTCCTGATTGCCGAAAGCCCTGCTGTGTAGTTTACACCTCCTTCAAAAGCAAGGGTCTTAAATGGAATCAGGCCCTGATCATGGTACATGGCTAGTATGGCATCATACTTATGGTATTCATCCGAACCAAAAAAGCCATCAGCGGGAAATGGACCATAAACAAGTATCCCATGCTTTTTGGCCTTGATAATTGCCGGGTGAATGACCTTATCTTCTTCATCGCCCAGCAAGCCCCTTTCTCCGGCATGGGGGTTTAATCCAAGCACCGCTATTTTGGGTTTCTCAATAAGAAAATCACTAACCAGGCTCTGGTTTAATATTTGCAGTTTGCTCATTAAGCGCTCCTCGGTTATAATTGATGAGACATCTTTCAGAGGGATATGACTTGTCAAAGTACCTATCCTCAGGTCATCCTTGACCATCAGCATCAATGAATCTTCACTTTGAAACTGCTTTGTCAGGTATTCGGTATGTCCCGGAAACTGAAACTCTTCCGACTGGATATTTGCCTTGCTTAAAGGAGCAGTAACCATCACCTGGATGCTATTATCCTTGATATCCTTTACTGCTCTTTCCAGAGCTTCATAGGCAAGTTTCCCGGCAAGCGGTGTAGACTTGCCATATTCGATCCTTACTTCCTCATTGCTCAGGTTGATGATGTTGATCTTCTGGTTGTAAACCTGCCTGACATCCCTGACTATTTTATAATTAAAATCATTAAAGTTCAGATTTTTACGGTTGTACGACAGCACTTTCGACAGTCCATAAATAACCGGGGTGAACATTTCCAGCATCCTGTTATCGTTTAAGGCTTTGATGATCACCTCATAGCTGATACCATTGATATCTCCATGGGTTATCCCGACCTTGATTTTCCTGTCTTTGGTTTGGCGTTGAAGCATGATGTTCTGGTTCTTATGCAAAGGTAGGATTTTTGGCTGAAGAGATAAACGTAACTTTCAATAATGACTTTGGTACAAACAATCCCAAATGATGTTTTGGTCTAAACTATAATTTTCAGACCTTTGTCGCAAATCCATCCAATGGCCACAACCAACTTTGTCGATTATGTGAAGATCTTCTGCCGGTCAGGGAATGGCGGTGCCGGTTCCACACATTTCAGGAGAGAGAAATACATGCCCAAAGGAGGCCCTGACGGAGGTGACGGTGGTAAAGGAGGCGACATCATCATGGTTGGCAACGCACAAATGTGGACTTTGCTGCACCTCCGTTATACCCGTCACCTACGGGCAGAGCATGGTAATTCAGGAGGAGCCCAGCGCAGCACCGGTGCCAGTGGTAAGGATATTCTCATCGAAGTGCCTTTAGGTACCATCGCCAAAGATCCGGATACTGAAGAAATACGGGGAGAAATTACTGAAGATGGTCAGCGGATCGTCCTGCTGCATGGTGGCAGGGGCGGACTTGGGAATGATCACTTTAAAACCTCCACCAACCAGGCGCCAAGATATGCCCAACCGGGAGAAGAAGGTATAGAGTCCTTTGTCATTTTCGAATTGAAGATACTGGCTGATGTGGGCCTGGTAGGATTTCCCAACGCAGGGAAATCTACTTTGCTTTCGGTTGTATCCGCAGCCAAACCAGAGATTGCCGACTATCCCTTCACCACGCTTACACCTAACCTTGGCATAGTTTCTTACCGGGATCATCAGTCATTTGTCATGGCTGATATTCCAGGGATCATCGAGGGAGCTCATGAGGGGAAAGGCCTGGGGTTGCGCTTCCTGCGGCATATTGAAAGAAACTCGATTTTATTGTTCCTCGTCCCGGCAGATGCAAACGATATCAAAGATGAGTATTTCATCCTCTTGAATGAGTTGAAGCAATACAATCCTGAATTGCTTGACAAACAACGAATCCTTGCCATTTCAAAATCTGACCTGCTGGATGATGAACTAAAAGCCGAGATAGAACCCGACTTGCCGGATGTTCCTTATGTTTTTATTTCTTCGGTTGTACAGACAGGATTGCTGGCTTTAAAAGATTTGGTTTGGAAAGCTTTGACGGGATAGTCATTGGTCATTGGTTATTAGTTATTAGTTATTAGTCATTGGTCATCCATACGGACTCCCTTTGGTCGTTGGTCATTGGATAATTTGTTGAAAAGGTTAAATCAGGTAAATCAGAAATTGCGGAAATCGATTGGAGACTTTGTACCCATACAGGCAGACTTGCCGACTGAGGACTGAAGACTGAGGACTAAAGACTACCTATAAATTACGAAACAAAGATTAAAGAATAAAACAAAATAGTATGCCCACAAACAGAATTTCTTCTCTTTTCAACATAAAGTATCCCATCGTCCAGGGGGGCATGATCTGGTGCAGCGGATGGGAACTGGCATCGGCTGTGAGTAATGCAGGAGGATTGGGGCTTATCGGATCAGGATCGATGTATCCTCACATTCTTAAAGAACACATTAAAAAGTGCAAAGCCGCGACTTATAAACCTTTTGGAGTCAACGTCCCGCTGCTTTACCCCCGGACTGATGAATTGATGGATATCATCGTTGGTGAAGGTGTAAAGATAGTGTTTACCTCTGCCGGCAATCCTAAGAAATACACTTCATTTCTTAAGAATCACGGGATTGTTGTCGCTCATGTAATTGCCAACAAAAAGTTTGCCCTGAAGGCGGCGGAAGCCGGTGTAGATGCAATCGTTGCAGAAGGCTTCGAAGCCGGTGGTCACAATGGTTTTGAAGAAACAACAACCATGGTTTTAACGCCGATGATCAGAAAGATAACTGACATCCCATTGATTTCGGCAGGCGGGATAGGTTCGGGCCAGGCAATCTTAGCTGCCATGGCGCTTGGAGCTGATGGTGTACAAATCGGAAGCCGGTTTGCCGCATCATTAGAAGCATCCGGGCATATCAATTTCAAGCAGTCAATTGTTGATGCCGGGGATGGGGATACAAAACTTACACTGAAACGGCTCGTACCTGTCAGATTGATAAAAAATGACTTCCTCAGGGAGGTGGAATCAGCGGAATATGCAGGAGCAACTAAAGAAGAACTTCTGGAATTGCTTGGCAGGGGTCGTGCAAAAAAGGGAATGTTTGAGGGGGATTTGATAAAAGGAGAATTGGAGATTGGACAGGTATCAGGCATGATAGACAAGATTTTACCGGTATCTGAAATCATCCATAACCTCATTCTTGAATTTCATGAAGCAGCAAAAAGAATAAAGGAAAACACTGTATGGATTTCATGATGCAAACAAGATTAATTGCTACATTTGATAATCAAATCAAACCCAAAATATTACAAACCCAACCGCTATGAATTTCGAATTAACCGAAGAACAAATAATGATCCAGCAGGCTGCCCGTGACTATGCGCAGCGCGAATTAATTCAGGATGTTTTAGAACGAGATGAAAAATGTATATTTCCGGAACGTCATGTGAAGAACCTTTCCGAGTTGGGATTTATGGGGATGATGGTGGATCCGGAATACGACGGTGCAGGAATGGATACCGTTTCCTATGTTTTGGCCATGGAAGAGTTATCAAAAGTAGATGCCTCAACAAGTGTAATTGTTTCTGTAAATAACTCGCTGGTATGTTATGGATTACAAAAATTCGGGTCGGAAGAGCAAAAGCAGAAATATCTGAAACCGCTTGCCAGGGGCGATTACCTCGGTGCATTCCTGTTGTCTGAACCGGAAGCAGGGTCAGACGCTACCTCACAGCGCACAACCGCGGAAGAAATGGATGACCATTACCTCCTTAATGGAACCAAAAACTGGATTACCAATGCTGCCAGCGCTCAGATCTATTTGGTCGTAGCCCAGACACATCCAGAGAAAAAACATCGTGGCATTAATGCGTTTATTGTTGAAAGAGACTCACCGGGAATCAGCCTTGGACCCCACGAAGATAAAATGGGAATGCGCAGTTCTGATACCCACTCGGTCATGTTTACCGATGTGAAAGTTCCCAAAGAAAACCGGATTGGTGAAGATGGTTTTGGTTTTAAATTTGCCATGCAGGCGCTGGAAGCAGGACGTATTGGCATTGCCGCTCAGGCTCTGGGACTTGCCTCAGGTGCACTCGAGCGTTCCGTTGCTTATGCCAAAGAAAGAAAAGCATTTGGTACGGAAATCGTAAACCACCAGGCTATTGCTTTCAAGCTTGCTGACATGGACCTGAAGGTTGAAAACGCAAGAAACCTTTGCCTCAAAGCAGCCTGGCTCAAAGACAATGGAAAATCATTCCGAAAAGAAAGTGCTTATGCTAAACTTTATTGTGCCGATATAGCTATGGAAGTAACAACGGAAGCCGTTCAGATTCACGGTGGATATGGCTATGTGAAAGAATACCATGTGGAGCGTTTAATGAGGGAGGCTAAACTAACCCAGATTTATGAGGGCACATCAGAAATCCAGAAAATCGTCATTTCGCGAAAACTGCTAGAGGATTAAGGAAAATCCGTATTTTTGGGTTCTTTCACTGAAACTAAAATCATTAATCATATTGAAATGAAAGTACTTGTATTGATAAGCAATGTACCTGACACTACTACAAAAATCAGGTTCACAGAAGACAACACTGCTTTTGACTCTTCAGGAGTTCAATGGATCATCAATCCATGGGACGAACTGGCGCTTACCCGCGCTGTGGAATTAAAAGAAGCTGGAGCAATTGAGAAAGTATCTGTGGCAAATGTAGGTGGTAAAATAACTGAACCAACACTCAGAAAGGCCCTTGCTATTGGAGCGGATGACGCTTTTCGTGTAGATGCAGAACCCTTGGATGCCTTCTTTGTGGCCGGGCAATTGACGGAAGTTGCGAAGGATTATGATATTGTCCTGGCCGGTATCGAGGCTTCAGATTACAACGGCTCTGCAGTTGGCGGTATGTTGGCCGAATTGCTCGACTTTAATTCTGTTTCTGCCGTATCAGGATTGAATATTGAAGGAGGGGAACTGGTGATCAACCGTGAAATAGATGGGGGTTCGCAGGTACTTAGCTGTGCTGCTCCGGTGGTTCTCATCGTCCAAAAGGGCATTGCCAAGGAGCCCAGGATTCCTGCGATGCGAGGCATCATGATGGCCCGTAAGAAGCCCTTGAATGTTATTCCGGCTATGGATGGAAGCAATAAGATCAAATTTGTGAATTACGAAATGCCTCCCCCAAAAGCTGCCTGCAAATTAGTAGATGAAGATAATGCGAAGGAATTGATTGCGATGTTGCATGAGGAAGCGAAGGTGTTGTAGGGTTGAACTGTTCGATGGCTTGATTGTTTGATGGCTCGATTGTTTGATGGCTTGATTGTTTGATTGATAAACAACTTTTAAATAACTAAAACCAATATTAAAATGAAAAAGGCCTATTAACAATTGAACCTTTAACAATTGAACCATATAATATTTAAACCATTTTAAAGTAAAAATCAATTAATAAATACACATAAAATGTCAGTACTAGTATATACAGAGAATTGGGATGGGAAATTCAAAAAGCTAAGTTTTGAACTGGTTTCTTATGCATCTGCAATAGCGAAAGAACTGGGAACCAACGTAACTGCTTTGTCCATTGGCAATGTTGATGATGACGAATTAACAAAACTGGGTGGATTTGGTGCAACCAAAATATTAAACGTTGCCGATGACCGATTTACATCGCTTGATAATAAAGCCCTTTCAAAAGCAGTCGCAAATGCTGCACAGGCTGAAGGAGCTAAAGTAGTAATCCTCGCGCACAACAATTTAGGTAAAGCCCTGGCGCCGCGTCTGGCCGTTAAACTGGATGCAGGGCTCGTTTCAGGTGTTACCGCGCTACCCTCCGGTTTTGATCCTTTTATTGTTCAGAAAAAAACATTTACGGGAAAAGCCTTTGCAAATGCACAGATTGACGCTGATGTGAAGGTGTTGACTTTCTCTCAGAATTCTTATAAATTAGCCGAAACAGACAACAATGCAACGATTGAAAGTTTTGATGCCGGTGTTTCGGATGCAGACTTTTCGACCAGAGTAAAAGAAACAAATAAAGTTACCGGCACAGTGCTGTTGACCGATGCGGAAATCGTTGTTTCAGGTGGTCGTGGCATGAAAGGTTCGGAAAACTGGGGTGGACTGGAAGAACTGGCTGAGTTATTAGGCGCCGGTCTGGCATGCTCACGCCCTGTTTCAGATGAAGGATGGCGTGGACACAGCGAGCATGTGGGACAAACAGGAAAGATCATCGCGCCAAATCTCTACTTTGCATTTGGTATTTCAGGCGCCATACAGCACCTGGGAGGCGTAAGTTCTTCAAAGGTTATTGTAGCCATTAACAAAGATCCGGAAGCGCCCATCTTTGAGTCTGCCGATTATGGGATCGTAGGAGATGTCTTTAAAGTTTTACCTCAATTCATCGAAGGAGTAAAAGAATTGTAACAATATCAATATTCGAAAATCAAAAATCAACCATAAATCCCGGTGAGCAATTGCCGGGATTTTTAAAATGTGATTTTATATTAACTTGGTTTTTAAATTGATTCAATGATGTATGTTCCTTGTAATGTGCAACAACAAATCCTGGAAAACATAGGGTTTGTAGTTTAAAAGACTTTTTCCTGTTTTTCGCATTGGGACATGCATATTAAAGAATTGTTCAAATTACGGCCAGTTTCTCCCGAAGTAATTCTTATCTGACTTTAATCAGGTTGGTCTAGCGTAAAGCACCAAAGGTGCGTAAATCAATAGCCCCGAGAGTAGCTCGGGGTTTATCATCAGAAATAATCACACAGCCCCATCGGGGTGCAATCATTAATCCCATACATAACGTTCGTCATATTTGATATCATATTCTTTTAAAAGAGCACGGTATTCATCTTTAAATGATATTTTCTTATGATGCTCATTTTGCTTTGTTATATAGTTGCTAACAGTTTCAATTTGTGATGGGTGAACGGAAAAACCACCATAACCATTTTGCCAATAAAACTTTTGATACTGTTGGCCTTTGGTTTTTACCCATTTAGATGAGTGAGCCTTTAGTTCTTCAATCAGTTTCATTAAAGCTATCTTTCTTGACAACAAGCACAATATGTGGACATGATTTAAAAACCCTCCCACAATTAATGGGTTGCATTGCAGATTCTTACATATTCCACGCAGATAACTGAATAGCTCCCCTTTTATATTGTTATCAATGAAAGGATATCTATTCTTTGTGCTGAAGGTAATATGCATGTAGTTTTTTACTAAGGATTGTGGCATAAGAGAATTGTTTGATTTCGCACCCTTGGTGCTTGATGATGTTTTGATATATGCGTCTCCGGGCTTGCCTGTCCGCTCCGTCAGCTGACGGAGCGGACAGGCGGCACCCGGAGCTATTGATAACCGCCCCGATGGGGCTCTTACAATCAAAAAAACAAAAAAGGATTCATTGGACACCCTAAATTGATATTTCGATAAATATAAAACTCTATTAGACTGCTTGTTAAAAAGATTTACTGGTCTTTAAGTAAAAAAATGCGGAAAACAGGAGAGTTTGTAGTTTAAAAGACTTTTTACTGAATTACTTACCAGAGGTGTTATAATTCCAGGAACTCCTCAGAATGAGTGTCAATGTCATAGGATCTGCGGACTCCGGAATGACTTTTAATCAGTGTTGGGTATATTTGGCATTGTGCCGTTAGGGAGTTCAAGACTCTTCCAATTTTGCCGAACCGTGTCAGGTCTTTTGATATTTTAGATACTGCCATACAAACCTCAACTCAGCATAAGAATAATCATCACCTAAAAGACCTTTGGCTTCACCAAGAGTCATTTCTTCGTTTTCTTTAAAAAAGGCCGTTATCTTTTTTATTTTTTCATCTTCAACAAAATCCGTAACCGGCAATTCGCCTTTCCCAACAAAATGTGCCAGGTGTCCTTCGATGGTCGATCGGGCCAACCCTCTTTCTTCTGCTACTTTGTTCAGGTCTTTATGTTTAAGCCACAATTCCAGGCTGATTTGCCTTGTCTGCTTTTTTGGAGTTGCATTAAGGCTTTTTTTTGGGACAACAGTTTCGATCACTACTTCATGGTTTTCCCGATAGGAATTAAGCAGTTCCAGCAAATCTTCCCCAAACCGTTCGAGTTTTCTTTTTCCAAACCCATGCACCAGTTTTAGTTCTTCCATATTTGATGGCACCTGGTTGCTCAGGGCACGCATGGTTTTTAATGGCAATACCATGAAAACCGATAATCCCAGTTCGGATGATTTGGCATTCCTCCAATTCCTGATCAAATCATACAACTCCCGATTATTGATTTCAGTGCTGACAGGTATCTTAACTGATCTTGAAGTCCGCCTTTTGGCCGGCTCATCTATGGCAGCTTTTGCCTTATCAATGAGGTAATCCTTTACCACAAACCCATTCTTGCAGGCTAACAGACTCTCCTTTTTAAGACCGGCTTCCGTCATCAACCTTTCTTCAGCTTTTGCAATCGTTTTTCTAACCTCCCTGTTATCAGTTTCAATCGACTGTTCGTTGACAGAATTGATAACCAATTCCTGAACTTTTTCTGAAAAATAGGTTGCTGCTTTTATAATTCTTTCCTGCAATGCTTTATTCTTTTCCGCATTGCTGTTTTTCTGAAGGTAGCGCAGTATCTGATTTTGAAACTTTTCCGAAACATCAATGACACCGGTCCTCAACTGTGGTTTGATACCTTCAATGGATGACAGATCGGTTATCGATAGACTTTTTTTATTTTCTGATAGTACCCTTACATACCATATTACTTCCTTATGTAACTGACTGAAGTCAAAAAGATCAAGCAGCAGTTGCTCCTGAAATTCCGTTTTTGAGAGATCAAGCTCATTGGCACCGGGCTGGCTCTGATTTACTTTATTATTGAAATCTTCGATGCTTCTGTCGTGTTTTAAAGTAGCCGGAGTGAATGGTGTGCTGAGGATCAGTCCTTCAAGTGTCCTGCAGCGACTGAGTGCAACATAAACCTGGCCATGAGCAAAAGCCATTTCGGAATCAATGACAACCTTATCGAATGTCAGACCCTGGCTTTTGTGGATAGTAATTGCCCAGGCAAGTTTCAAGGGTATCTGCGTAAAGCTACCCTCTTTGTTCTCTTTGATTTCCTTGCTGTCTTCCTCGATGGTATATTTTATATTCTGCCATTCCAGGGGTTTTACAAAAATAGGGTCATCATCTTCAGGGCATTGAACAACCACCTCATCCTGCTTTATGTCGGTAACCCTCCCAATCTTGCCATTGTAGAAACGTTTCTCCGCCTCAGGATCGTTTTTCACAAACATAACCTGGGCGCCCACTTTTAACGCCAATTCTTCTTCCGTCGGGTAATTGTATTCAGGAAAAATACCGCTTACTTCCGCAGTAAACCGTGCCTTTTTTGATTTTAGCTTACCAAGCTTTGATTCATTGATGTCTCTTGCTTTCGCATTGTGGGTAGTGAGGGTGATGTAATTCTCCTCTTCATCTTTAAATCCGGGTTTGTATCTTTCCCCGAGCAAACGGATTACCTGCTCATCTGTCTGCTTTTCCCTTATTTTATTCAGGATATCAAGGAACTTCTGATCCTGCTGGCGATACACATGCTGCAAGGTAATGGTGATGTATTCCGCTTTTTGCAATGCCAGGCTGCCAAAAAAATAGGCCGTCTTATAATGGTTCCTCAGAAGATACCATTCCTGCTCTTTAACAACAGGCGGTAACTGCTGCATATCACCTATCATCAACATCTGAACACCTCCGAAAGGTTTTTCGTTTCTTCTGAATCTTCTTAATACTTCATCAATGCCATCCAGCAGATCGGCCCTTACCATGCTTATTTCATCTATCACAAGCAGATCAAGGCTTTTGATAATATTTCGCTTATCACGGCTGAACCTGAAAAATGATTTGTTTTCTCCTTTGGAAAAACCGGGAACGATAGGCCCAAAGGGAAGCTGAAAGAAAGAATGGATAGTCACGCCGCCAGCATTGATGGCTGCAACTCCTGTTGGCGCCACAACGATCATCCTCTTTGGAGAAAGTTCTCTAAGGTTTTTAAGGAAAGTAGTTTTACCGGTTCCAGCTTTACCGGTCAGGAAAATGTGCTTGCCTGTGTACTGGACAAAGTCGTGGGCAAGCTGAAGCTGGGAGTTTTGGATAGTTTTTAATTCCATTTGTTAATTTGGTTGGTTGTTTCAAAGGTACAAAAAAGACAGGTAAAGTTTCGGTTTCTGCAATCTGTTAAGTTCACTTATCAGGCAATAAAGTACATTACTTTGTCCGTGAGCTCGATTTTATGCCTGAGAAGAATTTTGTAATAAGATTTCATGCATCAGAATAAGCAATAGTCATCTTATATTGTTGTAGTTTTGGTTACCCAAAAAATTTATCATGAAAAAACTTACACTTGTTATTCTTTCAATAATATTTTTTCAACCTGTCTTTTCACAATTGTACGATCCCGGTATTGACAGCCTGATCAATGAAGTGAGCCAGGATTCGCTGATGGCCTATGTGAGAATTCTATCAGGTGAAGATTCGGTTTACATTAATGGCGAAAAAGAACTGATCGCTCAAAGGGTATTCGATTCAAATGACCTCGCTGCCGATTATCTGATGGAGAAAATGGCAAGTTTTGGCTTAACTCCGATGAAACTGAATTATGATGTTAACGGCACCAATGTAGTGGCCATCCAGCAGGGAACTGAATTTCCTGATGAGTACTATTTCATATGTGCCCACTATGATGGGGTTACGTATTATTGCGCTGATGACAATGGTACCGGAACAGCTACAGTCCTTGAGGCTGCCAGGATACTTTCAAATGTTGAGTTCCCTTATTCCATAGTTTACGGCCTCTGGGATGAGGAGGAAATTGGGTTAAGAGGAAGTAACAATTATGCCAAGGAGGCCAAAAATATTGGTATGAATATAGGAGCGGTAGTCAACATAGATATGATTGGCTGGGATTCGGATGATGATGGACTGGTTGAAATCCATTCTAATTTGAACACCTCTTCGGCTGCGATAGCAAATGTTATGGAGAATGTCATTTCAGAATATGAGCTCGCCCTTGATCCCGTAGTACAAAGCCCTGGTACAGGCGCCAGTGACCATGCCAGTTTTTGGAACTACGGATATGCTGCCGTATTATTAATTGAAGGCTACTGGAGCGATGATTTCAATCCTTATTATCATTCAGTTAACGACCGGGTGGATAAATTCAATGAGCCCTATTTTTTCCATGCAGCCCAATTAGCCATTGGAACCACAGCAGAACTGGCCACGCAGGATCAGTATGTTTCGGTGAATGCAGGTTCTGAATTAAAAACCG
>JAUXDH010000135.1 GCA_030618545.1 Chlorobiota bacterium
CACTTTCCGCATTTTATTTGTGGCATGATTTCTAAGAAGGTCCATGTAGTGCAAAACCTCATCAATGCCGAATTGATTAACAAGTTTCTCAAAAGTGTTTGCACCTTCAATGTTTGCTGCAAGTGCGGCATTCAGGTCTGCCAGATTTTCATCAACAAGCCGTGATGGGTAAGGAGCATTTTCAAGAATACTTTTCATGCCGGTCCAATCGGGTATGCCTTTCCTTACAAGGTGGAAAGGAGAGATTGTGACTCCCTCTTCCGCAAGATTTGTTGCTGATGGAGGCATTGATCCTGGAGCTATTCCGCCAATCTCCGCGTGATGGGCACGATTTACAACAAATCCGACTCTGCTCCCCTTTGAAAAAACAGGGGTGACCAGGGTGACATCAGGAAGGTGAGATCCGCCATAAAATGGGTGATTGGTAACAATGGTGTCCCCTTCTTCAAAATTGACGTGCTGCAGCAAGGTTCTAACACAGATGCCAAGGCTTCCAAGGTGAACAGGAATATGGGGGGCATTAGCCACCAGGTAACCACCGGTATCCAACAGGGCGCAGGAAAAATCCAACCGCTCTTTAATATTCACGGAAAGCGCTGTACGCTGCAAAATGGCTCCCATATTTGAGGCAACCGACATGAAACGATTTGTAAACAGCTCCAGTTTTGTTTCCTGGTTTTGTTGAATTGATTTTGATTGCTGGATTTCTGTTTTCGTTTTATTCAATATCAGGTTTTCCTGTACGTCTACCCGGAGTGTCCAGCCTTGCTCGACAACAGTGGTACTCTTGTCATCGGTGATAATTGCAAATCCATCCAGCGAATGCCCGGGTTTAAGACAGTCTCGCAGAAAAACCGGAACATCCACCCATTCTGATCCGTTCCATGATTTAATGAAGTGACTGATTTCAGGTTTAGTGTTTACCTGATTCATATCCCTGGCAAACCGCTTCTTCTCATCCTTTGCCGAAACTTTTACCCGTATGGATTCCACTTCAATATCCCTGTTCTCTACCCAATGCCCGTACAAATCCACATACTTTTTCCTGAAGCTGTTGATGAGCTGCTCCTTGCTGCCCTGCCAATTCAC
This sequence comes from Chlorobiota bacterium, assembly GCA_030618545.1. Taxonomy (GTDB): domain Bacteria; phylum Bacteroidota; class Bacteroidia; order Bacteroidales; family F082; genus JAADID01. Next base: position 1,090 of record JAUXDH010000135.1, read on the forward strand.
ATTTATGGTGCTGTCCTGTCCGATAAAACGCATAGCAGCTTCTTTTAGATCGACGTTTATCATTACATCTTCAGCTAATTCACTACTTAACTTTTCGTTGGCATTTTCAATCTGATTGTTAAAAACCTGCTCTGAATCGTTGTAAAAATCATCCAGCAATTGAAGCACCTGTTGCTCGGCAAACCTTTCAACAGAAGCGGTTCCTATTCCAAAAGCACTGAGTAATCCGGCATCCCTGGGAATAATTATCTGTTTAATATTAAGCAACTGCGCAATTCCACATGCATGCATCCCCCCTGCACCACCGAAGGCCATCAGAGCATACCCTGCCGGGTCGAAGCCTTTTAAGGTGGATATCTTTTTAATCGTCCCTGCCATGATCTCATTGGCGATCTCAAGAAAGCCTGTTAGCAACTGTTCTTTTTGATGTTTGCTTTCTGACCGGGCATCCATCTGGTGAATCAATTCTCCGATTCTCTTTTCAGCATCTTCCATTTTCACAGGAATTCCGAAGCTGCTGATGTCCATTCGTCCAAGAAGCAGGTTCACATCCGTTAATGCCAGCGGCCCTCCTGCCCCGTAACATGCCGGTCCCGGATCCGCTCCGGCACTTTCAGGTCCAACGGTGAGTTTAAATCCATCGAAAGCACAAATTGAACCACCGCCTGCAGCTACCGTTTCGATGGCTATCGAAGGACTGTAAACTTTGGCATCACCTATTTCTAATTCATAGCTGTAATCGAAGGCGCTGTTGTACCTGGAAACATCCGTACTGGTCCCGCCCATGTCAAAAGTGATCAGTTTCTCGATTCCGGCATCTTTGCCAATGGACGCCGCACCCACCACTCCCCCGGCCGGACCGCTGAGCAAACTGTCCTTCGGATGGAAAGTTTCGGAATTAACAAGGCCTCCGGCGCTGTTCATCACAAGGAGGTCTTTTCCAACCACCACTGAAACCTTCTTCAGATAATTATCTATGATAGGCGCCAGGTAGGCATTGACCACTGATGATTCTGCTCTTTCAAGGATCTTGATCAAGGGAGAAAGTTCTGAGGAAACAGAAATGTATTTGATGCCATTCTGTTCCAGGAATTCTTTGAACTCAAGTTCGTGCTTTGGATTTTTATATGCATGAAGAAAAGCGACAGCAACAGATTTTATTCCGCTTTGTTTTAATTCCGCGACAGTTCCACTGTACTGTTCCGCATTTAGCTTTTTTAAAATATTTCCTCCTGAATCAATTCGCTCATCAACTTCGATGATAATTTCAGGAAGTGGCTTATGTTTTTCAATGTTCAGGCTAAAAATATCAGGCCTTTGCTGGGTGCCAATCTCCAGTAGATCCCCAAATCCTCTGGTAATAAACAAAGCCACACGAGCCCCTTTATGCTCAAGAAGGGCATTGGTTCCTTTTGTGGATCCCAAACGCATATGAATTGTTGGCAATTCCTCAGCCAGGGCAGTTTCAGTAACCAATCGTGCTGCAAGTACCGGCGCTTCTTCCCCGCTTAAGAGTTCAAATGAAAGTTCATTTCCAATGTATTCTTCAGGAACTGGATTTTCTATTGTCAGATGTTTATTCTTAATGTCATAGGAAAGCACAATCGATTCAAAGACCCTCTTCTTATCAATGATCCTGAAAATAAATCCGGAAAACATATCCCGACCAGGCTCCCAGTTTTCTTCTATAATTAAGGTGCTGGAATCCTGAAATCCTGTGATCTTTCCCCTGATAGAAGCATTGCTGAGAATCTTCCTGCGGTAGCTGTTTCCATCACTGTCATGGGCAATCAGGTCGGTGAAGGTACCACCGGTATCGACAAATATGTTGAATGATCTTTCTTTACTCATTTCTTCTTCTGTACCCTGGAAAAGAAAAATAAGGTGATTAAAAAAGCCAAAATGGCAAGGACTGCTGTCAGACTTCCCTGGTATTCGAAGGAAAGCGCTTTCATCAAGGCATTGGCCAGATTTTGTATGCCAAGCAAGGTAGCAATCCAAACTATAAAACCAAACATGATATTCGCACCGGTTGAATTGGCATTTTGCCTTCCCATTAAATCAGGGTCGTTTATGGCCAGCCAGAGAAAAATGCTGATAAAAGGAAGGATCAGGCCATTCAATGCCTGGGCTGCGATGATGGCAGGAACAGGCTTCAGCCCGATGGAGCCAAATACCAGGCCGGCCAACAAAACCAATCCCCATGTAATGATAAAGTACCTGCCACGACTTTTCCAGATACTATTATTTTCTTTTTGAAAGAGATCTCTTGCTGTAAGCGCCGAAGCCAGTGGCGCTGTGATGGCAGAGGAAAAACCGGCAGCGAACAAACCGATTCCAAAAAACCAGACTGCCCATAATCCCAGCTTTGAAGAGAGCGCATCCCCAAGTGCCGGAAAAGAAAATTCACCCTGCACAGAAGTTCCAACCACAAGTACTGCCATCGAAATAATTCCACCTAAAATAATCGCCACGGCAAGACTGAACCGCATCTCTTTGATGCTTTGTGATTTGTCGGCAAGGCCTGATCCCAAAAAAAGATTATAAGGCACCACGGTAGTTCCTACCAATCCAAGGATAAGAAGATTTGAGCCATCAGGAAATGAAGGCAAAAACGCTCCCTGTAAAATCCGGGGGAAGTCTGGTTTCAATAAGATAGCTGTCAGCAGGAAGGCCAGCCCCATAACCACAACAAGAAATCCAAGCATTCTGGCCAGTATTTGTAAGCCGGGAAACAGAAGGGCTGAAGCGGCAACCACACTGATGATAACTACCCATATCCTTGGATCAGAAGAAAAAATAATGATTAAACCCGATGAAGCGCCAATCAGGTTGCCCGTTTCATACGCGGCCGAGCCGAGGATGATGGCGCCAATCACCAGGGCGAATATCAACCACCCCCATGATTTACCACGGTACTTGTCTGCAATGGCTTTTCCAAGGCTTTTGTTGCTGACGATGCTTAATCTTGCGGCGGCTTCCTGCAGCACCAGGCAGGCGATTGTTGAAAATACCAGTGTCCATAAAAGGGAATAGCCGTATGATGCTCCTGCTTTTGCAGCGGTGGTTATTGTACCGGGGCCAATAAAGGCAGCGGAAATAACTGACCAGAAAAGGATGTTCAGGAGCTTCTTTTTCATGAAGGACAAATGTAGGTTTTAATGTTGTTTCACGCGGCGACGCGGTGAGGGGGTTTCACGCGGCGACGCGGCGGCGCGGCGAGGTGGGGGATATTATGGTTTCACGCAGAGGCGCAAAGGTATGAGGTACTTGCGGTGAGGTGGAGGATCTTAAGGTTTTGTGCACCTTATTTAGCTACCTTTGCCGCCTTTTAAATTCAAAAGAATATGGCAAAAATATTAGGCATAGGAAACGCGCTGGTTGACCTGTTGATCCGCATTGATGATGACAAACTGCTCAATGATCTGGAGCTCCCGAAAGGAAGCATGATCTTGGTGGATGAAAAGAAAAAGACACTCATTGCAGAAAGGAGCATACACCTTCCCCGGGAAATGGCTTCAGGGGGATCGGCGGCAAACACCATTCACGGCCTCGCCAAACTAGGGGTGGAAACTGCCTATATCGGCACTATTGGAAAGGATGAAACCGGTGAGTTTTTCCGTGAAGACCTGGTTCGAAATCATATTCATCCAATCCTGAATCTCAGCGACACTCCCACAGGAATTGCCAGTACATTGATCAGCCGGGACAGTGAGCGTACGTTCGGCACTTACCTTGGTGCAGCCATTGAGTTGTCAGGCGGCAGCCTGAAACCTGAGAATTTTGAGGGTTTTGATATGATGCATGTTGAAGGTTACCTTGTACAAAATCATGAGCTCCTGGAAACAGCGCTCCGTCTGGCTAAGAAAGCAGGATTGAAAGTGTCACTGGATCTGGCTAGTTACAATGTGGTGGAAGCCAACCTCGAATTCCTGCATGAGATGGTTGAAAAATACGTTGACATCATCTTTGCAAACGAGGAGGAAGCCAGGGCCTTTACCGGACAGGAACCCGAAACAGCGCTTCACACCATTGCAGGTAAAACAGGTATCTCTGTGGTGAAAGTGGGCAGCAAAGGCTCTTTTGTGAAATCTGGGGATAAGTTGTTTGTTGTGGAGCCCATTCCTGCTAAAGTTCAGGACACCACCGGCGCCGGTGATGCCTATGCGGCAGGATTCCTCTATGGATTGACCGGCGGTTATAGCTATCAGGATTCAGGGGTCATCGGTTCTATGCTTGCCTCGAATACTATTGAAACAATTGGCGCCCGAATCAAAGATGACCAATGGGAAGAAATAAGCCGAAAGATAGCTATGCTGAAAAAAGTGTAATCGGTCTAAATAACTTACAGGAGTCCAAAACTTTCGTTAATTTTTTTACATTTGCGCTCCTGCAAAAAATAAGTGCTAATTAATTAAGAATTTGAATATTATGAAGGTTTATGAAACAAAGGATATCAGGAATATTGCCCTGATTGGTGGAGCAAAGTCGGGAAAAACAACAATGGGTGAATCCATGCTGTTCGAAGGAAAGATGATAAACAGGAGAGGGACAGTGGAAGACAAGAACACTGCTTCTGATTACAGGCCGATAGAAATGGAGCGCGAAAACTCGGTGCATTCAACTTTGTTGCATACGATTTACAACGAGACCAAAATAAACATCATTGATACTCCCGGATTTTCTGATTTTGTAGGGGATACCATTGCAGCATTGAGTGTTGTGGATACAGCAGTATTCATGATCAACGGGCAGGCTGGTGTTGAGGCTACCACTGAAACTTCATGGAGACAAACAGTAATTGCCGGCAGTCCGGTTCTTTTTTCAATAAACCAACTGGACCATCACGGCGCCAACTTTGACGACACCATCAGGGCGTTGAAGGATTACTTTGGAGATAAAGTAACCGTTGTACAATACCCATTGAACTCCGGTGAGGGCTTTGATACCGTCATTGATCTGGTACTTATGAAGCAGCTCAAATTCAAGGATGGCGGTGGTGAACCTGAAGCTACGGATATTCCTGATTCAGAAAAAGACAAAGCCGAAAAACTGCACCTGGCACTCGTTGAGCAAGCTGCTGAAGGTGACGAAGAACTGATGGAAAAATATTTTGAAAACGACACCCTTACCATGGATGAAATGCGTGAAGGTATTCGTCTGGGCATGGCAACACGAAGCATTTTCCCCGTCATGTGTTCTTCAGCTAAGCATGGAATTGGCACCTCACGTATCCTTGACTTTATCGATCACGCGTGTCCATCTCCCGATACCATGCCCGCAAAGAAAACATCAGGGGATAAAACTTTTAAAAGTGATCCGGGAGATCCCACAGCACTTTTCATTTTTAAAACTTCTATAGAACAACACCTCGGTGAAGTTTCTTATTTTAAAGTTTATGGAGGAACGGTACGCGAAGGACAGGACCTGATCAATTCGAGGACAAGCAACAAGGAAAGAATCTCTCAGATGTTTTTACTGAATGGTAAAAATCGTGAAAAGGTTGATACGGTTGCTGCCGGGGATATTGCTGTTACCATCAAACTCAAGGATGTCCATACCTGTGATTCGTTGATAGATGCAAAATTGGGCGGGATTTCCATTGAGAGTTTTAAGATTCCTGAACCGCTTTTCACAGTTGCCATTAAAGCGGAAAACTCTGCTGATGATGAGAAACTTGGATCCGTTCTGAATGAAATGCACCGCACTGATCCAACACTAGGCATTGAGTTTTCAAGAGAATTGAAGCAATTACTTATCAAGAGCCAGGGAGAATTTCACATCAACACGGTAAAATGGTACATGAACAATGCACATAAAATTGAGGTTGATATCTACACTCCAAAGATTCCATACCGGGAAACAATTACTAAATCTGCAAAAGCAGATTATCGCCACAAAAAACAATCTGGTGGCGCCGGACAATTCGGAGAGGTGCACATGATGATTCAGCCCTATTTCGAAGGTTACAAAAACCCTACAGACATTAATGTTCGTAAAACGGAAACCCATGACATGCCCTGGGGAGGTAAACTGATCTTCAACAATTGTATTGTAGGCGGAGCCATTGATGCCAGGTTTATGCCGGCGATCATGAAAGGGCTAATGGAACGAATGACAGAAGGACCGTTGACCGGGTCATATGCCCGTGATATCGTTGTTTACATATACGACGGCAAAATGCACGCGGTTGATTCCAACGAGATCTCGTTCAAACTGGCAGGTCGTAATGCCTTCAGCCAGGCTTTCAAAGCAGCCGGCCCGAAGATTATGGAACCGGTTTATGACTTAACAGTTTGGGTTCCGGAAGAAATGATGGGAGCAGTGATGACCGATTTACAGGGCCGCCGCGCGATCATTATGGGGATGGATTCTGAAGGCAAGAATCAGGTAATCAAAGCCAAAGTGCCTATGGCAGAAATTTCAAGGTATTCCACATCGCTTAGTTCCATTACTTCAGGTCGTGGTACTTTTTACATGATTTTCGATGCCTACCAGCAAGTTCCTGGCGATGTACAGGATAAACTGCTGAAAGAATACGAAGAATCACAGAAAGAAGACGAGTAATTCATTGGCTGAAAAAATGGAAGGGTGGAATACCGTGATAAATCATTCTTTCCTGTTTTCTGCATTGAACACCCATATTAAAGAATTGTTCAAATTACAACTGGTTTCTCCGGAAGTAATTCTTATCTGTCTTTAATCAAGTTGGTCTACCGTAAAGCACCAAAGGTGCGTAAATCAATAGCCCCGA
>JAUXDH010000010.1 GCA_030618545.1 Chlorobiota bacterium
AGGGGCTTATTTCCTAAATGAGATTATTACATACCAAAGGAGATTGCCAACGATTTTGAAAAACAGCGTCTGAATAGCTCAGATATCAATATTTTAGCGGCACGGTCTTTTAAGAATTAAAAACCTGAATGAAACTACTTGATATAGAAAACTGGAACAGGAAAGAGCATTACGAGTTTTTCTCTCAGTTTGATGAACCGTTTTTCGGGCTGGTATCAGAGATTGATTGCACCAAAGCTTATAACGCTTCAAAGGAAAACAACCATTCTTTTTTTGCCTGGTATTTGCACAAGTCCCTAATGGCTGTCAATGAGATTGAGGAGTTCAGGTACAGGATCGTTGAAAAAGAGGTTGTGATCTTTGATGAAATACATGCCTCTGCCACAATAGGCAGGGAGGATGGCACCTTCGGGGTGACCTTTGTGCCATTCAACAATAGTTTTGAAAATTTTAACCAATCACTGAAAAAGGAGATTGATGGTGTTAAAAACTCGGTTGGAATGAGATTAAATGTTCATGCACAGCGCAGTGATGTGATCCATTATTCTTCTATTCCCTGGACCAGGTTTACAGGTTTAACTCACCCAAGAAGATATGGCACCGACGAGAGTGAACCAAAGATATCATTCGGAAAGATATTCCTGAAGGATGACAGGTGGATCATGCCGGTAGCTGTTTATGTTCATCATGGTCTGGCAGATGGCTATCATGTGTCAAAGTATTTGGAAGTGTTTCAACAATTGATGGATAAACAATATTAAATTTGTCAATCTTACCAATGAACCTCATTATGGATAAAAAGAAAATTTTAGTTTTAGGTGCCGGGATGGTAGTTAAACCGGCCGTAGATTATTTTTTGGATCAATGCAATTATCATGTAACTATTGCTACAAGAACCGTGTCAAAAGCTCATGAGATAATAGGAGGAAGAGAAAATGCTGTTGCTATTCAATGGGATGCTACGGATTTCGTAACACTTGACAAACTGGTTCCCCAGGCCGATCTCGTAGTTAACTTCATCCCACCTGCCTTCCAGGTAGAATCAACTAAGATATGTATCAGGCACAAAAAGCATATGATACATACAGACTTTACAATTCCCGAAGTAACAGCTATGGACGGGGAGGCTAAAAAAGCAGATGTGATTATCTTAAACGAAATTGGTGAAGACCCGGGCATTGATCACATGGGTATCAAAAAGTCACTTGATGAAATAAAAAGAAAAGGAGGTAAAGTTATTAGCCTTGATTCTTATGGGGCAGGATTGCCATCATTTGAAGATAACAGGAATCCGTTTGGCTACAAGTTTTCATGGAATCCAAAAGGACTGATGAAGTCAGCAATGGCTTCCGGTGAATATATTAAGGAGGGCAAAATTATTCAGGCAACAAATCTATTTGATCATTTCCGGCTTGTTGATCTTGAAGGGTTGGGAACATTTGAAACATATCCCAACAGAGAATGTGCAGTATATAAAGAGCCATACGAACTTGATGATGATGTAAGTTTCTACAGGGGTTTGCTAAGATTTACAGGGTGGTGCAATACCTTAAGAAAGTTCATAAAGCTGAACCTGTTAGAATCTCAAACTGTTAATAACTATGAGAATTTGACCTACAATGAGTTTATGAGTCACCTTGTAAACTCATCCAAAGAGGCATCTGAGGCAATTGCCGATTATTTTAATCTTGATACCAAAGATGATTTTATTAATAGGTTAAGATGGCTGGGGTTCTTTGAAGACAAACAGATAACGTTTAATAAAGGTACGAATGTAGATGTATTGGTTGATTTGATGCTGAAAAAAATGTCGTATCAACCACATGAAAAAGACATGGCAATAATACATGATGATATTCTCGTTGACTTTAAGGGCAGAAAAGAAAAATGGTCATCAACAATGGTAGTTAATGGGATTCCGGGAGGTGATAGTGCAATGGCCAGGACGGTTTCACTACCTGTAGCTATCGCTGCAAGATTGATCCTGGAAGGAAAAATCACCATAAGAGGTTCGGTATTGCCTATATACAACGAGATATACAATCCCGTTCTTGAAGAACTTGAGAAGTTTGGAATAAAATATAGACACCAAAAGAGAATGCAAAGATAATTCAACTCCAAATATTTTTCTGCTCAGATCCTATCTCCTAAAAATTTCTTATGGAGAAGATTGTAACTAAAATGAATTATTTTCGTCCAGTAACAAGCTGCACTTTCCTGCGATTATTTGAACTTATGAAATAGTTGTGTAAACAGCATCGGTGGTATACACAGGCGCTATAGTGAATTTCGAAGAAGGAAATGTGAGCATCAATAGTTTAACGAACAGAAAACATGAAAAGAGTATATCTGTTGTCAACACTTTTTATTTTAATATCCTTTGTGCCCCTTCATTCCCAGACAAAACCCATCCCTACAGTTTTTGATACCCTAAAAGCTGATATGGCTGACAAAGAAATAAGAGGATTGGTTCTTGACATGGATAAAAAAACGCCGCTGCCTTACGCCAACATTTATGTTCTGCACAAAAACACAGGTGCCATTACCAATGAGAAAGGACATTTCTCGATGAATATTTCGGGTCTGGAAACAACAGATACTTTGCGTTTTCAATACATTGGCTATAAAACCAAAAAGATAACTGTTGGACAATTGGACACGACTTCCGTTGTGTATTTAAAAGAAGAGATCATTAATTTGAGTGAAACGGTCATTTTTGGAAGTGTCCCTGATCTGGTATCAATTGTAAAAAAAGTTTTGGAAAATAAAGACTCGAATTATAAACGAACGACCAGCAGGAAGCAAACCTTTATTCGTGAAAGAGAAATTGCGGATATCGTTGAATTCAAACTCAAGTATAAAAAAAGCACCATCGATGAACTGGATCGGGAAATGATTAAAACGATTGAAGAAAGAACACCGGAGCATGTTACTTCCTACACAGACTTCTTAGGTCATTTTTATTTTAACGAAAATCAAGACGATTCCGTAACAATCAAAATCGATCCCATCCGGATGGTATCCCTTAAAGAGGAATATATTGACGACCTTAAACAATTAGAATCGATCTTTGAAAGTATCCTTGCCAATACCGGAGAAAAGGAATACTGGAAAATAAGAAGTGGAATTTTCGGGACAAAACTAGATCTTGAAGAAGAAAATGAAGAAACTAAGATTGATTCCCTGATTGAAAACCGCCGGAAACTCACTCACTACGGTCGGTATGTTAATTATCAACTCGGCTATAGTTTACTTGATGATAAAGACCAATGGGAATTCCTGCATAAAACCGGCAAATACAAATACACGCTTGCAGGAGGTACACGGGTGAATGGAGAAGACGTTTACATTATTGATTTTGAACCTGACAATAGTGGCTTATACGTAGGCAGAATGTATATCGCAATAAATACATTTGCTTTGATCAGGGCGGATTACGAATATGCGCCGGACAAAACCGGCACAGATTTCCATCTTTTAGGCGTTGGATATACAGAAAATCAGTTTAGCGGTTCAATCTATTTTGAAAAGAAAGACAATAATTATTTGTTGAAGTATTTCTCTAACAGAACTGGTTCCAATGCCACTATCGACAGAAATCTTGCTCTGTTAAAAAAAAGAAAAAGATTCCTGTTCGACAAAAAACTTAATGAGTTAAAAGTGGGTATCAATCTCTCTGTTAAAATGGAAGAATCGATTGAATATTTGGTTTTGGATGACATGGACATTTCGGATACTCAATTTGCAGGGTTTAAACAAAAGAAACATATGGAAGTCATCTATGTTGATCAGTTTGACGAAAACCTGTGGAGAGGTTACTCCATCATTGAACCCACCCAACAAATGAAGGAATATAAAAAGCAGGAAGTGAATTATGGTGAATGATTTATTGCAGGATATTAAAGGTGATTCTTCAAAATGAATAAACAATAAGGGGTTTATTCACGGACAGTTTTATAGGATTAATCCTTTCTCCTCAAGAGAAGCCTTAAACTGATTATGACTATTCCAGAATTTGATTTCCAAGTCATTAAATAACTTCTTGAATTCAGGAAGGTCTTTAATATTATCCATTAAAGGATCGATTTCTAAAAATAGAATTATCCAGTAATGATAATTGTCTTGTTGCGAAAACAACTTCATTCGTTCAATCGCTTTTTCTGTGTCTCCTTTGTAAGAATAATAAGCTGCGAGACTTAGATCTTTATAGATTGATTTATCGTTTTCAGCATATTCCTTAAAATTCAGCAGATATTTTTCAGATTCCTCTGCTAATCCCATCCTGGATAGCACGACTGCAATTTTTGCATCTTCGCCTCTGTAAATATCCAGATTAAGCGCTTCCTTAATCTCTATAAATCTTTTATAATAAACATAAGCACTTTCATAATCCCTCATGAAATAACAAATCTTCCCAACTTCCTGAACGATATCCAACCTGTTGGTATCTTTATCAAGTGCTACAATCAAAAGTTCTTTTGTTCGCCTGAGATCCCTATTCTTAGCAAACAGGATATAGGCTTTTACATATTCTGAATATAGATTTTCCGGATAATATTCCAATGACTTGTTAATGTACTTCTCAGCTTCATTAACAAAACCGGATTGTATAAACGCATTGCTTATGTGTAAATAAATAAAGCTTGTTGTAATTGAATCATATGCTCCGATATCTAACCGAATCCCCTTAAGTGCGTATTCCAGGTATTTCTCTGTATTGGGAAGATGATTTACATAAAGGTCAACCAGAAAAACATAGACGAGGTCATAATTCGGGTTGTACTCGAGTGCCTTCTCAAGATAAGGTACAGCCAATTCATATTCTTCACTATTCATATAAAACAAGGCCTTCGCAATTAAACTCTGGGGCAACTGCGAATCGAATAATAATGCGTTATCAGCGTAATAATTAATCTGCGAAGCATATTTCTTTTCAGCCTTGTGCTCATCCATAAGGTAATAAGCTATTGCAATAGCTGCATATGCGCGTGCAAATTCATTATCATGTTCTATTGCCTTTTTAAAATATTGAATTGCTTCTTCCAGCTTGTCACGCTCCGGTTTATTCAGTAAATCAAGCCCTTTTAAAAAATAGTCATAGGCAACGAGGTCATCGGTCGGGGCTTTGTTGATCCTTTCTTCTTCTTCCGGTGTGATGATAACCTCTATTTTATCCGTAATGTTTTTTGCAACTTCCTTCTGCAGCTTAAAAATATCTATTGCATCCCTGTTGTATTGTTCAGCCCACAAATGGTTATCGCCTGGCGCTTCAATCAATTGAACGTTGAGTAGAATTTGATCTCCAATTTTTTGGCCGCTGCCTTCTACAAAATAATGCACATCCAACTCCCTCGCTATTTCTGATATTGTTTTCGGGTTGTTTCGGTACTTTTCAACGGAGGTCCTGCTGATCACCCTTAGATCTTCAATTTTTTGAAGATTATTCAGTATTGATTCCATCAGTCCATTAATTATATGAACGTTGGTTGAATCATTACTATCGTTCTTGAATGGTAAAACTGCAATTGATTTTTCAAGTTTATTATTTTTGGATGAAAATGGCTTAAAAATAAAGATGAGCACAATTGTCAGTAAAACAATCAGAATAGTTGCTCCAATCAATTCTATCGTTCTTTTTTTCTTAGGCTGGTCATTTTGAACGGAATCACTTTCGCCAAGATCTCTTTTCCCAACCTCCCCTGGCGGGTATCCATAATAATCGTGGAAACATTTGATGAAATAGGATGTGCTGTTAAAACCAACCTTAAAGGATACCTCTGAAACATTTGAGGAAGCCTGCCTCAACAATTCCATTGCATTTTGCAAACGTACTTGCCGGATAAACTGACTGGCGGATAAATTGGTTAACTTTTTTATTTTACGAAGCAGGTTGGACCGGCTCATTCCTATTTCACGTGCAAGCTCAGATACTCCGAACTGCTCATTGGATATATTCTCCTCTATAATTTCTGTGATCTTGCTTAAAAAATCATTCTTATTGGAGTGAGCATCTGGCATTGTTGTGAATGGTTAAATCGAACTTAGCAATTCATTGCAAAAGATAAGAATAATGAAGAAAGATACAACCGTTGCGTCATAATTTATACCCATGCAACATAATTATTAAAAGATCGACAAACTTGATATAATTGACCTCATAGTTGATTAGTGGTGCATCATGGCCTGACGGACCTTTACACCATGGAAAAAATGTCAAACTTTAAAACTATGAAATCATGAAAACAAGAATTTATTTTTTAGACAACTTAAGAACATTTCTGATTTTCTTAGTGGTTGTAATTCACGCAGGACTCGTTTATGAACCTGTACTGGAAAACACCTGGATAGTAGTTGATCCTGTTAAAAGCAACTCAATCGGATTAATACGAATGTATCTGGACTTGTTCGTTATGTTCATTATTTTCTTCATCTCAGGTTATTTCATATCTGATTCATTAAAAAGCAAAAGCAGTTGGGATTTTATCAAATCCAAATCCAAAAGGATAATGCTACCATGGTTGGTAGCCGTATTAACCCTGATCCCTGCCTATAAAGCAATATTTCTTTATTCAAGGGGCTTGCCCCAGGAAGAATGGTATACCTATTTTCATTTATTCCAGAGAGCAGGAACTGTTTTAAGCTTTTTTGCCAATAATCCGGCCCAAAGCTGGTTGTGGTTTCTGCCTGTTCTATTTCTGTTCCAGGTTTTGTATCTGGTCATGTCCAAAACCAATTTGCTACGCTTTAAAATTTCTTTAAAAACCGGTGTCATTTTAACCTTTATCATCGGTTTAATTTATAGTCTGGTCATTTCATATGCCGACCTTAGAGGTTGGTTTCATTCACCACTTCTTCATTTTCAAAGAGAACGGCTGCTGGTTTATTTTCTGGCTTTTCTTTTGGGTTCTTTATGCTACAAACTCAAAGTATTCGAATCAAACTATAAAAACAGGAAGGTTTATATTTTATCAAATGTAGTGTTAACAATCGCATTGTCAGTTTTCACTGTGGTAGCCCTGAATTTCTTTTTCAATATGGTTGAACCCGGAAGAAATTATTTTTTTATTTCAGAGTCGGTTGACAGGGTTCTTTATTACACATCTGTTCTCCTGTCGATGTTAAGCTTCCTGTACATTTTTATTCATGTTTTCAGGTTCAATTTCAACAAAAGAAACGACTTAATGCTTCAACTAAATAAAAACTCTTATTCCGTATATATCATTCATATGATCGTCATGGGACTGATTGCCCTGATCCTGGTAAGCATACCCCTCCCTGCTATGGTTAAATTGCTGGTTCTGACAATCCTGACTTTTGCTGTCAGCAATATCCTTGTGTACGCCTACAACCATTTATTTAAGAGTACCATTGGTCTGAGGATTATGAAAGTTGCATCAATTGCTGTAGTTCTTTTTGCCATAGTGTACTTCGGAAGTAGTGCGAAAAGAATCACTGATAATGAACCTGCAAAGGTTTCACAAACAAACCAATCACAACCTGTTGTAGGACTCCACATGGCAGTTATACAGGGTAACCTGGAAGCCATCAGGCAACACATACAAGTTGGGTCGGACCTTGATCAAAGTGAGCCATCGGGTGGTTCCAGCCCTTTGATCACTGCAGCAGTATTTGGGAAAACCGAGGCGGCTTTGGTTTTGATAGAAGCCGGTGCAGATGTGAATTTCAAAAATTATGAGGGATCAACTCCCCTTCACACTGCTGCTTTTTTTTGCCGCATGGAAATTGTCGAAACTCTGATAACCAATGGCGCTGATGCAACCATAAAGAACAATGCCGGATCCACTGCTTTGGGATCGGTTACAGTTCCTTTCGAAGCTGTAGAAGGAATTTACGATTTCTTCGGAAGTACCCTTGGCCCACTGGGATTGGAACTGGACTACGAGCAGATCAAGAAGACCCGCCCTAAGATAGCAGAGATGCTGCGTGAGAATTAATACTCTTTTATTGTTTTCAGTAATGAGAAGAAGAGAAAGTTCAATACTTTTATAGAACCAATCCAGAATTAATAGATGCCGCAATGAAAGCAATTGTATACACACGATACGGATCACCGGATGTCCTTCAACTTAAAGAGGTAGATAGACCTGTTCCGAAAGACGATGAAGTGTTGATTAGAGTATTTGCGGTTACCGTTAACAGGTCAGATTGTGCCATGCTCACGGCGAAACCATTTATTATGCGGTTTATGATTGGCTTCTTCAAACCAAAAAAGCAGATTCTCGGAACCGATTTTGCCGGTAAGATTGAAGCTATTGGAAAAAATATTTCATCGTTCAAAGTCGGGGATAATGTTTTTGGATTTGATGATGGTGGTTTACTTTCCCACGCTGAATACATGACACTTTCGGAAGACAATGCAATTTCAACCATGCCTGATAGCATATCCTATGAGCAAGCTGCTGCCAGCATAGAAGGTGCACATTATGCATATAATTTTATCAATAAAGTAGAGTTGAAAGGTGGAGATAAAGTGCTCGTTAATGGTGCCACAGGAGCAATCGGTTCTGCCATGGTTCAGCTTTTAAAATATTTTGGTGCAGATGTGACTGCCGTGTGCAACACAATAAACATTGAATTAATAAAATCGATAGGTGCCGGTAAAGTAATTGATTATACCAAAGAGGACTTCACTAAAACTGATGGAAAATATCATTTTGTTTTCGATGCAGTTGGCAAAAGCACATATGGAAAGTGCAAACCATTGTTATTACCCAGAGGTGTGTATATTTCGTCTGAATTAGGTCCTATGGCCCAAAATCTTTTCTTTGCCATTTTAACACCGATACCTGGAGGGAAAAAAGTCATATTTCCATACCCTGCTGATCGCAGAGGAAGTGTGCTTTTGATGAAAAAACTCATTGAAGAAGGAAAGTTCAAAGCCGTTATTGACAGAACATATTCATTGGACAAGGTTGCAGACGCTTTTACTTATGTTTTAACAGGTCAGAAAACCGGTAATGTTGTATTAAAGATATCAGACTCATGAAAGCAAATGCTTACCACAAATATAGTTCAACCGATGACCCAAATCGTTAACCAAAAAGACATCTTTCCGTATGGGGACATCGCAGTTGTAAATAGCGTAAAAGAATTAAGTGAAGCAAAAACAAAAGATGAGATTATCCTGCAAGCTGAAAAATGGAAACCGTATCGTTCACTTGCGGCTTATTTTCTCTGGCACTATTATCTAAATAAAGAGAATGAGATATCGTGTGATCTATGTAATGGGTGTATCGGGAAGCGGCAAATCAACCATTGGTAAATTGCTGGCAGATACCTTGGGATGCTCTTTTTATGATGGAGATGATTTTCATCCTGAAAAGAACATTAAGAAGATGCAATCCGGAAAGCCATTGAACGATGAAGATCGGCATGACTGGATTGTTTTATTGAACAGGCTGGCAAAGAAGCAATCGCATGGCAGACTCGTTGTCATTTCCTGCTCAGCGCTAAAAGAATCTTACAGACAAACATTAAGGAATGGGATTATTGATGAATGTTTGTTTATCTATTTAAAAGGCGATTATCAAACCATTCTTCAAAGAATAAAAAACAGGGATGACCATTTTATGCCCGTGGATTTGCTGCAGTCGCAATTTGACACGCTGGAAGAGCCTGATTACGGAATTCATGTAGATTCAAATCAGTCTCAGGAAGAAAACATTAGTTTTATCCTCAAAAAATTAAGTAAATGAAGTCAGTAGTCAGTCTTATTGGTTTGGGGATATAGTGGAAAAAACCTGGCAATATGGGTAACAATCCAATAAATCCAGGTCTTCGTTTCATATTGGAGATAATGACATTGGTAGCTGTTGGCTTGTGGGGCTGGACCCACCATGAAGGCTGGCTGAAATATTTGCTGGTCATCGGGTGAAATGGCTATTGAAACAATAATATTTTGGAATTCTTTTCATTTAAAAATACGTCTTACAACCAACTGACTTTGATTTGTGTCAATAGGTATGTAATTAGATTAATCAAAACGCGGTTTTATTCAATACATTTGACGCTGGATTGAAAGTACAGGCCAAAATGTTCAACAAACAATTAACATTATTCATATCATCGTTTGTTTTGATAACAATCTTTTTTACTTCTTGTAGAAAAGATGAGCCTCAGCCGCCGCCTGAACCCCTGTCTGCACAATATATCCACATCTCCCATACCAGGTCGGGCAACAACGACGCGATGGATTCATTGGCAGAAAGTATTGATTACAGTCAGTTTGATATGATCTGGCTTGGAGGCGATCTTATGTATATCACCTCTCAAACTGAAGAATCAATGATGTATGTTGATTCAGTATTTGATGTGGGGAACAAAAACACACTGTGGGCCCTCGGTAACCATGACTATCCGTACTTAAACACGATAGAGGATTTTACCTACAGAGAAGCTTTTTACGCCTACCATAAAAACGGGATTACGTTCATTGTTATGGATACCCAGGATAGTTTCAGCAACATTGTTGGCTATCAAAAAGATCTTTTCGATGCAGTAACGGATTCCATTACAGAATCTTCTCACCTGATACTCCTGCATCACAAGTTAATCTGGATGTATGGCAATGATGATTTAGAGTATCAAATTCCCGACATATCAAATGGACCACCTGGCGATTGCTTTTACTGCATCAATCCAAACAACTTTTATGAGGACATTTATCCAAAACTTTTGAAAGTAAAACAAAGGGGGATTGAAGTCCTTTGCATTGCCGGGGATATTGGCACAAAAACAAATGAATTTGAATATGAAACCACTGAAGGAATACATTTTCTGGCATCAGGCATTAAATATAACATCGACGAAAAAAAGGCATTATTGTTTAATCACGACATAACCAATAAACAACTCAGTTGGAGTTACACTCTCCTTTCCGATATTATAAGCGGAGATTAAAATCCCAATTAACCTAAACTATTCCGGTTGAACAATCCTCATGATTCTGTGTTAACCGAATGTTAAAAAGTTTCCGTTATCAAAAAATTTACATTTATTTTGTGCGAAATCTTTAGCCGGGATAATTACAATCCTGGTTTTTCAAGCACTCACAGCTAAACAGAATTTATGAAAAGAATCGCCGTCTTTCTTGTTTTTGCAGCATGTTCCATGTTTGCCTTCGGGCAATTAAACATGACACAGCTGGGACATTTACCATACAGTAACAGTTTAAGTGACATCTGGGGTTACGCCGATGAAATGGGTAATGAATATGCCCTCGTGGGAGTGTATAATGGTTTCTCGATTGTTGATGTAACTGACCCTGCTTCTCTTTCTGAGGTATATTTCGAACAAGGGGTACAATCCATTTGGAGAGACGTTAAAACTTGGAATAACCACGCTTATGTATCAACAGAAGGCGGTAACGGAATTCTTATCGTAGATATGAATCCATTGCCAGGAACCATTAGCAGCTCAACTTACTACACCGGTTCAACTTATTCTTTCACAACTGTCCACAATATTTACATTGATGAGTTTGGCAAACTTTATATTTTCGGAGCTGACAGCGGATCAGGCGGCGCTATCATTTGTGATTTAACCGGTGATCCAATGAATCCGGTTGAACTAGGCAGATTTGATGACCATTATCTGCATGATGGAATGGCACGTGGAGATACACTCTGGGGTGGCGCCATCTATGCCGGAATGATGTTAGCCATCGATGTGTCGGACCCGGAAACCCCAACGATAATAGGTTCAGCCAGTACACCAAACCAGTTTACACACAATGCATGGGTATCAGACAATGGGCAGCACGTTTTCACCACTGATGAAATAGGTGGAGCATTCATTACTGCCTACAATGTAACCGACATGAATAATATTTATGAAACAGACCGCGTCCAGTCAAACCCAGGATCAATGGTCATTCCTCATAATGTTCATGTATTAAACGATTACCTTGTCACCTCTTACTATGCCGATGGTGTAACTGTTCATGACGCCAACAGACCCGGCAACCTTATTGAGGTGGGTCAATACGATACCTCGCCAGACTATTCCGGTAACGGCTTCAATGGATGCTGGGGAGTTTACCCGTTTCTTCCATCAGGGAACATCGTTGCTGCCGACATCCAGGAAGGATTATATGTATTGGGGCCCGATTATAAAAGGGCCTGTTATGTTGAAGGGATAGTTACTGATAGCACAACAGGATCTCCATTGCAGGATGTTACCGTAAGAATCATGGACACAGATTTTAGCACAGAAACAAATCTTAATGGAGATTATGCTTTTGGCACGGTAGTATCAGGGACTTACAATATCGAGTACGCTCACCCTGAATATCCGAAAAAAGTCATTGAAGATGTTGAACTCGACAATGGTGTCCTCACAAACCTTAATGTGGTGATGTCAAGCTGGTTTACCGATATTGACGAAGTGGCTGAAAACACCAGCATTACAGCTTTTCCAAACCCTTTTAGCTCGGCTGTATCTGTTTCTTATCAATTGAACGACCAGGTATCACCTTCCTCAAGCCTGCAGGTTTTCGACGTAAATGGAAGATTGGTTGAAAAACACCAACTAACAGATCAACAAGCTACGTTATCCATTGGAAACAACCTGCCGGACGGCATCTATTTAGTCAGGATAACTAACGGATCGGAAGTGGTAAAGGCAAGAAGAATCAGCAAACTCTGATCTATCTGACGACTATTTTCTTCATTGTAGTTTGCCCGTTTTCGGAGCTTATTCTTAGCAGGTATATGCCTTTTGGATAATTTGAAATTCTCAAAGTCAGCACATTTTCATCATGGCTGATATTCCTGTTCATCAATAACTGCCCGTAAGCATTGGTAAGCAGAATAGTATAGTCAGTATTTTCAACAGGCTCGTTAACGCGGATATTTAGTTGGTCTGTCGCGGGATTTGGAAAAACCGTCACATCGATTTGCGCTTCCATTCTCTCAGTAACATCAATAAAGACTGGTATTCCTGATTTGAGAATAGCAATCCCTCCTGCATACTCTCCATAAACCAGTTCCTCTTTGCCGTCACTATTGATATCACTTCCTGACACATTAACATTTAAACCATGCAAAAACAGGGAATCGACAATGCTAAACCCGCCATTCAGATTGTCGTCGATATCGTTGAACAGATACAAAATGCCCTTTTCAGAACCCACGTACAAAATGGAGCTTCCAACAGAACCCTTTGTCATATAGGGAGAGCTATAACCGGTGCAGCATTCCGGCATCACATCGATTTCACCGAAAAGGTCATTTGTCGGGCTTGAAGAGAAATCAGGTTCGGTATCGCTTCCGGTGTTTTTGAAATACTTGATGGTTCCGCTTCTTTCCCCAATGAGTAAATCCGGAAGTTCATCCCTGTCTACATCCACAATCTGTGGCATGGCTGTTTGGCCAACATCAATTCCTTTGTAATTCGGGCCGCTCAGCACAAATATTGCCGGTTGTCCCTGCTCGGCGATGTTGGTAAAAAGATGGATGTTTCCTTCTTCGTCACCACTTAGCAGGTCCTGGTCTCCATCGTTATCCAAATCTCCAAAAGCCGGGTAAACACCCTTGAAGTTAAAGGCTGAGAGACCTGAGTAGTCATCTTCAATAAATTCAAAGGATGGCATCGCATTTGTTCCATTATTCCTGTAGAGAGCAAGTTTACTCTGGAAAGTAGCTGACTCAATAAAGTATCCAAAATTGCCAATCACGATATCCTGTTTGCCATCACTGTCATAATCAAAAAACACCGGTTTGGCGCCCTCACCCACATCGATCATTTGACCCTGAAGAAAATCGTCAGCCTGGTAGGTGAACTCAGGAGCATCCTGTGTCCCCGTATTTTTATAATACCAGGCCGAATGGGTATTAACAGATGTATTCGGGTTGTTTGGAGAGACAAGCAAATCCTTAAGCTGATCATTATTTACATCAAGATAAAAAGCAGCAGGAAAGGTGGTCAGGTCAACAGGAATTGTATTAGAGGGAAATACAGAATCAACAGCTACCATTCCTGAACTTGTCGTTGTTCCGCCATTGGTAAGTTTTACAAGGTTGTCGTGGGCAATATCTCCTATGACCAGATCTTTCACCTGATTACCGGTCAGGTCGACAGCAAGTAGTGTGGATCCGGCATGTCGTCCGCTTTTTTCAGGGTCCGGTACATTTTCAGCACAGGTATCAAACAGGTTGATCCCATTGTTGGTTTCATTTTCTGAGAAATAGCCCCAGCAGCGGTTCTTAAGTTCAAATACCAGTTCGTCACAATTACCATTATTTTCTATTGATTGGTTCTTATGGTATTCCACATATTTTCCAAGGATATCAAAGGCGAGGATATCCAGATCACCATCATTGTCAATATCAGTTATAGATGGAATATCCGGTGGACTCACATACAGAATGTCTTCACCCTGTGGAGTAGATGTCCGCAAAAGACCGGTAACCTTTGTAAACTTAATACCGGTGGAATTGGAAAAATCATTTCGATATACCGCGATCCCGAACGGTACGCTTGTAAAGATATCTTCCTTACCATCACAGTTGTAATCCGCAAGCAATGCCCAGTTTCTCATAGGGGGAAAAGCGGCCTGGTAAAATGAGTCATGATGATAATCGACACTGTCGTTAGTTCCTTCGTTGATAAATGTCTTTACAATGCCGTTAAAGTTTCGTTCCAGTACAAAAAGATCTTTAACCCCATCGCCATCGAGGTCAATCTCCGAAAACTGTGGACTGTTGAATCCGCCTGCCCATGCCAGGTTCAACGGTTTTCCTGATACTGTTACAGGTATCGAATCTGCACGAACCAATTGTAACTGGGAGAAAACTTTAGCAGGAATTAATGCAATGAATAATATGGTAATATTTAAAGCTGCAAAGTGAGTGATTCTGGAATCATTTGACATCATGCCCATATAATTTTCTATGCTTATAAAATATTTCCAGAGTTGGTTTATTCACCTTCAGTGGGGTTTGAGAAATCGGGATTGTTTACAAAGGTACTATCTGTAAGCACTTTCAGAAAGGCAATGAGGTTAAGTTTATCTTCCTCGTTCAGCCTGATGCCTCCCTGCCCTACCTGCTTCATCAGCGGATCAATGGTGGGTGACCATTTTACTCCTTCGCTGTATTGGTCGATGACCTCTTCTATGGTTTCAAACCTGCCGTCATGCATATAAGGTGCGGTAAAGAAAACATTTCTTAATGTTGGCGCCCTGAACTTTCCAATGTCATTTGGGTTAGCTGTAACTTCAGCCAATCCGTGGTCAGAAAAAACCGAATCGAGCCCATTATTATGAAAAAGGTTATCAGTAAAAAGTATGGTGCCATGGCAATGAAAACAATCTCCTTTTTCGGTAAAGAATATCTCAAACCCTTTGGTTTCTGATTGCGATAAAGTGGCTTCGCCATTCAGGTATTTGTCCCATTTGGAATCAGATGAGATCATCGTCCGTTCAAATTGGGCAATTGCTTTAACCACAAGCATGGAATCAATATCCCGGGTTCCGAAAGCCTTAAAGAACATGTCTGGATAGTCATCATGGTTGTTCAGTTTTTTCATGGCTTCTATCCATTCCAGGTGCATCTCAATTGGATTGGGTACCGGTTCCAGGGCTTGTTCTTCAAGATTGGAAGACCTGCCATCCCAAAAAAGATCAGGCATCCAAGCTGCATTAATCAGATTCATGGAATTGCGCGTCCCGATGGAACCGTCAATACCTTCACTGAAACGTTTCCCATTGTCTGTAAAGGCAAACTCCTGCGCATGGCAGCTTCCGCATGATTGTGTGTTGTCTGCTGAAAGTATTGGATCGTAAAAAAGTTTTTTACCCAGCTCTAATCCTTCAACAGTCATTGGATTGTCGTCAGGGATAATCATATCCGGGAATCCTTTTGGTATCTCAATCAAATAGGGTGTTGGATCAAACACCTCTGACGGGGGCTGGGGTTCTTCCTTTTTGCTGCAACTAATTGCCAGCGACAAGACAAATAGAATAACTATGGCTTTTGCCAGATCCTTCATTCAGTTTATTTACTTCAATATTTCTAAAGAAAACACATCTGCCCCGTTGTCCTTCAATTTTTGCTGCATCTCCAAATTACCCATCACCATCGACATATCATTCAAATCAAGTGTATTTGGGTTCTCCCACCATTTGTTAATGTCCATATCAAAACGGATATCTACAGTTTGGCAATCGCATGAAAAAGGATCCTGGGTAAGTGAAACTTCTACATAATAATGGTTACCCATGGATGGGCCTGTGTGGGCCTGGTAGTTTTTGGTCACTCCAGCGGAATCAAATTTGCCTTCAAGTTTCATGTAATGGTAGCCACTTCCCATTGCAAGGGGCCATTCCATGTTGCTTTCCGGAGGATTGGGAAATCTGCCGGCGACATTCTTTGTTTCGTTCAAACCGAAAATGAAAGTCAGTTTATTATATTTAGCCAGAGGGATACTTGCCCCTGGATTGAATACCAGAGTAGAACTTTCGCGAGCATCTACATAATGCTCAGCATCAAAAATTACCTGTGTTCCATCTTCCTGGTGCAGGGTGATATCCGATACAAAGTATTTCAGTGTCTCTACACTGTATGTATTACCAGCTTTGCTAACATATTTCATGTTGCCAAACTGGACCGTTTCAGTGCCTATGAGGTGATTGAATATGAACTTGACCTGTACGGAGTCAGCTTCATTGTTATCCTTATTACAACTTGCAACTATCAATAAAAAACCTGATAGCACAATGATTGATAAAAAGTGTTTCATTATTATTTTCATTATTTAATTCATGTCAATAGACAAGCCGGCAAAGATAAAGGTTTTCTTATCCGCGAATTTTTTAATCAGGAAGCTAAAAACGGGTAGTCAATATACCCTTTGGTACCGCCATGATACAGGGTGGACTTATCAGTTTCATTTAACGGACCGTCTTTCAAAAACCTTTCTGCCAGGTCAGGGTTAGAAACAAACAGCTTGCCAAAAGCCACAAGGTCAGTTTGACCCTCATTAAGTGCCAGGATAGCTGATTCTTTCGTGTGTCCGCCACAGGATATCATTGTTCCATTATAGATGCTTCTGTAAAGTGGAAGGGCTGTTTTATCGGAATAATTACTCCTCATGTCAGGCGATATCATTTCACTGATATGCAAATATGCAAGCTGATAATCATTTAGTTTTTCTACCACATATCTAAAAGTATTGGCCTGGTCGGAATCGCCGGCGCCCGGTCTTTCAAAAGAGGGTGAAAGCCTCAGCCCGGTCCGGTCAGCAGACCATGATTCAATAACCTTATCTACAATCATGAACAAAAATCGGGACCTGTTTTCGACAGAACCTCCGTAATCATCTGTTCGTTTATTGGTTCCGTCTCTCAGGAATTGATCGACAACGTAGCCGTGTGCACCATGTATTTCCACTCCATCAAATCCGGCGGTTTTTGCATTGGCAGCGGCCCGGCCAAAATCTTCGACAGTTTGGTGAATCTCTTTTTCTGTCATTGGTTTTGGCGTAACATAGTCTTTATGCCCCTCAGGAGTAAGCACCTGCCCTTCCGGTTGCATAGCCGATGCCGCCAGAGGGAGGTCACCATTTGGTTGTAGCAGCGGATGGGAATAAGGTCCGACATGCCAGAGCTGAAGAAAGATTCTGCCACCTGCTTTATGTACAGCATCTGTGACAATTTTCCATGCCTCGATTTGCTCCCTGGTGTAGCAGCCCGGCGTATTTGTGTATCCGTATGCCCTGGTTGAAATCTGACTTCCTTCCGAAATTAACAGTCCTGCGGATGACCTTTGTTCATAATATGTAGCAGTAATATCTTCAACCGCCAGTTGGTCATTTTCAGCCCTTCTTCTTGTCATCGGGGCCATGACTATCCGGTTATTCAATGTAATACCTGACAAGTCAAATGGTTGAAAAAGTTTTTCCATAATAATTCCTTTCGATAAAGAAATAAAAACACAATAAACTTGAAATTGTTTGCTATTCCGGTTGTTTCTTCAAAATGAAGTTGGTTAAGCGGCATGTGGATACTTTCCTGCCTTCTTCATCTTTGATATCGATATTCCACACATGGGTATTTTTTCCCCTGTGAATAATATGGGCTTCAGCGAATACCCATCCGGCATGGGCTGTACCTAAGTGGTTGGCGCTCATCTGTGAACCTCTCACGTCGTAATTGTCAAGATCTACAATCAAGGCCGAACCCAATCCGCCTATGGTTTCCGCAAGTGCGAGATTTGCTCCCCCATGTAAAATACCCATGGGTTGTTTGGTTCGTTCATTAACAGGCATGCGTGCCCTGACAAATCCGTCAGCTACTTCAAGGTATTCTATATGGAGCTGTTCCATTAGGGTACCCTGGTTGATTTTATTGAGCTGGTCTATGGGGGTGTTTAAGTTTATCATGATCTTATTAAAAAGGCGAAGGTATCATTATCCACCGAATGCGACTGTACTGTGTAAATAATTCTTATATCGATTTTATTGACCGGTGTTTGTTATACCCGGATTGTACCAGGATTTTTCCGATCCCCGAGATGAAGCACGGGGTAACTGATGATTGATAGGCTTTACTTCTTCCAGCCCCCGAGCTGAAGCACGGGGCAACTGAGGAGTTGTTATGCTTTATTCTTCCGGTTTCAATCTGCCAACCTTCCAATCTTCCATTCTTTCATTCTTCCAGTCTCCCAACCTTTCATTCTCCCCTCTCCTTCCCAAATCATAAATCATAACTCATAAATCATAATTCATAACCCCCAACTCTCCCTGTCCAAACTTCTGTACTGGATGGCTTCGGCAAGGTGATCTGATCTGATGTCGGGAGTATTATCCAGGTCGGCAATTGTCCTTGACACCTTAATGATCCTGTCATAAGCTCTTGCTGACAGGTTCAGCTTTTCCATGGCATTTTTCAACAGTGATTTTCCTGATTCATCCAACCGGCAATAGACATGCACGTCTTTGTTGCTCATCTGGGAATTGGAATAAACCTTTAGCTGATCTTTGAATCGTTCTTCCTGGATCTTTCTGGCGATTATCACCCTCTCTCTCACCATACTGCTTTTCTCGCCTGGCGGCGCTTCAGCAAGGTCCGAAAAGGGGACCGGAGTCACTTCCACATGCAGATCGATCCTGTCCATCAAAGGACCGGAAATGCGGTTAAGGTAACTCTTAACTACCCCGGGGGAGCAGACGCATTCTTTCTCGGGGTGGTTGTAATAACCGCAGGGGCATGGATTCATGGCGGCGATCAGCATGAAACTGGCCGGGTAGTCCACTGTAACCCTTGCCCT
The DNA here is from genome assembly GCA_030618545.1 of Chlorobiota bacterium. Lineage (GTDB taxonomy): Bacteria > Bacteroidota > Bacteroidia > Bacteroidales > F082 > JAADID01. Next base: position 19,290 of record JAUXDH010000010.1, read on the forward strand.
TGATATAGTCACCATGCGGTCTTCCATTGGCTGCCGCATCACTTCAAGGACCGATCTTCTGTACTCAGGAAGTTCATCAAGAAACAGCACACCATTTTGAGCAAGGGAAATCTCACCAGGCTGGGGATATGTTCCTCCCCCCACCAGGCCGGCATCACTGATGGTGTGGTGCGGAGACCGGTAAGGCCTGTTGGTTATCAGCGCCTGATCTCCATTCATCAGGCCGGCAACGGAATGTATCTTGGTCGTTTCCAGCGCCTCATCCAGCGACAGGGGTGGAAGAACCGAAGGCAGACGCTTGGCAAGCATGGTTTTGCCTGAACCGGGAGGTCCGATCATTATCACATTGTGCCCTCCTGCTGCTGCTATTTCCAATGCTCGTTTGATATTCTCCTGACCTTTGACGTCTTCAAAATCAAAAGGATAATTATTCAGGTTCTGTGAAAGTAACTCTTCAGCACTGACTTTGGTTGTTGCTATCATCTTTTTCTCATCAAACATCTCAATGACCTCTGAAATGTGGTTGCAGCCATAAACTGAAAGTTCCTCCACTATTGCGGCTTCCTGAGCATTACTGGCAGGAAGAATTAATCCTTTGTATCCTTCCTCTTTTGCCTTCAAAGCCATAGGTAATGCACCACGGACCGGGTTCAACCCACCATCCATCGACAGTTCACCCATCATCATGTATTCTTCAAGACCTTCACCTATGATTTGTTCGGAGGCAGCCATCAACCCGATAGCAATGGGAAGGTCATAAGCGGAACCTTCTTTCTTGATATCTGCGGGAGCCATATTAACGACTACCCTTCTGCGGGGGAACTTTCTATCAATATTTGCCATTAAGGCTACCAGGCGGTGGTGGCTTTCCTTTACCGCGTTATCAGGTAATCCTACCAGGTGAAAATTCTTGCCCTGGCTAACATTTACTTCGATGGTGATCAGGATGGCATCAACGCCATGAATGGCACTGCCATAAGTTTTGACAAGCATAGTAATTAATTTGGTTCCTAACAAAGGTAGGGAAAAAAGTGACTGGAGTTATTAAAGTGACTAAAGTGACTAAAGTGCCTAGAGTGTCTAAAGTGCCTAAAGTTACTGGAGTGACTCAAAGTGACGATTCAAGTGTACCACAATACCAGAAGTACTTTATAAGCTTTAGGCACTCTAAATACTTTAGTCACTCTAAATACTTTAGGTACTCCAAATACTTTAGTCACTTCTCCTCAAGGCCTGTATCGTGCACCATTCAATATCTTTTGAGAATCAGTTTCTGATAAAAGTTCCTGAAGAGCAATGTCCGGATTGTTTTTAAGGTAGGCTCTTACAATTTGCCATCCGATATAAACCCCGAGTCTGGATGGCGAATTATTGGAGAAGCCGGTGGTAAATGGCCCGTCCTGAATCATTTTCGTCTGAATCTGGTAGTCTGTCGTAAAAAGAAGTTCCTTTTCAACTAAAAAAGCCCAGACATTCCTTTCGTTGGCTTCTGCCCATTTCAGTTTATTTCCACTGTAGCATATCTTCAGGCTATCGTCAACTTCCGGTAATACAGCATCCAGATATGCCAATAACTTTCCTCCTTCAATCATCCTGTCAAGCAGCGTCTTTGATTTATTGTCTGCAATTACATCTTCAAAATATACCGCTTTCATCACATCTACGATCATATTCTCAGGTGCCATACAGCGGATTTTGTAAAGAGGTAAGCCGAGGTGCAGGTATAGGGAATAGCCTGCACCCAGGTAAACATCGATGGCAATAACCACCACTGATTCTCTCTTGATAACGGGAGACTCAAAATAGAGATCGGAAATGTAGGAATAGAATTCCGTCGCGGTTTCCTCCGGATAAAAGTGTTGATGCCGGGCAAACGCATCAGATAATTGCAGCTCGAAATCACCCAGGTCATCGTATACCTCCATCACTTTATGATAAATACTGATAAGTTGCGAATCAGTGACATAATCATAAAGCTGGTTGATATTTAAAGTATCGTCCAGATCCGCATCCAGAAATACCCTGAACTCATCCTGAATGGATTTCAGCCCCTCCTGCATATTCAAAGTGTCGATCTGGAAAAGTGCCTTTCCGTATCTGTGAACTTCTACCTCATCAATCTTCTCAAGGTGAACATCAGCCTGTGGAAAGGGATTTTTGTCGGATGAGCAGGCCGAAAAAAGAACAAAAGAAAAGCAACAGATGTAGAATATATTTCTCATAAGAAAAAATGTCAGCACAAAAGTACTGACATTCAGTATAAATTGAATGTGTAGCTTTTATTTAAAATATCTTCCATCCCAGTGTCACCTGGAACAGATTTGATTTGGAAGATATGGACCTGGTTTCGCTATCGATAGTGATATCCTTGGTCATGATATTATTGATGCCGCCGAAATACCTGACATCGATGGCAAACATGAACACGTCCACACCAGCCCCAAGTTGCCACTGCCACTGGACATTGTTAAAATCACTGGGAAGAAGGTAATCGGAACCGTCACCATTTTTTGTGTTTATAGTTGTGTTGAGTACAAAATTGGCACTAACACCACCATATATCCTGATATTGACAACTTTGAGATTGATGATCCGCCATCCAATACTTACGGGTACCTGTATTGTGCTGAGCTTAATTTCCTGTTCAACAGGATTTGGATTGCTCAATGATGGATATTGTAAAATGCTGCCCTGGGTTAGCCAGTTAATTTCCGGCTGCACATAAATCTTCTTGCCAAATCTTGCAAATGCACCGATGAGGAAATTGCTTTTGAGGTTGTTAACAACTTCGCTCTTGTCTACTGTTAAATTTGACGCCGTGTACCCTATCTGAGGTCCGAAGGTGAATTGCCCGAACATGCTTCCTGCAACAAACATGATCACAACAATAAAAAAGACTTTTTTCATGTTTTCAGTTTTTGGATTATTCAATAATCAAAAGTATGATATTATTATCTGTAAGTAATGTTTATTCCAAATGAAATCAAGAATCGAATGTGGATAAAAATCTGCCGGCTGAATCTTACATGACCCTTTATTTCTTAGTTATGCCAGTGTCAAAATACCACAAAATGAAACTGATGAAACATACTCTCCTCTTAGTACTCATTTTTACTGCAATTGTGACATTTGGACAGCATAAACCTTTTCAGTTTGGTTTTAGCGGAGGTGTGAACCTGGGATGGTATGCCACCAATGCTGAAGGATACAGCAACAACGGAGCTAAAGTTGGCGGATCATGGGGATTTGTGGCTGACATTTTCATTATGGAGGGATATGCCTTCACCACTGGGTTTAATGTCCTCTTTATCAATGGCAGCATGACTTATCCACATACTATAAAAAGTGAGCAGAGTTCTGTTTTGATTCCAGGCACTATTCAAAGAGATTTTAGAACCAGGTATGTCCAGATTCCTTTGATCTTTACCATGAAGACCAAGCCAATCAAAGAGAAGGTCAGGATTTTCGGGCAGGTGGGATTTGGTCTTGGGTTTTTACTGAGCGCCAAATCCAGGGATACCTTTACTCCGGAAGAAGGTGGTGATGTGATGAGCAATGAACACAATGCCAAAGATGATTTTCGCTCGACCCGTGAATCCCTGATTCTGGGCGCTGGTGCAGAAATCCCTATTCACGGCTCCATGTTTGTGAGAACGGGTGTCAAGTTCGACAATGCGTTTACAAATGTGCTAAAGGGATACAATAAATTGGATTCTGAAATAAAAAACAACGGTCGTAACAATTTTATTGAGATTTTTGCTGCAATAATATTCTAGCAATGAAAATCGCACTGGCACAGTTAAACTACCACATCGGAAACTTTCCTGATAACATCAGTAAAATAACACGTTCTATCAAGAAGGCTGAAGAAGCGGGAGCCGAGCTTGTTGTTTTTGCAGAACTTGCTGTTTCCGGATACCCTCCCAGGGATTTTCTTGAGTTCGGAGATTTCATAAATAAATGTAATGATGCCATTGAGGAGATTGCTGTTCATTGCAACAGGATTTCGGCAATTATTGGCACACCTGTTTTCAACAACAACAAAAAAGGGAAACCCCTTTACAATGCTGCGGCATTCCTTTCGGATGGAAAAGTAAAAGAATACATTTATAAGACACTTCTTCCGAACTACGATATTTTTGATGAATACCGGTATTTTGAACCGAACCGGGAATTTAAAACCATTGATTTCAAAGGTCACAGGATAGCATTGAATATTTGTGAAGATCTCTGGAATGTGCAGGACAATCCCCTTTATACAATAAACCCGATGGATGAAGTGATGGATCAAAAGCCTGACTTTATTATCAATATCGCGGCTTCTCCCTTTAATTATCATCAGATAGATATCCGTACTGAAATACTGGAACGCAACGCCAGAAAATACGATCTCCCTTTGTTCTATGTCAACCACGTAGGAGCACAAACCGAGCTGCTTTTTGATGGAGGATCATTGGTGATGGACAGGCATGGTAACATACTGGACGAAATGCATTATTTCAAAGAGGATTTTCGGGTGTATAATTTAGAGGATATCGAAAAAGATAAGGTTATCAGAGGCATTACCAACACCCGTTCGGAGATAGGGATGATCCATGATGCGCTGGTCATGGGCATTAGAAACTACTTCTCCAAACTGGGTTTTACCAGGGCGATACTTGGCTCATCCGGTGGAATAGACTCAGCAGTGACTGCAGCCATAGCTGCCGCAGCACTGGGCCCGGAAAATGTATCCAACATTCTGATGCCCTCAAGGTTTTCTACCGATCACTCGGTAAATGATGCCGTTCAACTGGCCAAAAACCTTGATATGCCTTATGAAACCATCACCATCGAAAAAGGGTTCACTGCCTTTGAAGAAACATTAAAACCTTTATTCAAGGATTTACCTTTTGATGTTACTGAAGAAAACATTCAGGCAAGAACCCGCGGGGTGATCCTGATGGCCTTATCCAACAAGTTTGGTAACATCCTGCTCAACACCAGCAACAAAAGTGAAGCTGCAGTAGGTTATGGTACACTTTATGGAGACATGAACGGTGGACTCAGTGTGCTGGGTGATGTTTACAAAACCCAGGTTTTTGAACTGGCCCGTTATATCAACCGTGAAAAAGAGATCATTCCGGAAAACATCATTACCAAACCTCCATCTGCCGAATTGCGTCCTGACCAGAAGGATTCCGATTCACTTCCTGCCTACCACGACCTGGATGAAATCCTTTATCAATACATTGAACTCAGAAAAGGTCCTAAAGAGATCATTGAAATGGGATTTGCGGAGGACCTGGTAAGCAGAACGCTCAAACTGGTTAACGCCAACGAATATAAACGCTACCAAACACCGCCTATTTTAAGGGTTTCTTCCAAAGCATTTGGAATGGGGAGGAGGATGCCGATTGTGGCGAAGTACTTGTCTTGAGTTTAGAGTTTAGAGTTTGTGCCAAAGGCATCCCTTCGGGAGAGTTTAGAGTTTGTGCCAAAGGCATCCCTTCGGGAGAGTTTGGAGTAGAGTTAGTGTTGTTCAAGATTAATTGCAACAACTTCTTTTATCTCCGGCAATGCTTTTTTCATGGTTGACTCAACACCATTTTTTAGGGTCATAGTGCTGAACGGACAGGATCCACAAGCACCGGTAAGTTCAACATTTACGATATAATCATCTGTAAGCTCAACAAATGTAATGTCGCCGCCATCCTGCTGCAGATAAGGTCTAACCTGCTCGAGTATGTTGATTACCTTTTGTGTTAATTCTTCTCTGTTATTATCCATTTTATTGTTGTTTAATTCGGGGTTAATGCTTGTTTTATTTCTACTTGTTTCATGGTTTCCACCGCTATGTCATTGAAGGCAGCACTCACGGGAGATAATACATCAAGTGAGAGAGGAGTGCCATTGTCTCCGCTTTCGGTGATCTTTTCTACAATCGGGATCCTGCCAAGTACAGGTATGTCAAGTTCAGCAGCCAATTGGTCTGTAGCACCCTTTCCAAAGATATAATATTTTTTATCGGGGAGTTCATCCGGAGTGAAATAGGCCATGTTCTCAATAAGGCCAAACAAAGGAATAGTAAGCTTCTCCTGTCGGTACATCATGGCTGCTCTCCTTACATCAGCAATGGCAATCTTTTGCGGAGTCGTTACCAGAATTGTACCGGTTACCCTGTAATCCTGGGCAAGTGTAAGCTGTATGTCTCCTGTCCCCGGCGGCATGTCAATCACAAGGTAATCCAAATCTCCCCATTCCGCATCATTCATCAACTGGTTGAAGGCCTTGTTGATCATTGAGCCGCGCCACATCAATGCCTGGTCGGGGGTGACAAAAAAACCAAGGGATAAGATCTTGACATCATACTTTTGAATAGGAATGATCAGGGGTTTTCCCTCCCTCTCAATGACGCCTGGGTGCTCTTCTTCTACCCCAAACATAATCGGCACAGAAGGTCCCATAATATCAGCATCAAGAATACCAACAGATTTACCCATTTTAGCAAGAGAAACAGCCAGGTTGGCAGCTACTGTTGATTTTCCTACGCCTCCCTTTCCTGAAATAACAGCAATGATATTCGTTACACCGGATAATGGCCCTTTACCAAGTTCCGCTTCACTTACAGGCTTAACAGTAACCGGCGTGTCCTCACCAAATTCTTTTTTAAGAATGTTGGTTGCAGAATTGCAGACAATACCAACAGAAGGATCATTCATATCAGGAAAAACAATGGATACTGTTATTTCATTCCTGACTACCCTAATATCGTGAATCATGCCCAGATCAACTATGTTGTTCTGTTTTTTAAAGTAGATCACCTGCTTCAAAGCCTCCGTGATCTTTTCTTTTGTGGTCGACATGAACTATTTATTTTTATTTAGACTTAATTATAATAACTTAATATTCAAAGGCAAATGTACGTAATATACCTTTTAGAATTCAATGAGTGCAAAGATTAATGGAGTATTTAGAGTGCCTAAAGTAATTAAAGTGACTAAAGTATTTAAAGTGACTAAAGTATTTAAAGTGCCTGGAGTATTTAAAGTGCCTGGAGTATTTAAAGAGTTTATCATTTAATAAAAGTTAGTTATTTGGTTATTTCACAGCAGAGGATTAGGATTTACGAGTTACCTATTACGCGGTTCTTGTCCTGTATCATCCATCCATCCATACGGGCTCCCTTCGGTCACTGGTAAATTTGTTGAATTAGTTAATAAGGGAATCACAACTGAAGACTGTGGACTGCGGACTGTCATTGGCTCATTTTTATATTTACCTGGTATTACTAATTTTTTACCCAGGTTCTTGCGGATGCCAAAAGACTTCGTTAAAATTAGTGATCCTGTTATCTTCAACATAGATACCTTCACTTTCCAAAAGCTGTTTCATCACATCTTTTCCACCAAAATGGAACTTGCCTGTCAAAAGTCCGTTTCTGTTAACCACCCGATGGGCCGGAATATTATCAGGCTGGTGGTGGGAACCATTCATAGCCCAGCCTACCATCCGGGCTGATCCTTTGCTTCCAAGGTACTCCGCTATTGCTCCATAAGAGGTTACCCTGCCGTAGGGGATCTGCATTACGACCTCATAAACCCTTTGGAAGAATCCTTGTTTGTCATCCATTTTCCAGTTGGAATTTTAGGTATTTGATCCTGGTGCCATGCTTGAGCCATATCTTCTCATAATAAGTTTGAATCTGTGTTACTTCATTTTCCAAACCCGAAGAATACACGTCGTCATTTGCATACAATAATTTCAATCCAAGCTCATTAATTACATCGAGAGTGTATTCGAAGAATATGATGTTGTCTGTCTTTAAATGAATAATTCCCCCGGGCTTAAGAAATTCAGAATACTGCTTGAGGAAATTAGGTGATGTCAATCTCTTTTTAGATTTGATCTGTCGGGGCTGTGGGTCTGGAAAAGTGATCCATATCTCAGAAACCTCATCTTTACTAAAATAAAATCCTGTCAGATTGATGCGTGTCCTGATAAAAGCTACGTTGGTTATCCCTTCATCTTCCGCTGTCTTAAGTCCCTTCCACATCCTGGCACCCTTGACATCTATCCCAATGTAGTTGCGATCAGGATTCATTCGCGCTAAACCAACCGTGTATTCTCCCTTGCCGCATCCTAATTCAAGAATAAGGTCGTTACTGTTTTTGAAAAAATCCTTTGACCAATTCCCCTTGAGATCAAATCCCAGGGCTATTTCTTCATAAGTGTACTGGAAAAGATTATCGAAAGTGAGGTTCTCAGCAAACCGTTGCAATTTGTTTTTAGCTGCCAACCTATAGAAATTTACTTCTTAAGTATCCAGGCATCGGCATTGTCTTCCACCCTGATAGCCTGGAGCTTTTCTTTTGCCAGTTTCAGATTCCCAACACTCACATACGCCACCCTGAACATACCCCTGGAATTGGTGTCAGCGATCATCGCATCAAAACCTTTTTGTTTCAATTGTTCGATAAGCCTTGCTGCATTCTTTTCCTTGCCAAAAGATCCGGCGATAATGTAATATTGTTTGGTTGAGGGGGCTGGTTTTGGAATTGAAATTTCTTTATCGGGCATTTCGACGGATTCAACTTTCTTTACCGGGTCCTTTTCAGCGGGTGCGATATTTTCAGTTACCGGTTGGTTTTCAGAAGCTGTCTCTGCAGTCTTGGATGGTAATTCTGAAATGCCTGTTGCCTTTTCACCTTCTTTGGAAAACTCAGACTTTGGAAGTACTTCTTTTTCCGCCCGGAATACCTCCGGTTCCTGTCTTGGTTGATATTGTGGAGTTGTATTGTTGAATGGGAAAAAAGATGCCTGGTTTTCCCAATAGTTGAGTACGTTATCCCTGTTTTGCAAACCCCATGCAATTGTTATCACAAATAGCGCCAGCAAAGAAATGATCAATGAAGGCCTTACAAAAGCTCTCTTTTTCTTTTTTTCACCTCTGTTATCTTTTACCGGTTTCCTGTCAACGGGTTTGCTCCGTTGCCTTTGCTCAGGTACAAGCAGCCCCATAAATTTACCTTCTTCATAATCACGTTTAATTGCCGGAGAGATAAAACTGTAAAGGCCGAATGATTTCGTATTGTAATTGAGGGTAAAGTCCTGATCAAATGAGATATTTTTTCCTTCATCCAGAAACAGGGATCCGATGTCTTCCAGTTCTATATTCTCCCCTTGCTGTAATTTGAGATAGATTCCGGAAACAAATTCATCAACTATCCGGCGTGCATCTGAATAGGTAATGTTCTCTTTTCGACTAATGTAGTTAACCAGCAAACCATCATCCGTGTTAAGGTGAATGTTAAAAAATAATTGGTTGTATGGCGGTTTAAACTCGTGGGTTAGCCGATTGATTGTCGCTGAATGTGCATTCGTAATAAATCCCCCCAATCCTGGTAAAACAACACATTCGTAGTTAATTATTAGTTCTGAGATGTATCTGGAGATATTCATGTGATCAGGCCAATTATCCGAATGTGCTAAAATAAGTAAACATCCTTTCTATTTCAAATGCTGTTTGTAAGTTTTGATAAATCTTCGGGCGTATCAACAGAAAGACTTTCAAATTCTGTAGTGGCGACAGTGATGCTGAACCCTTGTTCCAACCACCTGAGCTGCTCCAGTTTTTCAGTTTCTTCGAGCAAACCAGATTTTAATTTCGTGATTTTCGAAAGAATATCGGATCGGTATCCATAAATACCAATATGTTTATAAAAATCGTGGTGATCTAACCAGTCTTGCGGGTCTGCGTCGCGAACAAAAGGTATCGTTTGCCGGCTGAAATAAAGCGCTTTACCGGCAGAATTCTTTACGACTTTTACTACATTGGGATTAAATAATTCTTTTGAATCAGTTATTTTTCTGGCCAGTGTTCCTATTTCAACCTCAGTGTCCTGAAACAATTGGGCCACCTGATCAATTTGGACGGGATTGATAAAAGGTTCATCTCCCTGAATATTAATCAATGTAGCTGCTTGTGTTTCTGTCTCCCCAACGGAAAGAATATCCAGCACCTCTTTGCATCTTGAAGTGCCATTCTGATGATCTGCTGTGGTCATCAGTACCGACCCGCCGAATCCCTTTACATGATCATAGATGCGCGAATCATCGGTGGCTACAATAACATCACCAAGCAACCTGGATTTCTTTGCCTGTTCCCAAACCCGCCTTATCATACTCTTACCATTGATTATGGCCAATGGTTTGCCGGGAAACCTGGCAGAAGCATAACGGGAAGGAATTACACCAATTATTTTCATGATGCAAAAAATGAACTAGAAAAGACCATGGACCTCTGCATTTACTGCGTTGATCACTTCACTGAGATCTTCAGGTTTGGCAAAATCTGTGTCATCCACCTGAACAATGAGCAGTTTTCCAAGTTTATAACTGTTGATCCATGTTTCGTATCTCTCATTCAACAGCTTTAAATAATCGAGACGGATGGAAGCTTCGTATTCCCTTCCTCTTTTCTGGATCTGTTCTACAAGCGTTGACACCGAAGCCCTAAGGTAAATAAGCAGGTCAGGCGGCTGAAGAAAAGAACTCATCAATTCAAACAGTGATGCATAGTTCTCAAAATCGCGGGTCGACATCAGATTCATCGAATGAAGGTTAGGCGCGAAAATGTAAGCATCTTCGTATATCGTTCTGTCCTGAACAATATTTTTACCGCTCTTACGGATCTCCACAACCTGTCTGAATCGTGAGTTAAGGAAATAGACCTGGAGGTTAAACGACCACCGCTGCATATCCTCATAAAAACTGTTGAGGTAAGGATTGTTTTCCACATCCTCATACTGGGGTTTCCATCCAAAGTGTTTTGCCATTAATCGGGTCAGGGTTGTTTTTCCTGAGCCAATATTCCCTGCGATAGCTATATGCATTTGTAAAAGTTTTGTGTACGAATTTAGTCTTTTTATCGATAAACCGGTTATTGAACCAAAAGCAAAAATCAGATCATTCTGATTATTTCATCAGCATATTCACGGGTGTTCGAAAGACGTGGCACTTTGTTCTGACCGCCAAGCTTATCCCTTTTTTTCATCCATTTGTAAAAAGTTCCTTTCGGAAGGATTTTAATGATCGGGGCTTTGAGAATAAGGCTTTGGTAACGTTTTGCTTCGTAATCAGAATTTAACGATTTCAGCGCGTTGTCGAAGGCTTCCCTGAAAAACTCCTTATCTGTTGGGATTTTTTCAAATTCTATTAGCCATTCATGTGTCATGTCATCATCCTTAAAAACAGGAGAGGCGGTATATTCAGCCACCTGCGCGCCGGTTTTGGAACAGGCAATGATTAAGGCCTTTTCGGCATTGTCGATGATCAATTCTTCTCCAGCGACGTTTATAAAATTCGTGGTACGACCTGTTATCCGTATGCGGTGAGGTTTTGTAGAAGTGAATGTAACCGTATCACCTATCTGGTAACGCCATAAGCCTGCGTTGGTGGTGATGATCAAAGCATAGTTTTCACCCTCACGTACATCACTGAGGTGTACAATTTTTGGATAATCCTTACCTAATTCGCTGGTCGGTAAAAACTCATAGTAAATACCATAATCCAGCATAAGCAATATCTCATCGCTATTTTTTTGATCCTGTATGCCAAAGAAACCTTCAGAAGCATTGTAGGTATTAATATAGGTCATCCCATCAGGATTGATGAGGGAATTGTATTGGTCCCGATAAGGATCAAATTTCACTCCTCCATGAAAAAAGACTTCAAGGTTCGGCCATACTTCTCTCAGGTCAGTTTTCTTTGATTTCTTCAGAATTTTTTTCAGAAGAACCAGCATCCATGACGGCACCCCGGAAATGCTCCTCACATCATGGTTGATGGTAGACTCCGCCATCAACTCCAGTTTATTTTCCCATTCATCCATCAGCGCTATTTCAATGGATGGTGTGCGCTTGAACTGTGCCCAGAAAGGAAGATTTTGCATCAGGATGGCTGAGAGGTCACCCTCATAATAAGAAGTGTTGCTTACCTCCTGTACCACTCCACTGCCCCCCATTACCAGGCTTTTACCTTCAAACAGTCCCGAATCCTGGTACATATTAAGGTATATGGAAAGCATGTCTTTTCCTCCTTTGTAATGGCAATCTTCAATGGAGGACTCTGTCATTGGTATGAACTTGCTTTTGCCGGTAGTGGTACCTGATGATTTTGCAAACCATTTTACCTCCTCCGGCCATAACAAATAGTTTTCTCCATTTCTTAACCGGTCAATGGTTGGCTTAAGGTCTTCGTAGGTGCTCACCGGCAATCTACTGGCAAAGGTGTCGTCCGAGCGGATTGAACGGAAATCGTAGTTCCTGCCCCATTCAGTATCCCTCGCTGTGTGCAGCAGTTTTTTCAAAAGTTCATCCTGCACCTCATAAGGGTACTTCTTAAAGAGTTCTATCTGGTGTATCCTTTTTTTAATCAACCAGTGAATAACGGAATTAATAAGGGTCATGTTGAAATGAAAGAATTAAACTAGCGCCCAAAATTAACAAGAAATAAAGATAATCGGGGTTTGCATTACCTTTGATTTTATGATCTGTTTTCCTAACGCGAAAATAAACCTGGGTTTACATGTCACTTCAAAGAGGCCGGACGGGTATCACAACATCGAATCGGTTATCTATCCTATTCCTTTTTTTGATGTGCTGGAATTTTTTCCTTCTGATAAGTATTCTTTGAAGGTTTCAGGTCTGGATATCTCCTCTCCTGTTGAAGATAACCTTGTTACTAAAGCATGGAACCTGCTGAATAAGAGATACGGAATACCGTCAGTCAGCATCCATCTGTTAAAAACAATACCGGCAGGATCGGGATTGGGCGGAGGATCAGCGGATGCATCTTTCCTTCTGAAATCACTCAACCTGTTTTTTAACCTGAAAATAGAAGACGAAAACTTAGTGAAACTCGCTGCTGAACTTGGAAGCGACTGTCAATTTTTTATTGAGAACAAACCTGCTCTGGTTATGGGAAGGGGCGAAATCATCACCCCCATTGATGGAGTGCTGAAAGATCTTATCCTGATCGTGGTGTATCCAGGAATTCCAGTATCATCAAGGGAGGCGTATGAAGGAATAATACCATCTCAAAAGAATAAAAATATTGTATCCGTTTACAATAGTCCAATTGGAAAATGGAAGAATGAATTAATTAATGACTTTGAATCACATGTTTTCAGTATCCACCCCGACCTCAGGGATATTAAAGACAGCCTTTATCAACAGGGAGCCGCCTATGTTTCCCTTAGCGGAAGTGGTTCCGGAATCTACGGCATCTTCAATCAAAAACCGGCTGAATTGAAAATAAACTCCAATTACCTGATTCGATGGGTGAAGTTATGATTTAATCCAGGATATCATTTACCCAGCTCATGCCAGCCATAACCGCTGGAAAACCAATCGTATTGGTCAGCAACAAAACCGTATGCCTGATTTCTTCAACAGTAGCACCGGCATCAAGGGCTCTTTTGGTATGGCTGTGTGTTGCACCTTCTGATTTGGCCGCTATTGATGCCGCCAGTTGGATCAGTTGAGCATGTTTTTCATCAACAGGACCTGATCGCTTTACAATCAGTCCCAGATTTTCAACAGAATCAAGATAATCGGGGTGGTACTTTTTAACTTTCTCGTAATGGTCTGCAATTTTGTGTGCCATGGCTGAGTATTGTTTAGAGATATTTTTAAATGAGTTTTTCGAAATAAAATAATATCTGTAAAATTAGGGTTTTTTAATTCAATTATTTGAGATCTGATCAGTGCCAATTATTAATCAACCATTGTAATTTTCTCATTACATTCGACGTTTATTCCAAAACAGTATTTATCAATTAATCAGAATGAATGATTTTACCTTAATCACTGGAGCAACAGCCGGAATTGGTCTCGCCTGCGCGCAGAAGTTTGCTGAGAACAAACATAATCTTATCATTACCGGACGCAGGGCTGAAAGGTTGAAAGAATTGTGTGGGCAGCTCA
>JAUXDH010000094.1 GCA_030618545.1 Chlorobiota bacterium
ACGAATTGTTCTCACGTCAGGTTTGAACCTTTTTCCGTTGTTTTCAAGGCAACGGACAATGGTTTGCCGGTGAACCTGGTGAACTTTAAGACTGTTTTTATCAAGGTTATTTCGCCACCGCCACTGAACCTGCAGGCAGAAGCGCTTGGTAATGGTGTTAACCTTTCCTGGGAGAAGAGTGTATGCGAAAATGCGGTTGGCTACAAAGTTTACCGGAGAAGTGGAGAATCCAACTGGGATCCTTCACACTGCGAAACAGGAGTCCCCCCCTACACTGGTTTTAAGCTGATCCAAACCATTGAAGATTTCAATACACTTAACTTCAGAGATGATAACTTCGGCAATGGATTGGTTCATGGCATCAATTACTGCTATCGTGTTACGGCATATTTCATTGATGAGGCAGAAAGTAAAGCCTCGAATGAAACATGTGCATACTTAAAGAGGGATGTTCCCATTATTACCCATGTCAGTAACGACAGCACTGATTTGACAGCAGGTCACTGCCTGGTGATCTGGTCCAAACCAACCGAACTTGATACAGTTCAATATCCCGGGCCATATAAATATGTAGTTAAGAGAAATCTGGGGTTTGGTTGGGATAACCCCCAGACAGTTGCCACACTGGATGGTTTAAATGATACGATATTCCTTGACACAGGCGTTAACCTGAATACTGCCGGTGATGCCTTTATTTACCAGATTGATTTGGAAAGTGTATCGGTTGGATTCATTGGGAGCTCACAGCGTGCATCGTCTATCTTTCTTGGTACCCAACCTACCGATCAGGAGATCAGGCTGGTTTGGTCACCGATTGTGCCGTGGAGCAATGAAAAATTTATTATATTCAGGAAAGGTCCGGGCGAAAATGATTTTGATTCCATAGGTTTATCGGAGCTGCCTTACTACCGTGACCAGGGCCTTGTAAATGGTAAAGAATATTGCTATTACATCAAGGCTGTCGGACACTATTCTTTGCCCGGATTGATTGATCCGTTGATCAATTTTTCTCAGTTGATCTGCGAAGAACCTGTTGATAACAAGCCACCTTGCCGGCCATTCATATGGGATACAACTTATTGTGATTTGCTTGAAAATGAAATCGGAATGATCATTCCTCTGGATACCTGTAACTACTATGATACTTGTAATTGCGGAGTTTTCTGTGACTGTCAGGCTGTGGAGTATCATGTTTTTTATGCCAGATCGCTTGAATCCGGGTTTCAGCAAATAGGCACAGTTGATTATGAGTACGATGAGCCGGTTTATTACCTCCACAGAGATCTGGAGTCCGTTGTAGGGTGCTATGCTGTTACAGCGGTAGATTCGCTGGGTAATGTGAGCGACACCAGCAATATTGTTTGTATTGGTTATGATGCCTGCCCTGTGTATTGCCTGCCCAATGTTTTCACACCCAATAATGATGGAGAGAACGACACCTTTATTCCCATGGATTGTGAAGAAGGCGGCCCGATAAACCCGAATGCCAACGTAGATCATGTCGACATGACTATCTTCAACAGATGGGGCAAGGTAATGTACACAACTGAAGACCCTATGATTAACTGGGATGGTAAGAACCAGAACAACAACCAGCCCTGCTCCGACGGAGTCTATTTTTATGTTTGTGAAGTCTTTATCCTTACCCTGGATGGAATCGACTCATTTACCCTTAAAGGGTCGATAACCATCTTTGGAAGTCCTAATTAAAAACAATCCAATCTATTTTATACAAAAAAAACCGTCCCATATTTGAGACGGTTCTTTAATCTTAAACATGCTCAACCTTATAAATTGAACAAGCCAATCAGGTCAACAACGCGGGCTGAATAACCCCATTCGTTATCATACCATGAAAGCACCTTCACTGTTTTTCCCTGAACCATAACACTTGCTGCATCGAAAACTGATGAGTGTGGGTTGTGGATTACGTCAACAGATACAATAGGATCTTCGGTGTATTCCAGGATACCTTTCATTGGCCCTTCGGCAGCTTCTTTCATTGCAGCACAAATCTCATCTCTAGTGGCTTCTGTTTTGAGATTAGCTACCAGGTCAACGAGTGAGCCTGTAGGTGTAGGAATACGAACAGCAAGACCATCCATTTTGCCTGCAAGGTCAGGAATAACTTTGCCTACAGCCTTTGCTGCGCCGGTAGTTGTTGGGATCTGTGAAACTGCTGCAGAGCGGGCTCTTCTCAGGTCAGTGTGCGGAGCATCAAGGATGCGTTGGTCGTTGGTGTAGGCATGTATGGTAGTCATAAACCCATTTTCAATACCAAAACGATCGTTCAGCACTTTCGCTACCGGGGCAAGACAATTGGTAGTACATGAGGCGTTTGACACACATTCATCTTCATCCCTTAACTCGTTATCGTTAACACCCAGGACGATCATGCGATCGATGGTATCTTTAGCAGGTACCGTAAGGACAACCTTTTTAGCGCCATTCTTCAGGTGGTCACCATAACCACCTTTGTTGCTTTCTTTCGAACGGAAAATACCCGTAGCTTCAACAACAACGTCTGGAGTCACACCCCATGGAATGTCAATTGGTGAACGTTCCGCATACACAGGAACTTCTTTGCCGTTGATCACAAGTGCGTTATCAGTATAGGATAATTCGCCATTGAATTTACCCTGTGTTGAATCATATTTTAAGAGGTGGGCAAGAGTTTTGGTATCAGTGAGGTCGTTGATACCCACGATTTCCATATTGTCTCTTTCGAGGGCCAGTTTGAGGACATTCCGTCCGATTCTCCCAAAACCGTTGATTCCAATTTTAACTTTAGTCATTTCTCTGTTATTTAAATGAATAGATTTATCTATCTTCCTTTTTGATTAGCTTTATCTTTGTGTTGTTATTTTTCTAACAACCGGACAAAAGTAAATATAATTATTGCATTAAGTCAGTTACCAAAACCCTCGATGGAAGAAAAATTCATATCAAAAGCGCTGGAAGCAAACCTTGCTGAAACACGGTACAAAGACATTAAAATACCTATTGAGTACCAGGACTTTATAAACCTGTCGAAAAAGTACTATGGAATCAATAAACGTGCAAACGATTGCGTGATCGAGTTCCAGCATCCTTTTTCAAACAGAATATTTGTTGCCGAGGAACTAAGGGCTATCCTGCTTACAGATTATTGGTTTTATATCGGACTTGATGACCCTGATGCCGCATTCAGAATCCCTCTTCAGTTGATGCGGACATTGCTGCTTTCAGAAAAGGATAATAATCTGCATGTAATGATTATCCGTACCATGCTTGAGTTTACCCAGAGGGTTCAGAAAGAGAAACACTCATTAAACGGTACACTGAATTATTGTTGTGAAACAATGCAGCTTGGGTTTGAGACGGATCCCGATAGTTTTGTTCTTGCTGCACGTTATTTCAAGAGGCATCTTGCCGGGATGGCTGATTCGGAGGAATTCGGACATAAGGTATTTGAGTTGACCAGATCGATCTATAAAAAGAACCTCGAATTCTGGCAATCAGACAGTAATATCGAAAAATGGCTTGACAACAATGCCGGCATTCTTAAAATCGATCCCAAAGTGATAAGCAGAGAAATTGGCTTGTCATACTTTCAGCGGGAACTTAAACAGCTTGATAAAGCAACAGATTGGAATGATCTTGTTACTGTATACCCCGATTTTGACCAGACAGCCCAACGATTTGCGGATACCGTTAATTTGTTTCCCAGCTTTATAGAAAAGTTTTATTTCATCTTCTATCTCCTTCGCCTCCAGGGCATGGAACAGCAAAAAGAGCGACTTATCTGGAGTCTGAATCGCATGCTGGAAAAAACAATAGATGAATTGAAAAGGGAGGACCTTCGTCCATTCATCGATCAAATTTTTGATTTTGCCGAAGGCTTAAGACAGAATCATGCTTCTTCAGTGCTGGATATGTTCCAGACAATGGGAAAAAAAATTATCGACCTTGGACTTGAAGATGATATTCAGCTTGTTTATTACTTTGAGAATAAACTGATCAATTTCGGTTTCGAATCACCGGGGATGGTATTCGTTAACGAAGACTGGCAACTCTCGGTCAACAGCAACCACATTAAAAACATCAGGGTGTGGCTCAACCTTATTGAGTATTCACATTCAGAAATGGAAAGGATGCTTTCCACACTGATCGTTAATCTTAAACTGGGAGGCATTTTTATCAGTGATACCGATCTGTTCCAGCGGGAAATCACCAAGATCTTAAACTCCAATATTGCCCCTCATTATAAAAAGGTGAAACAGCTTACCAGGATATTTCCTGTTTATTTTAATGAGATTGGAGCAGAGGGTGAGATCAGGAAAGTGACAACAACCATGGATGAGATATGTCACAGGAAAGATCTGCTTGTCCACTTTTTACGTAAACAGGTTCACACCGAAAGCAACAATACCCTGATTGGACTTACCAGGAGGGTCTTCCAGTTCTGGTTCGACGGGGATCTTGAGGCGCTCAGGGACACGCTTCCGGGGAATGTTTACGATTCAATTGATCGTGATAGCGAGTATTTTGCACCGATACATCGAATGGTGGTCATGATGCAACACATTAGCCGGCAAGCTCCCGAATGGCTTATCAACCTGAACGAAAACGATTTTGAAGTTTTGTTGATGCAGCTTCCTGAAGGCAATGAGCGGGACAAAGAAAGATTGCGGGATATCCGAAGACTGTATGCCCATCTGAAAGAAAAATACTCTTTTGAAACAGTTGATATCACTGAATTACTGAGACGCTTTTCTTTTATTGAAGAAAAAGAAATCCGAAAACTCGGTAAAGCCCTTGAACGTGAGGATTATGAAACATCACTGAAGTTGATTTATGCCTTTATGAACAGGCTCAAGGAGATCATCTTTGACAGCAAACCGAGTCAGAGTTGGGAGAATATCTACCACAAAAGACACATTGCCATCGGCATCCCATCAATGTATGGCGTTTACCGCGAACCAAAATTCGAAGCATTGGGTCTTACATTCCGTCTGGAGAATGTGGCTACCAGACTTATGGAAAAGGTGGTTGACAGGATTAACCTGAATTACATTTCGGCGAAAACGCTTAATGAGATCTATTTTATCCTTGTCTACTTCAGGGAAGGCCTTGAACTGGATGGTATCACCAACCAGAACTTCAATGCCAATTTGCTGATGCTGAAATACAGTTTGCAATCACAAAGTTTTTCATTTGAACAGTACATCAACATATTTCAGTTTATTGCTGATGATGTAAAACGCACCATTGTCAAGCATTTTCTCAAGAATTATGAAATTCCCCTGCAGGTGGTTACACCCCTGCTGTATGATCCTGAAGGCAAGTTAAACAAGCAGGAGCAATCCGGGCTTGTCAATAAACTTTCAGAGGAGTTTTACAGGGATGTGATCGCGGAAGCCTTCCTGATGCAGCCGTTAGACAATTTTATTTCCAGGATACTGGAGTCATTGAGGGAGATGGCCGATAACCTTCCCGCGAGCATGATCAAAGAAGTCATGTCATACAATTCCGACCTTGTCATCACGCGGTTGCGAAAACCAAATGCCCTGGTAGATAACCAGGTATTTCTCGGATCAAAGGCTTATCATCTGAAAAAGCTGCGAATGGCAGGGTTGCCAATACCTCCGGGCTTTGTCCTCACCACTGAAGTTTTCCGTCGGCATAAAGCTGTAAATGGACACAAGGAACTTCAAAAGGAGATGCATGAGTTGATACGCAAGCATATTCGTATCGTTGAATTGGGTATGGGAATGCAGTTTGGCAACATCAAAAATCCTTTGCTCTTATCGGTAAGGTCAGGTGCAGCTATTTCAATGCCCGGCGCCATGGATACCTTCCTGAATGTGGGAATGAATGATGAAATAACTGAAAGCCTCGGTAAAAAAGAGGGCTACGAATGGACAGCCTGGGACTCTTACCGTCGCCTGCTGCAAAGCTGGGGGATGGCCCATGGGATGGATCGTGATGTTTTCGACGGATTGATAACACTGTTTAAGAAAAAGTATAAGGTAGACCAAAAGGTGGATTTCACACCTGAGGCTATGAAAGAAATCGCCTTAACTTATAAGGAGAAGCTGGCAGACCATGATGTCGTATTTGAAGAAGATGTGTTCAGTCAACTAAATACTTCTATAAGCCTTGTTTTTTCATCCTGGTCATCGGAGCGTGCAAAAGCTTACCGCGAGCATCTTGGCATAGCCGATGAATGGGGAACTGCCGTGATTGTCCAAAAAATGGTTTTTGGAAACCTTGGTAAGCATTCGGGAACGGGAGTGGTTTTTACTCAAAATCCTAAGAAAAAGCAGCAAAGTGTGAACCTTTATGGTGACTTTACACTTTGCAGCCAGGGAGAAGATATCGTTGCAGGCCTTGTAAAACCTTATCCTGTTAGTAAGAGCCAAAAGAACCCTGAGAACGGGCATCAGGAATCGCTGGAAGAATTGTATCCCGAGATTTATCAAAAGATCAACGACATCTCAGTAAAACTAATTGAAGATTATGGGTATGCGCCACAAGAAATAGAGTTCACCTTCGAATCAGGGAATCCCGATGACCTGTATATTTTACAGACCAGGGATCTGGATATGGCCAAGCACCAGGCGCTGAATGTTTTCAATACAAAGGTTGAAAAGATGAAACTTGCCGGCAGAGGAATCGGTATAGGTGGCAGCGCTATGAATGGCAGGGTGGCATTTGATCAAAATGACATTCAATTACTTCGGGAGAAGTATGGGGATGAACCGATTGTCCTGGTGCGACCCGACACTGTGCCTGATGACATCGGGATGATATTTGACACTGACGGACTGCTGACAGCAAAGGGTGGAGCTACTTCTCATGCCGCGGTAACCGCTGTTCGCCTGGGAAAAACTTCGGTGGTAAATTGCACCAGTCTTGTCGTAAATGACGACCAAAAGTTCTGCCGGTTAAACAACTTCAGGTTTAAAGTGGGCGAAAAGATCGCTATCGACGGCTACGTGGGAAATGTGTATAGCGGCAATTACCCTATTGTAACCAGCCAGAATTATTCGGAATTCAGGTTTTAGGTTGGGGAAAAGACATAAAACATCCATAAAACTTTGTATTCATTGCGAATCCATTGCGCTCCTTGCGGTTAAGCCTTCTCTTTAACAGCAAAGATTCAAAAGGTTGAGCAATGGTCGCAATGAAGGTGTACATTAGAGATCCGATAAACCAAACTCCAAACTCCAAACTCCAAACTCTAAACTCTCTCCAAACAAATTCGTACTTTTGCGCCCTGTTTATTAGCTTCTAAAAAGTCTGATCAGATGACCCAGAAACCCGGTATACCAAAAGGAACAAGAGATTTTCTCCCTCAAACAATGATGAGGAGGAATTACATTTTTGATACAATAAGGGAAGTCTTCCAAAACTATGGCTATCTCCCGATTGAAACGCCTGCCATGGAAAACCTGAAAACCCTGATGGGTAAATCCGGAGAAGAGGGAGACAGGTTGCTTTTCAAATTGTTGAACTCAGGAGATTTTCTGAAAGACATTAACAAAAATGATATTGACGAAAAGCGCATTGGAAAAGTAACAACTTCCATAAGCGAAAAAGGATTAAGGTATGACCTTACAGTCCCGTTTGCCCGATTTGTAGTACAGCATAGAAATGAATTGACTTTCCCGTTTAAAAGATATCAGATTCAACCGGTATGGCGTGCAGACCGGCCACAGAAGGGACGCTACAGGGAATTCACACAGTGTGATGTAGATGTCATTGGCTCAGATTCACTTCTGAACGAAGTTGAACTGATCAGGATGATTGATGATGTTTTCTCTAAATTGAAGATCAAAGTTGTCATCAAGTTAAACAACAGGAAAATCCTGAGCGGCATAAGCCATTACATAGGAGCTCCTGAAATGCTTACCGATATTACAACAGCAATGGATAAACTCGATAAAATCGGTATTGCCAGCGTGGTTGAGGAATTGAAGAATCGTGGTATTTATACAGAGATGATTGATAAAATCCTGCCAATCATTGAACTCAAGGGAAATAATTACTCAAAACTCGACAAGCTCAACAAAGTCATTGGGCATACTGAAGATGGATCAACCGGTATAAAGGAAATGAAAACCATTCTTGATCGTCTTTCAAGTGTTAATATTCATTCAGAGATAGAATTTGACCAGGCACTGGCCCGTGGATTGGATTATTATACCGGAACAGTATTCGAAGTAAAGGCGAAGGATGTCGCTATTGGAAGTGTGTGCGGTGGTGGCAGGTATGATGACCTTACAGGAGTATTTGGCTTACCCAATGTATCGGGTGTTGGCGTATCATTCGGTGCTGACCGCATTTATGATGTGATGAATGAATCAAACCTTTTTACCGGTCAATTGCTGTCATCAACCCAGGTGCTGCTGGTAAACTTTGGAGATAAAGAGGCCGGGTATTCACTCAAGGTACTGGAAGAACTTCAGAAAAATAATATCAAAGCTGAGCTTTATCCCGATGCTGCAAAGATGAAGAAGCAGATGAAGTATGCTGACCAAAAGGACATCAGATATGTCATTCTCCTCGGCGAAGAGGAAATGACCTCTGGAAAACTGACGCTTAAAGACATGCGAACAGGAGAGCAATCAAAAGCCGGGCTGCCAGATATCATTAATCAACTCAAGGATTAAATTAAACTATGACTCAAGATACTTATTACATCAGCCCTGAAAAGCTTACTTTCGACGTAATCTTCAAGATACTGAAGGATAATCGGAAGATCGCTTTATCTGACGAAGCCACTCAAAGAATCATAAAATGCCGGGAATACCTTGATCAAAAGATTGAGTCGGAAGATACACCCATTTATGGTATCAACACCGGTTTTGGGGCGCTGTATGACAAAAGTATTTCTCGCGAAGACCTGGGTAAACTTCAGGAAAACCTGGTCAAATCCCACGCCTGTGGTATTGGTGAAGAGGTTCCTGAAACCATTGTGAAACTTATGCTTTTGTTGAAAGTGCAATCGCTTTCTTACGGACATTCCGGTGTACAGCTAAAAACTGTTCAGCGATTGGTTGACTTCTTCAATTATGACATTACCCCGGTGGTTTATCAATTGGGATCTCTTGGCGCTTCAGGAGATTTGGCCCCTCTGGCTCATTTATCTTTGCCGTTGATAGGATTGGGCAAGGTATTTTACAAGGGAGAAAAAACAGCCATGAAAAAAGTGTTAAATGAATTGGGCTGGGAGCCGGTCACCCTGATGTCAAAAGAAGGCCTCGCCTTATTGAACGGAACCCAGTTCATGAGTGGTTATGGCGTTTTTTGTTTGCTGAAAATATTCAGGCTTTCAGAACTGGTCGACATCATTGGCGCCATCTCCCTTGATGCTTTTGATGGGCGCATCGAGCCCTTCATGGATGAGTTGCATCGCATCAGGCCTCATAAAGGACAGATCCAAACCGCGGAGAGATACAGGATGCTTTTAGATGAAAGTGAACTGATGAATCAATACAAAAAACATGTTCAGGACCCATATTCTTTCCGTTGCATTCCACAGGTGCATGGCGCTTCCAAAGATATGATCAACTATGTGGCCTCTGTTTTTTCCGGTGAGATCAATGCGGTGACTGATAACCCAACAATTTTCCCTGAACTGGACAAGATCATTTCCGGAGGCAATTTCCATGGACAACCCTTGGCACTCGCACTTGATAGCATGGCAATTGCTGCTGCGGAATGGGGAAATATTTCTGAGAGAAGGACCTATCAACTGCTGCATGGAAAACGCGGCCTCCCCCCATTCCTTGTTGCCAATCCCGGGCTGAATTCCGGGTTTATGATTCCTCAGTACACCGCCGCATCAATTGTGAGCCAGAACAAACAACTTTGCACCCCGGCATCTGTTGATTCAATAGAGTCTTCCCAGGGTCAGGAAGATCATGTAAGTATGGGGGCAAATGCAGCAACCAAGGCATACAGGGTTGTCTATAACCTAGAAAAGATACTGGCTATTGAGCTTTTCAATGCTGCTCAGGCACTTGATTTCAGAAGGCCAAAAAAATCATCTGCCTTTATTGAAGACTTCGTTTCAAAATATCGGGAACATGTGCCATTCCTGGAAGAAGACACGATAATGCATGATGAAATTGAAAAATCAGTAGAATTCCTCCAGGGAGTTGAGTACTCCCTGCATGACGCGCTTGAGCCCGGAATTTAACTGAACAATAAGGTGTAAGGCCTGTTGATGTTATCCGACAATTGAGGGATTGCAATAAACTTACTGTCACGGCTGTATTCCTTCCCTTCGAAATACAGAATCAGTAGCGGTAAACCGAAAGCACTGAATTTGCCTGTAATTTCTGGCTGTCCTTCAGCATCTATAAAAGCCAGCTTTAGTTTTGGAAAGTTATCGCAAATCAATTCAACAACTTTGGGTCTCAGGCTGAGACAGGGAGCACAGTTGTCGCTATAAAAGTAAAGCAGCAGGGCAGGTGTTTCCTTTATCATTTTGTCAACCGCCTCTAACGAATCT
>JAUXDH010000039.1 GCA_030618545.1 Chlorobiota bacterium
TCGCATGAGGAAAAACTTTTACCAATGCGTTTTTAACTATTTGTTTGTTGGTGCCGGATGAGATACCCGATCCATAGAAATAGATCTCGCGAATCTTTTCGGCAGGCACTTTACCTGAAAGTTCACGGTAAAGCGATTCTTCGAATTGTCCGGCCTTGTAATAATAGGGATTAAAGCCAGGAGTGTATAATTCTTCAACAACCTGCTTATCGTTTATCATGACCCAGTGGGTCTTGGTGGCGCCGCTATCGGCAATGAGGATCATAACAGACGTATTATTTTTGGAATGAATATTATTAAACCGACAATCGCTGCCGCCAATGCTGAAATAAGCACGGAGGCTGCAGCGATGTCTTTAATTAAACCGGCTTTTTTGTTTGTTTCAGGCGACAAGAAATCTACCAGGTTTTCAATGGCTGAATTCATTATCTCTGCTGACAACACAAATCCAATCGTCAGGACAATAATTACCCATTCATATCGGGTCAATCCCAGGAAAAGCCCTGCACTGATTACGAAGACTGCAACGAACAAATGAATCCAGAAATTATGCTGTGTTTTCACTACTGCTTTTATCCCGGCAAAAGCATAGCTGAAACTCCTTATCCTGGCATTGATTGAAAACTTTATTACCGGTTGTTTTTCCATATTGGAGATGATCTGACAAAGTTATCAATTTAGCTTCATGTCCATGTGATGGATTGTGGCAATGTGGTTGAGTAAATATCCACCCTCTAAGAAGGTGGCTTTCCAATTGAAATAAATTCGCTCAAGCTATTCTTTTCATATCTTGCGGACTTTTTGAAAAATGATGAAACAAACACTAAAAGACATCCTTGCTGTTTACATGACCAGGAGAGGCAAGAAAAGGGATTTCTCCTTTGAAGAACTGGAAACCAAACATGTACAGCAGCACACCAAATCCTTCAACGACAGTTCTTATTTTGCCGGCATCTCTAAGGAGGGGTATGCTTTTGTAACGCGGCAGTCATTCCGCGTGGATAAACCAAATGAAAACTGGATGATGATCAGCATTCCGGGAGAAGGCGTCTGGGGATTTGAGAACATGGATTTACCGGAAAAGGAGGGATTTGTCCAGGGGAATCTTGAATACAAGTGCGTTGAACCCGGAGAAATATGGGACATCAATTACAAAGGATCCCTGCCCAGGGGTAAAGAGCAGGCCGAATTCTTACTGGATGTTACCTGGAAAGGCATCGCGCCGATTGTAGTTTTTGACAAGGTTGGAACCACACCATTGCAGGTTGGCAAACAAATTGCGAGGGAAAAATGGAACCTGCCATATTTCAGAAAACTGAAGGAACTTGACCAGGTACATTACGAACAGGCAGGAACAATGTCCGGCACAATTGAATGGAAAGGTAAAAAGCATGAACTTGAATTCATTGGTGTAAGAGACCACAGTTGGGGGGTAAGGAACTGGGAAGACTGGGACCGTCACTTCTGGTTACTGGGCTTGCTTGAAGATGGACGTTTTTTCAATTTCAGCCTGATCAGCTATTCATTTGTAAAAAACCTTCAGGCAGCTTTCATCTATAATTATGACCATTACAAAACGATTTACCGGATACCCAATTTTGATCAACTGAAATTTGACAGCCTGATGCCTAAAGCGCTGTCATTTGCAGTTCAGGAAGATAAGCACGGGCCAAAAAAGAATCTGTCGGTCAATATGCTCAACTTTTTCCCATTCAGCATGGATGGTGAGTATTACCTGCGTCAGGCTGAGGCTGAATTCGAATATGATGGCGTAAAAGGTGTGGGCATTGCAGAAATGGGTATCAATCCAAATACTTATGATATTGACATCAGTACGACATATTGATCAGCTAAGTGAGAAAGCCGGTGGAGGAAAAGCCAGAGGGCTGTCGTTGCTGAGGTCTTATGGGTACAAAATCCCTGAAACTTTTGTTATTACCCAAAACAACCGGAGTGAAATTGAACACTTTCTGGATGACTTGAAAGATGATAAAACTTATGCTGTGCGTTCATCGGCAGAGGGGGAAGATGGGGCGGAATTATCATTTGCCGGTCAGTTTATATCGCTTCTCAATCTCAGTGGTAAGGATCAGCTTCTTTCATCAATAGATGCCTGTTTTGAATCGGCGAAATCAATAAATATCCAATCTTATAAAAAAAAGCATAAGGCCAACTCACAAACCATCATGAATGTGATTGTGCAGGAAATGGTGAGTGCAAAATATTCCGGTGTCTTATTCACTGCGGATCCTGTATCCCAGAGGCATGACCTTATTACGGTGAGCATCACAAAAGGCTTGGGTGAAGAACTGTTGTCGGGGCACAGTGCAGGTGAGGAACTGTCGATATTTCGTCATTCGACAAATCTCCCTGAGAGTCAAATTCTGGACGAAGGTCTCCTGAAGTTGCTTCTTAAAGAAGCGCTGGATATAGAATCGAAATATGGCCAACCGGCAGACATGGAATGGGCAATTGATCATAAGGGTGTTCTGTGGTGGCTTCAATTAAGGCCTATTACAAACCTCGTCGAAGTTCATTTCAATGAACTTGATGACCGGCCTCTTTACGAAAGCCCGCTCTACACCCGTGGAAATATTGGGGAAATGATGCCGGGCCCGGTGACTCCTTTAACAATGTCAACTTTTGGCCGCGCCATCGAGGTTGGGCTTCAGGTTTTCTACAAAAAAATTGGGGCAATTATAGAATATACGGATGAAAATATATTTGTCCATTCCTATTACAACCACCTGTTCTTTGATGTAAACGCGCTTTACCAGAGCACCAGGAATGTGCTGATGTCTAAAAAAGAAAATGTGGACATGGCCGTAGTAGGAGAAATTGTTCCAAACCTGGAAGTAAAGATGGAGGTTGGTTATTTTAAAGGCCTTGGCAATCTGATTTCAATGATCCGCTACATCAACTCTGCACCCGGGGCCTGGAAAGAATTAAAGCAATTGCATGATGATTTTGAACTCAACTGCAGCGGCAAAATAGAAGATTGTTTTCGACAGATTGATAAAAACCTGTATATCCTTTTTGATGCCTACAGCCTTCATTATGTTACCTCATCTCAATCCGGATCTTTTTATACAACCATTTTAAATATCCATTCAAAAGGCAAGATTTCTGAAAGACACCACCAGGAGAAAGTAGCTAAACTTTACAATAATATCCCTGATGTAGTGGGTGCCAATGTGCTTAAATCACTGGATGAGCTTTCTCATTTGCTCTCGCGTCAGCAGAATATTAAAAGTGGATTCATCGAGGCTTCGGATCATAAAGCAATCGAATACCTGACGAAATCAGGACCGGACGAGGTAGTTAGCTCTTGGAAGGAATTCATTGAGACCCATGGACAGCGATGTGTTCGTGAGGCAGAGATGCATGAGCAGGAGTGGGGCATGAATCCCATACCTGTAATCGAAGGTTTGAAGACCAAGGCAGGACTGATCCTTAATGGCTTTAATGGTCACACAAATGGTTATGCTGTGATGAAAACGTCCCTGAAGGGTAATGGGCTAAACCCATTCGGGAAGGCCATTGTCAGGCTTCTGCTTCCTAAAGCCAGGAAGGCTGTTGCCAGAAGGGAGCAAACCAAGGCCTGGTCAATCGGCATTCAGTATCAATTTAAGAAAGCATACCGGGAGCTGGCAAAGAAAATGGCGGCAGAGAAGATGCTTTCAGATGAAGACCTGATATTCTTCCTGAAGCACGAAGAGATTGGAAAAATGATCTCATCACAAGATTGGGAATACTGGAACTCCAAAGCATCAGCAAGAAAAAAGATCTATCCGGAACTTCAGGAACTCTCATTTCCTGATCTAAACTTCGGTATTCCTGTACCTGAAGAAAAACAAACTGAAAAAATGAGCGGCGAACTTATCGGAATTCCAGTAAGCAGGGGAATTGTTGAAGGTAAAGTAAGGCTTGTAAAAAGCATGTCGGAAGCCAGGCTATTGAAGAAGGATGAAATCATGGTGGCACAATTTACAGATATCGGATGGACACCATTTTATAGCGTAGTTGCAGGCCTTGTTACAGAAATCGGCAGTCCTCTTTCGCACGGGGCCGTTGTAGCCAGGGAATACGGACTTCCGGCCATTGTCAGTATGAAAGGAGCCATGTCTTCACTTACCACCGGTCAGAAGATCAGGCTGGATGCCATAAAAGGGGAAGTGACTGTTCTGTAATTTGAATATATGTTAACAATTTGCGTTAATATTACAGTATAGTAAGTCAAAAACATATTTGTTCTCTTTTTTATTCAGTCTGTTGATACAATTAATAACACTATAATTATGCTGATCAGAAGAGCTGATTCCAATGACCTGCAAAGGATAACCGAAATTCTTAACCAGGCTATCAACTGGGGACTGGCGAATGCCTACACTCAACAATTTACACCGGAAGAAAGAAAGGAATGGTTTGATGTACATTCCGGCGAACATTATTTTATTCTGGTCGCGGTATTGAACAACCGTGTAGAAGGCTATTTGAGCGTCAGTCCGTACCGCGAAGGAAGGCAGGCATTTGAACATACGGCTGAAGTCACCTATTACGTTGATTTTGATCACCACAGGGAAGGCATTGCTTCCAGGTTACTTGAAGTGGCATTGGCACACTGCAGGAATTCTTCCATTGACATATTGCTGGCTTTCTTGTATGATGAAAATAAAACCAGTGTGTCATTTCTGCAAAAACATGGATTTGATAAATGGGGACTTTTACCCGGAGCGGCAAAAGTTGGTGATAAAGTTTATGATCACGCAATCTACGGTAAACAAATAGCAAATAAAAAATAGTCCTTGTCGATGGTATATACCCTCGGAGAATCATTACTGGATATTATTTTCTCTTCGTTGGAGGAGATTGTTGCAAAACCGGGCGGAGCTATGCTGAATACTGCTGTTTCGCTGGGACGATGCGGCATTGAAGTTTCATTGATCAGTGAACTGGGGGATGATGAAACCGCTCAGGAAATCATTAAATTTATTAAAGAGAATGGTGTTAACACCAAATTTATCAAAAAGTACTACCATCAAAACACTTCTGTAGCCCTTGCCTTTCTTGATGAAAACAAGATACCTTCTTTTTCCATACATAAATCCTATCCGGATCAACGACGACTGATTTCTCCGGCAGAGTTCCATTCTGACGACATCCTGTATTTCGGTTCCCTGTATTCACTCGATCAGAAGATCAGAAGTGAAATAATGTCTATCCTGGTAAGGGCTAAACAGGCCGGGGCTATGCTGTGTTATGACCCCAATATCAGGAAGCATAACCTTGATGATCCTGAGATTAAACAAGCGCTGATTGAAAACATTCACCTCTCGGATATCATCAAAGCTTCGGAAGAAGATCTATTGAACATTTTTGGGAACCTTCAGGCAGAGGAATACCTCAGAAAAATAAGGGAATTGAATCCCGGGGCCATTTTCATCATCACCCGTGGAGAAAAGGGCGCCATAGGTTTTAAAGATGAATTGATTATCGATCTTCCTGCAATCAAAACAAACATCGTGAGTACGATTGGAGCAGGGGATGCATTTAACGCGGGAATCGTTAATGCTATTGTTAAATCACATAATAAGAGTCGTAAAGAAAGGGATATTCTTGAGAAGATTATGGTATCCGGAATTGAGTTCTCGGCAGCAGTTTGTGGAACAATGGACAATTACGTCGATTTAAACTTCAGAAAGTATATGCGACATTTTATTTCATAATCGGTATAAAATGATTACTTAATGACTATCTTCTTACTATATACCTCATTTGCCGACCTCAGGTGAATAAGGTAAACCCCGGATTCAATATTGGTTACATTGATACTTTTTAACTGCTGATTTTCGGTCATTTCATCCAGGTGAACTATTTCTCCTGCCATATTAAGGATGTCGATGGCAATACCGCTTTTTATTTTTGGGTTTCTCCTGATAAACAATAATTGAGTAGCCGGGTTGGGATAGACCGTTCCGATAGCGGCATCCCTGAACTCTTCAACAAAAACATAGGGATAAAGGTAAAATCCATCTACCTCTCTTACCGACCAGTTACCATTCAAATCGAAAACATAAACGTCATAATATCCTTCTTTGTCTTCAATGGAAAACTCAAAATCACCTTCTATTACCGTATCGTTCAATACGTTTTGCTCTGTCGGGTAAATCGTTGAACTCCCCTGATTGAATTTGATCGTAGCGGTTCCGGATGTGAAGACAGTCTGCTGTCCGGTAATAGTTACCCAGAGAGATTGCCCTTGCTCAGCATCATCAGGCACTACAGATACAATCTGCGGACCTTCAGTACCGGCAAGCAGTTCAAAAGATTCCTCCAGTGTCATGGTGCCGTCAAGGTCATCATAGACAATTAAGTCGTAAACTTCCGGAGTATGGGTATAATCAAAACTGAACCAGACTTCGACGTGGACAGAATCAACCACATCAACATGTTGGGCATAAATAATATGATTATAAGTTTCCAGCTTCACCCCAATATCCAGATCAGGGTAATCAAAATGGGTGTGCTCGCTTGTGACATTAATAATTACCATCTCACCCTGAAATGCAGAATCCGGGTCAATAGTTAAAATCTCCGGCATATTTTCAACCTGCAATACAGTAAAGCCATCTTCGAGGATAACCGGCGGGTCATTGGAATTGACCCTTACATCATACAGTCCCGCTACATGATCCGGGTTAATAAAAAAGTCTCCATCCATTACTGTATCGCTATAAATATTTTGATCGGATGGATAGATCATATTGTATTCCCCTTTAAACATGAGCAGGCTGCTTCCCTGTGTAAACTGGGTATTTTCTCCTGTAACTGTTACTGTGATGAAGTCTACCTGCTCAGAACTATCAGGATCAACGGAGGTGAGGATTGGTTGGTCGCCTTCGTTCAGCATAAATCCGTTTTCAAGGACAACCCGATCTCCGCTGGAAATTTCCTCCACTTCAACGTCATAAAAACCGGTGGGATGCGAGAAGGTAAAATAAAAGTAACCCTTGATGATCGTATCGTTAACTACAGTCTGCGGATTGGGATAAATAGTCGTGCTTCCCTGAGTAAACATGAGTACATTAGAAGCTTGCGACCAGGTTGTATTTTCCCCGGTAACTGTAACTTCAAGTTCTTCACCTTGTTGTGCTTCATCGGGAACAACTGATTTTATGCTCTGGCTAAAGCCGACAAAATGGAAGAGAAAGAATAATAAAACGCACAAATATCTATTCATGCCTGAGCTATTCGTTTGGGGTAAATAATTCGGTTTCAAATATAAGTTTTTCTATCGAAGTACTGTCTTCGATGGCCTTTTTATGCAGTTTATAGTACCAGCCATAATCCTCTGGCAAAACGGGAATCGAATCCTCCGGAAACATGGATTTGATTTTTGATTGCAGGATAGCCTTAAGGAATATACCGTATCTGGGATCATCCGAAGTACTGTCGATGGCGCTGAACACTTCGTATGCCCGGTCATTTTCTCCTTTATTGTAAAGCACTGCACTTAAATTGAGCCTGGACTCCTCAAAATTGGGAGCTATTTCCAGGGCTCTCTGGTAGTATAAAACAGCGCTGTCTGCTTTGCCAACTTTGAAATATGATGAACCAAGATTATTTAAAACATGGATATGGTAAGGATTCTGAACGAATGCTGTTTGAAACTGAACAATCGCTTCATCAAAATCACTCATCTGAAAGTAAGCAAAACCACTGTACCACGACAGCGGGGTAGAGGTGGGGTCCATCTCGTACAGCAGTCCGGAGGCCTCATCAATATCCGACAATAATTGCGTGTAATCTTTACGATCCCTGGAAAGCATTGCTTTTTTCAGACCTGTTTCACCCTTTAATCTGAAGATACCGGTTATGATTGCAGCTCCACCTATTAATATGGCAAAAACCCAAATAGCTTTATTAAAGCTCTTTCCAACAGTTGAAGAAAGACCCGGAACTTCTGATCGACGGATGAATATGCTTGATATCAGCAATGTGATGAAAGTGTTCTGAACAATTCTTTCCAATGGAAAACTGAAGAAGGAAAAAGTGAGGTAACCGGTCAGTACCGTAAGTACAATGATTAAATAAACCTGGTTAACCCATTCTTTCTCCTGCCGTAACAACTTTACTCCCACTACAATTGTCATTAGAAAAATCAACAAATACAAGGCTAATCCAACTACTCCTGTCTCACTGGCAATCCATAGGAAATCGTTGTGTGGTCGCTGATAAAAAGTCAGGTTATCTTCTGAAAGCAGGTTTTTATTTCCAAATTTCAGTATCTCAATCTTCCAGTTGGCAAGACCATGTCCTGTAATTGGTTTCTCCGCAATAAGTTTGATTGTTCTGTGCCAGAGTTCAATCCTGTCCTCGCCGGATCCTGCCCGCGTATCACCAACACTTGTTGCATGACCGATCAACTTCCCTTTGAGTGCGTAAACCTGGTAGAATACACTTGATAACACCAGCGCGGTTGATACCACAACGAAAAGTTTTATCAACCCTCGCTTTAAGTTTCCCGATGACGGGGATTGATTTCGTTTGGCGAAGAGCCAGAATAATAAAACGAAAACCACAAGAGAAACTGCAGTTGCCAGCCAGACCGCCCTGTTTGACAGGGTGATTATTAAAAAAAGATTAAGTGAGGCAGAAACAATAAAAATGAAGCTTAGCCATTTCTTTCCTGAAGTAATTGCTTGTGATAATTGGAAAGCAAAGGTCATCAACAATATCTGAGCAAACAGGTTACGATGCTCAAAGCAGGCTTTTACATAGTACGTGTCTGTTGGAACTTCAAGGTGATTGTCAGCTACCTGCAACAGCAGTTCATAAATTCCCCAGATAGTAATAATGACTCCAAGCAGGGATAGCGACCATGTTAGTGAATGACGGATCGTATTAAATCCATAAACATTGCATGAAACCAGGAAAAGAACAAAAAAAAGAGCGGCCTTAAGCCATGCAAACCAGGAATCACTGACCACATAAATACCCGAAATCCGGAAAACTAAATAAATGATGAAAAGACTGTAAACGATTAGAATAGGGTTCCAGACAGGTTTTGGATCTTGCTTCCTGAACAAAAAGTAAACAGACAGAATAGTTAAGAGAACTGCCAGTCCCAGAAACCGGATGTGTAAGCCCGGATCCATTGCTATCTCAGTTGATAAAAGGGGCAATCCAATTACCACTAAAGGAATGAATACACTACCCGGCTTTATACGGTCCAAATTATTCTAAAACATTAGTGTAGATGGAAAAGTTTTCTTCATCGAAGCAAACGAAATAAATCTTTTCCGGTATATTATTTTCCTTCAAAAAGTCATTTACTACCCTGATGGCAATCGTTGCGGCTTTCTCTTTTGGAAAACCATAGATGCCGGTGCTGATATTGGGAAAGGCAAGGCTCCTGCAATTCTGTTCCTTTGCAATGCCAAGGCTGGTTGAATAGCAACCTGCGAGCAATTCCTCCTCATTTTGATATCCTCCATGCCAAACCGGGCCAACTGTATGGATGACATATTTTGCCGGTAAATCATACCCTTTGGTGATCTTCGAAGAACCGGTCTGACAACCATTTAACGTTCTGCATTCTTCCAGCAACCGGGGGCCTGCTGCTCGATGTATGGCTCCATCCACACCACCACCACCCAATAGTTTTCTGTTTGCGGCATTAACAATAGCGTCAACCGGCATTCTTGTAATGTCTTCCCTTGTTAGAATAATACGAGGTGAAATCACGGTAAAACTAGAATATTTGTGCCCTAACAATCTCAATAATAATCACTTTCTTTTTCTCACAAATAGCTGTCCGGTCTGGTAATTAACGACTTCGATCTCTACGCCCTGATCAATGTAACCAGTTATGGCTGTGGCATCGTACATATCACCTTCAATCTCAACCTTACCGGAAGGGCGCAGTATGGTTTTAGCCACACCGGTTTTATTCAGCATACCGCTGTATTCATCCGTTGCTGACGTATAACCTTCATCTACGTTTTGTGTTTTCGCAAGGGCAAGTTTCGCTCCAATGGAATAATTCATATTAAACATCTGTTTGGTGAGGATCAGTGAGGCAATGATAGAGACAACGGTCGCGATGATGACAACAAAGAAA
Source organism: Chlorobiota bacterium (assembly GCA_030618545.1). Classification (GTDB taxonomy): domain Bacteria; phylum Bacteroidota; class Bacteroidia; order Bacteroidales; family F082; genus JAADID01. The sequence goes on from JAUXDH010000039.1 coordinate 10,124, forward strand.
GCACGGATTACTTTTGAAAAATCGTAATTGAATGATCCTGGTTCTATGTTCTCAACCATACTTAAAGTAAGGCCGGCAACCATTAAAACAACACCGCTTATTCCGGCGACACCAAATCCGGGGATGGCAAAGATTTCTACCGCTATCAGTATCAGCCCGACCACAAAAATGAGTATTTCCCAGTTATTGGCAAGTCCCTCCAGGTAGAGCGGAGCAAAATAGAGCAATGCCGCGATAACAGATGCTGCTATCGGAAATCCCACACCCGGGGTCTGCAGTTCGAAATAAATGCCGCCAATAATGATCATAATCAGGATACCACTTACAACGGGATGTATCAACCAGCCAATGATCCTGTCAGTTGATGAAATTTCATGCTTCACAATAGTGTAATCATCTATTCCGGAATGGACGAGCACATCTTCGATGCTGCCTGCTTCGCCTTCACAAAAGCCATGCTGAATGGCTTCAGAGGTAGTAAATGTCAACACCGCGTTCGAGTCGCTGATGCCTGGAATATACACCCTCTCATCCACCATTGCCTGGGCGATTTCGGGATCCCGGTTCGTGGCTTCCGCAGTCGATCGCATCATCGATCGCATATACGACTGATACTTATCCGGCATTTGTTCCCCCTCTTGATTAACCACGGTAGCCGCTCCAATATTAGCACCCGGGGCCATATAAATGCTGTCGCATGCAATGGAGATCAAAGCGCCGGCAGATGCAGCGTTGTTATCGATAAAAACATACACAGGAATATCAGTGTCGAGGAGTTTTGTTCTGATTGAATCAGCGGCATCCAACATGCCGCCATAAGTGTTCATGTGGATCAGTATCAGATTGGCATTTTCTTCCTCTGCCTGTTCAACAGCAAGTTTTGTGGTTCTCCATACAGGTGGAGCGATCATTTCCTTAATATCGAAAACGTAAATCTTTATTGGTCCTGTCGCAAGGGAATCCTGACCGGCCTGAACGCCTGTAGCAAAAACAATCGCCAGTATAATTGTACAGTATTTAATTATCTTATCTCTCATGTTGTTTTCTTTCTTTTGGCTTGTAATTTATGCATTTTCCGATAGTGTCTTCGCCATGCTCTGCGCCGCCACGATTTGCCCCATTGGATGTTTGTCCACAACCGCTCATGAAAATAATAAAGGAAAAGTTTGGCAACGATATCCACGGCAGTGATCAGTGAAACTGCACCAAGGATATCCCTGAATGCCGTTTCGGTGGCCTGGGTAAAGATGGTAAAACTGATGATAAATGTGGAACCTGATGCCACAAACCTCCAGCTTACCGTTTTCAGAATGCTACGCTGAGGACTGTCTTTGATTGGTTCCTTCAATTTTTTACGTACCGTCATATCTTCAGCTCAAATATACAATATTAAGAAAGAAAAGTGGTGCCGGATGGAAGAACTATTCAACATTGAAGTAATGCCCAACCTTATCCTGAAACTGATTGTACACGCTGTTGTTGGATGCGATTATTCGCCGGCCGAACAGATAATCATTGCCTCCTTTGAAATCTGTTACCTGACCACCTGCCTGCTTGACAATCAGGGCGCCGGCAGCAACATCCCAGGGATTCAGACCATACTCATAAAATACCTCGAACCTGCCACAGGCAACGTATGCCAGGTCAACAGCTGCCGATCCAAGTCGACGGATACCACGGGTGTTTCTCATTAGATCATCAAAAAGGCCAAGATAGGCTTTCATAAGAGAATAATCACGATAGGGAAATCCTGTCGCCACCAAAGAATTGTTTAAATCATCAGTACCGGAGACACGGATTTGCTTTTCATTCAAATAGGCCGGACCATCTTTCCAGGCATAAAAGCACTCATCATTGTTTATTTCATAAACTACTCCAATGACCAATTCCTCTCTGTATTTCAAAGCAATGGAAATCGAATAAACCGGCACTCCATGGACAAAATTTGTCGTGCCATCGAGAGGGTCAATGATCCAATTGAAGTTTTCTTTTTGTTTCAGATCAGGATTCTCTTCAGCAATAAATCCTGCTGTTGGCATGATTTTGCCAAGCTCTTCTACCAGTCTTTGCTCTGCTTCCTTATCAACGTAGGATACCAGATCGTGTTCCGCTTTTTCAATAACATCCTTTTCTGTAAACTTCCCTGCTTCAATACGGATGAAATGCCCTGTGGCCCTTGCAAGGATTACTACCTGTTTTGTAACAATTTCGAGATTCACACTGCTGTCTTTGGTTTGTTTTTTAGAAAATATATCAGGAAACCTATTCCTGCAATGAACATACAGCTAGAGATAACTTCCGCCTGTGTGACCTGCATTCCAAGGAAATCGAAAACGTTATTGACCCTGATCTTTTCAATTAAGAATCTTTCTACTCCATTAAACATAAGGTAGATGGCAAACAACACGCCGGGGACTTTGATCTTTTTCCTCAACGACCAGAGAATTGCAAAAATAATAACGGCCATGGTGGTCTCGTAAAAAGCAGTGGGATAAACCGTTTCAGCCAGGCGAAAACAGTGATCCCCAACACAGCCCGGAATTAGTATGCCTTCATTAATCACATTATGGGGAAAATCAAATGCCCACATCCAGTCAGGCAAAAAAGAAAGCCATCCGGGTTTTGGAGAAGTATTGATGATACCCCAATCGCCGTCACCGGAAACCTGGCAACCAATACGCCCAATTCCGTATGCGAGAATTAATGAGGGTGCGGCGGCATCGGTCAGATATCTCCAGCCGATCTTATGACGCTCTCCATAATATAATATCGAGAAGAATGCTACAATCAAACCACCGTAAAAGGTTAGTCCGCTGAATGAAAGCAACGAGCCGAGCGGATCACTGGTAAATTCATCCCAGTTTTCGAACCAGTGAAAAACTTTGGCCCCCAGAATACCGGCGATCACTGCAAGAAATAATATGGGAAAGGCATGCTCTTTGGCATGGACAACCACCTTTTCTGTAACAGGTTTTGCCAGCTTCTTTTTATCTTTTGAATAGTAGAGATAAGTTGTATAGGCAATGGCAATAATCAGTCCTCCCATCCAGGATCCCTGTGTGGAAGCCAGAAACTCCTGTGGATTATCCACAAACATGGAGTATTCCAGGAAGAATCCCACTATTTTAAACCCCAGGATAAAACTGACAATGAAATTCAAAATGAGTTCCGCATAGCCGGCAGGTTTTCCCTTCGTAACTTTTTTCGTTGTAGTGGAGATGAATCCTTCCCGCTCTTTTCTGTCAAGTTCACGGTAAATCAGGAAAGCACCGGTAATAAATGCCAAGGCAAGGAAAAATCCATAGCTCTGGATAGGGAGGTTGATATCTGTGCCAAAAAGGTCGTTTATCAGGTCACTCAGTTTTGGATACATAAAGACTAAATTAATGGCCTAAAAGTAGAGAAAAATGAAAACGGTATTCTGGTTATTCTCTTTTTTTTATATCGGTTCCGGCTGTTAGTTGTTGAAGCACTATTCCGGCCACTATGAAAGCAAGGCCTAAAATTGTTGTTGTGTGGATGTATTCCCCTATTGTCAGCCTGATCCAGAACAAAGCAATGAAAGGGGAGAGGTAGATCAGATTGCTCACTCGTGCTGTATTAACAGAGAACTGCAATGCCTTTAACCAGATCACAAAAGTGATACTCATTTCGAACATACCAATGTAAACTGCGCCCAGCAACGCGTAACTCTCAGGCATCTGAATACCTCCGGTAAAAACCAGGTAAATCAAAATATAGATAAATCCAAACACCAAGTTGAGCAGAATTTTACCGGTTTCCTCTCTTTTGTCTTTCATATTCAGTATCCAGTAAAGGGCCCAAAATATCGAACTTCCAACTGCCAGCGCCACCCCCAGCGGATTTGCGAATTCAAAACTTTGCAGATTACCCTGGGTGCTGATGACCACCAGGCCGGCAAAACTGATGAATATAGCCAGAATGCTCATTGCCTTGATCTTCTGTTTTAGGAGTGGAATAGACAGAAGAACCAGCGTAATGGGCCATACGTAGTTCAATGTTCCGGCTATCTGTGCATCAAGCAGATCATAGGCCTTGAAGAGAACGATATAGTAGAGAAAAGGATTGAACAACCCCATTATGGCTGAGGATAGCCAATCACGTGCACTCAAGTCTGCTAACTTCAGCCTGTTCTTGCCGGACTGGTTTATGATCAGAAGGGTAAGTATCCCGGAAAGGGATGCCCAAAAAAGCAGTTGATCTGTTTCGATGTATCGTAAAGTCAATTTAAAAGCCGAACTCATGGTAGACCAGAAGAGCACTGCCAACAAGGCAAACAGGTAGGCCATCTTCTGGTTTTTTGGTGTATCCGGCATGCTGTTCATTTTATATTATCAGGATATCAAACTACTCACTTTGCCCATTGAGGAAGTTCAAACAGGGAATAATCAAACACCCATGTACTCCAATAGTAGGTAATAACTGTAATTAAAATGGCACCGAGGATGTTAAGGATAAATCCTGCTCTCGCCATCTGCATTACTGTCAGCCGGTTCGATCCGAAAACTATGGCATTCGGGGGTGTAGCAACCGGAAGCATGAATGCCATCGAAGCGCTTACGGTGGCCGGAAGCATAAACAATAAGGGATGAACGCCAATGCTTACCGTTAATCCGGCCAGTACAGGCAACAGCATTTCTGTGGTAGCTGTATTTGAAGTTAATTCGGTAAGGAAAGTCATTCCGATGGAAATGATGAAAATAATAACGATAGGGTGAAATACCGCCACACCACTCAACTGCTGCCCAAACCATACAGAGAGCTCCGACTCTTTGAATCCTGTGGCCAGTGCAAATCCACCGCCAAAAAGCAGGACGATGTTCCATGGTATCTTCCTGGCTGTATTCCAATCCATCAAACGGGTGCCGCGTCTGTTTTTCGAAGGAATAAAGAAAAGTAGCACAGCCATACCTATAGCCACAGTTCCGTCATTCAGGTAAGATGGTTGTGCGAAGATTTCGCTCCATCCCGGAAGGTGAAAAGATCCAACACTTATTCCGGCCCTGGTTAACCAGAGCAATGCAAGAATAACAAAATCGGCAAGGATGATCTTTTCCTCGATGCTTGCAGGACCCAATGAACGGTATTCTTTTTTGAAATCTATGGCTGACAGTTTCTCCATTTTACCTTTTGGCCGGAAGATGAAATACAGATACAGCCAAACAAATACAAAGAAAATAATGCTGATGGGAATCGCGAAAATGAACCAATCGCTAAAACTGATGTCCGGGGCCTCAGGAAACATGATCTGAAAAATCCGGGCAAAAGAAAGGTTTGGCGGTGTCCCTACCAGTGTGGCTATCCCCCCAATGGAGGCGCTGTATGCCACACCAAGGAGTAAACCTACAGAATAACGGGACAGGTCTTTCTCGCTTATGTGCTCCTCAAGTTTAGCAATGATGGAGAGCAGGATTGGCACCATCATCATGGCTGTTGCCGTATTGGATATCCACATGGAAAGGAAGGCCGTAGCTATCATAAATCCCAGCAATATCCTTGCAGGACTCGTACCGGTGATGAGCAATATCTTCAGGGCAATCCTCTTATGCAAATTCCATTTTTGCATGGCAAGAGCCACCATAAAGCCACCAATAAAAAGAAAGATCACATGATTAAAATAGGCCGATGAAACGTCCTTCCCATTCATTATCCCGAACAGCGGAAACATCACCACCGGCAAAAGAGCAGTTACGGCCAGTGGGATGATCTCTGTGATCCATAAAATAGCCATGAGGATGGCAATGGCCAGGGTGTACGTGATCTGGGGTTTGCCAGGTTCAAGGTCCGCGAACAGGACTATTGAAATGAAAATGAGCGGAGCAATGATAAAACCGAAGAGGTTTCTAAAACTGAATGCAGGTCTCCGGATTTTGATCATTGGCATCTATGTCAGGTTGACCGTGCAAGTTAGTTAAAAGCATAAAATACTCTTTAATAATTTCTATTAAATTGAATCATGGTTCGATTGTTCCATTGCTCGATTGCTTTATTCCTCCATTAAACATTTGAACCATAGAACCATCAAGCCATTGAACTATTAGATTACTGCAAAATAATTGATATGCCGTAAACTTTTTTCCATTAATTTTGCGCCTCTTTCAGAACCAGATAAATTAATATTTATTGACAATGAGTAAGTTAGCCGTAGTAGCATTTGGTGGAAACGCGTTATTGAGAGCCGGTCAGAAAGGAACGATCGACGAGCAGGAAGGGAATGCTCATACCGCCAGTAAAAACGTATTTAAACTTATAACCAGGGGTTACAACCTTGTACTGACACATGGTAACGGTCCGCAGGTTGGCAACATCCTGCTTTCCAACGCTGCCGGGAATAAACAATATGGGTTGCCTGACATGCCGCTGGATGTGGGTGTAGCCTATTCACAGGGATTTATTGGTTATATACTGGAGCAGCAGTTGAGAAATGTATTGATGGCCGAAGACCTTGATCGCGACATTATTTCCATCATTACACAGGTACTGGTCAACAAAGACGATGAAGCGTTCAACAACCCTACGAAACCGATTGGCCCCTATTTTACCAAAGAAGAAGCAGATGCGATGGCAAAAGAATCCGGCATGATTTTTAAAGAAGATGCAGCCGGAAGGGGATGGAGAAAAGTTGTAGCTTCACCAACACCACTTGTTATCTTCAACCGGATGTCGATCGAAAAGATTGCCCGTGAAGGAAACATTGTCATTGCCGTCGGCGGGGGAGGGGTACCCTGTTTTTACGTGGCAGAGAATAAATTGCAGGGAATTGACGCGGTTATTGATAAAGACCTGGCATCGGCCTTGCTCGCACAGCAGATCAGGGCTGATAAGTTATTTATCCTGACCGATATCCCAAAAGTATGCCTCAACTTCAACACTCCTCAGGAAAAAACCATCGACAGGATGAACATTGCCCAGGCCAAGCAGTACCTCAAAGATGGCCAATTTCCTGAGGGCAGCATGGCTCCCAAGATCAGGGCGGCTATTCATTTCATTGAAAGAAGCGGAAAGGATACCATCATCACAGATACTACTTTACTTGGAGTGGACGATGGCGGCACCCGGATTACGATTGTGTAAAAACCCGGAAGTTATCATTTCTCAGGAGTGGGCTCTTTCTCCTCCTCAGATACCTTAACAAAGAACGCTATTTTCTCAAGCGTGGTGATCATATCATACTCTTCAAGGTAAATTCCATCGGGTACTTCAATTGGTTTTGGGGTATAATTAAGTATGCCCTTAATGCCGGCTTCAACTAATCTGGCAGCAATCTCCCTTGTATTGACGGCAGGAACAGTGATGATCCCGATTTTGATCTCTTTTTCCCTGATGATCTCATCCATTTTCTCAGTGGAATAGCAATCCACTCCATTCATCTTTGTGCCGGCTTTTTCAGGATTGCTGTCGAATCCTGCGACAATGGTTAGTTTATGGCGTTTCCCACTGATGTATTTTATCAATGCCCTTCCCAGGTTTCCCATTCCGACGATGGCCACATTAATTCCTTCTTCGCTGTCCACTATGGAACCGATCAAATCAATCAGTTCCTGGATGTTGTATCCTTTTCTGAGTGTTCCTGAATACCCGATCAACATCAGGTCGCGACGAACCTGCACTGAAGTGATGTGCTGGATTTTTGCTATCTCATGTGAGAAAATATGCGATTGTCCATTATCAAGACAAAGCAATAGAGCCCTTCTGTATTGGCTCAACCTTTCAATGGTTTTATGAGGCAGGTGTCCAAAAAAAGCTGAGTCTGTCATTCTGCTGTTAATTAAATAACAGCGCAAAAATAAACCGACTGAATTTCCTGTGCAAGGTTTTGTTAAAAAAATAACAGTAAAATTATTTATTCCAAATAAGCGGCTGACAATTGAAACGGAAACTTTCTCTATTTACACAGCAGGATAAAGCTCATGAAAATGATCTGTTTTCCTTTCGAAAAATACTTTAGGCACTCCAAACTTTAGTCACTCTAGTCACTTCACTTCCCTAATCAATCCTGCTCTTCTTAAACAGCTTGCGTAAAGCTGTTGAATTGGAAGGTGACAACCTGATGTCAACAATGGCCTCGCCTGAATAAATTCTGATTTTTTCAAGGGATTTTTCGGAAAGTTTTCTGTACCGTTTTTTAGAGTTGCCGGAACCAATGGAGAATTTCGAATAAAGTGTTTTATCATCTGCTTTGTAGCTTCTCATGGTAAAGTTATGCTTGAGGTTTTCAAACTCGAATTCAATCCTGCCTTTTTCAGCCATCAAATTAGAATCAAGGGAGCCTGAAAAATCTATTATCAGGTGGTTTTCGGTAAAATAATTACTGATCGAAAAGACAATGGCCTCAACCATTACACTATGATCAGCATACTCAATGCCTGTTATGAACTCGGTGCTGTCCTTTTCTGAAAGGTTTGTGTAGCTGCCCTGAAAATAGTCAAAGTCGCCATTAAAGTATTCGATGTGCTTAAGTTGTGACTTTGGAACCGAAAGTACTTTTTTGGTTGGATCAAACCTGTTAACGTATTTCACCGAATCCTTTTCTACAGCCACGACCTTAGCCTTAAACTCCAACCCATTTGTAGTAACAATGAGATCCTGGGCATGGGTAGAGTAGGAGGGTAGGATCCAAATCGTAAGCATTAACAGAAGAGGAATATGTTTTAGCAAACTCATTTTCAGTGATAACAAAGATAAGTTAAAGGTGTTCGATTTCAAAAACCTGACTTTTCAAGAATTGATAATTCAAATGAGCTGTATTTTAGGATGAAAATCATCAAGAGTAGACTTTCTGTTTTAGTTAGTCATATGTTTGATAAATTTGCCATCAAAGACCAGAACCTGCCTGTGATAATTATTAAAAATACAAAATGAAGAAAAAAACATTTTTCATACTCATTATTATCCTATCTGTTACAGAGTTAATCATCGCACAGACTTTTAATGA
>JAUXDH010000104.1 GCA_030618545.1 Chlorobiota bacterium
GTTACCTTCCGTACCCGGGAGCCATTTGTAAAAATCTGTTCCATCCACCCATGATTGGGCAATCTCAATTACCAAAAACTGGTCGTCGATCCAGCCAAAACCTTTTGAGAAAATCACAGTAATAAGCCGTATGAGCAGTCCTGCTAAAAGTATCACTTTCAGGGGATGCCGGTCGTAGTATATTTTTAGCTGGTAGATGGTTGTGGGATTCAGGTTGCAGGTTTCGGGTTTCAGGTTTCAGGTTTCGGGTTTTAAGTTGTCAGGTTTTAGGTTTGTCTTGGTTCTTGGTTCTTGGCTCTTGATTCTCTAGATCCGTGTCTAAGGTCTTCTGTCTTCGGTCTTCCGTCTTCCGTCTTCTCTCTCCTACCAATCCACTTTTTCACGGTTCACCGGCATGGTCATACATCTGGCGCCTCCTCCTCCTCTTGAAAGTTCATTCCCCTGGATAGTAACCACAGCTTTCTTGTAGTCATCAAGTGATATGTCGCCTCTAACAATATCTTTCGCACTAATCACTTCGTAACCATGCTTATTCAGCGCTTCAATGGTGTTTACGTTTCTTGCATACCCGATGACTTTTCCAGGCTCCAGGGCAAAAAAGTTTGCTCCGCTTTGCCATTGCTCCCGCTCCATAATTGTGAGGTCGTTATCTCCCCCGCAAAATACAGGTTCGAGGTCCATTCCCAGTCTGCGTAAAGCAACCAGCATATTTTTCTCTTCCTTTATGGAGCTAACTTTTCCATTCTCAATTGTGATGATGATGGTCAGATGTCTTGTTGAACTCAAAATAAGGGGTTCGAATATCATGCACTGGTCACGGTCAAGAAAGGTGAATGTCATATCAAGGTGGATGAATGACTCGGGTTTATAAGGTATTTCCTGGACGATGATATGTTTTCTGCCAGGATTTTTCTTTAGCTGATTGACTAATGCATCGATCCCTTGAGATGTGGAACGGATTCCGGTTCCAACAAGCAGTATGTCCTCCCTTGCCACAATCACATCACCGCCTTCTATGGAAGCCTTGCCTGACCTGTCAAACTTTTCAATTGCATTCACAGGGTTTGATTTAAAAATAGGATGATGCCTGAAGATAGTCTCCATAATGATGGCCTCCCGGTCCCTTACTTTATTGGCCATTTTGGAGATCATCACATTGTTGTTTACAGAAAAGCTGGCGTCCCTGGTAAAGAAAAAGTTGGGTAAGGGATGTAAGCAGTAGTGCTCATTGTCAAGAAACCTGGTAAGTGTATCGCGTTTAATTTCCACCCCCTCTATAAGTTGACGCGCCAGCTCGGCATCGGAGAAAGATTCAATATACTTGCAGAAATCTTCATCTTTATGCTTCTCATTATCACATATTCGTGCCAGCAAATCATGACGGACGTTGGTATTGCTTATGATGTCTTTGAGAAGTTCCCTGACTTCAAAGACCGTGGAGTGCTTTTGCAATACACTAAGAAAATTACTGTATTCGGGCGCTGCAATCTCCAGGTTGAGGATATCGCTGTACAGTGCGCGCTCAGCATTTTCAGGTGTCATATTCTCAACTTCAGCACCCGGAACGTGAACGATTACGCCATTCAGTTTGCCAATCTCAGAGCTTACATCGATAGAAAGTTTATTCATATGGCATCATCAAATAATCACCGTTTTCAAGCTCCTGAATAAGTCGGGAGGGAAACAGAGAGGAGAATGCCAAAAATACAAAACTAATCTACATCGGGAGTAGGATCGATGAACTCGTATCCATTGCCTGATTCATCCAGAAATTTGAGCAAATCAGCATAGTTGATCACAAGACTGGCCGTATTGTCATTGGGGTGGAAACTGATCTTATCTGCTTTTTGTAATTGCTCGTCGAGGAAAAGGTAAACATGATGTTCCTCATCATTGATCAGTCCAAAAGGTGAAACTGAGCCTGCTTTGACTCCAAGAAACTTCATCAACCTCTTTTCTGAACCAAATGTAAGTTTCCCTTGTTTTAACTTTTTTTCAAGGCTTTTGATAGAAAAAGGGGTAGTGTCTTTTATGATCACCAGATAATGCCTGTTACCTTTATGGTTCCTGAAGAACAGGTTTTTGCAGTGCATGGAGTCGATATGTTTCCAGTATTCCAGAGCCATCTCGATAGTATCAAGAGCCGGATGTTCGTGTACTTCAAACCCGATGTTGAGTGCGTTAAGTCTGTTGAATACTTTTTGCCTGGCTTCTTTGTTCATTTTTAAATCCCTGCCCTGAAGGGCAGGGCAACTGATGCGCTATTAACCTTGCCCCCAATTTCTAAACTCTAAACTCTAAACTCCAAACTCCAAACTCCAAACTCCTACTCAACCCAATCCGCAATAAACAAATTGGTATTCCTTGTGCCGCCATTATTCCTGTTTGAGGAGAAGATCAGTTTTTTACCATCATAAGAAAACATGGGAAAAGCGGCAAATACCTTGTCGCGTGTGATCTGTTCAAGACCCGAACCGTCAAGGTTTACAATGAACAGGTTAAACTCGAATCCGCGTTTCCCGGCATGATTGGAGCTGAATATGATCTTCTTTCCCGATGGGTGAAAAAACGGAGCCCAATTTGCATTCCCGAGGTTGGTCACCTTACTGATGTTGCTTCCATCTGCATCACAAATGTAGATTTCCATATTGGTTGGTTTGACAAGTCCTTCTTTCAATAAATCTTTGTATTCCCTTATTGCAGAATCAGTCTTTGGTCTGGATGATCTGAAAACCAACTTTGAGCCATCAGGGCTGAAAAATGCGCCTCCATCATACCCCAGTTCAGATGTAAGCTGTTTAACATTGCTGCCATCAATATCGCATGTGTACAATTCAAGGTCTCCGCTTCTGTCGGAGGTGAATACGATTTTATCACCTTTTGGAGAAATAGTTGCCTCTGCGTCATAGCCCGGTCCCGAGATAAGTGTGTCAACGATGTTACCTTTTAAATCTGCTACGTAGATGTCGAAATCGGGATAAATAGGCCAGACATATTTTCCATCTGTACGGCGCTCGGGTTCGGGCGGACATGCATCACCACCCGATCGGGTGGAAGCGTACAACACTGTTTTATTGCCAGGCATAAAAAAGGCACAGGTTGTTCTTCCCAGTCCTTCGCTAATTAATTGAGGGATATCGGATTTCATGTCACCATCTTCGAAAGGAAACACATAGATCTGGTCGCAGGGTGCATCCCAGTCTGGATTCTTTGCCTGAAAAACTATCATTGAATTATCGAAGCTGAAATAGGCCTCGGCATTATCGCCTCCAAAAGTTAATTGTTTGATGTTGGCCAGGTGCTTTTCCTGCGGATAATGCAATGTTGTATCCGCTTTTGTTTCCTGAGCTTTGTGCTGCTGAGCATTTTGCTCCTGTTTGTTGCTTTCGCACGCTGTGGCAATCAATGAAACGGCCAGGATTAAATAAAGGTATTTTGAGATTCGCATTTTATTCTGATTGTTTTCTAAAACGGGCAAAAGTATTAAAATCATTGATAAAACTCCCATATTAATCGCAGCTGGTTAATTTAGTTTTTCCTTCAGATATTGCCCGGTATATGATTTCTTATTTTTAATGAGATCTTCCGGGATCCCTTCGAAGACAAGGTAACCTCCATTATCGCCGCCTTCGGGACCGAGGTCTATGATCCAATCGGCGGATTTGACAACTTCCATGTTATGCTCAATGACAACCACTGTGTGCCCCCTTTCAATCAGGGCATTGAATGAGTCGAGCAGTTTGCTGATGTCATGGATATGAAGACCTGTTGTAGGTTCATCAAAAATAAACATGGTCTTACCTACGTTTACACCTTTAGAGAGAAAGTAGGCTAATTTGATTCGCTGGGCCTCACCACCGCTCAAAGTATTTGATGGTTGTCCCAGCCTTAGATACCCCAATCCAACTTCTTGCAAGGGCTGGATCTTACTAATAATTTTATTGATGGAGGATGTCTTTTTCTCAATCGAGCTAAAGAATTCGATTGACTGCAACACAGTCATTTCGAGGATGTCTGATATGGATTTGTCCCGGTACCTGATTTCCAGCACCTCATCTTTAAACCTTTTGCCATGGCACTCATCACAGCTAAGGTAGATATCTGCCATGAATTGCATTTCCACCTTTATTTGCCCTTCTCCTTCACAGGTTTCACAGCGTCCGCCGGGAATATTAAACGAAAAAAAGCCTGGCTTGTAACTCCTCAATTTAGCCAGTTTCAGTCCTGCAAAGAGCTGCCTGATATCATCAAAAGCTTTCAGGTAAGTAGCCGGGTTGGATCTCGACGATCTGCCAATGGGGTTCTGGTCAATATACTCAATGGATGATATGCTTTCGATATCACCATCCAATACCCCATATTTACCGGTTTTATCGGCATACCCTCCGTACCTTTTTTTAAGTGCCGGATAGAGAATATCCCTGACCAGTGTAGATTTACCAGATCCGCTCACTCCTGTAATAACTGTCAGTGTGTTGAGGGGAAACCTGACGTTGATGTTTTTCAGGTTGTTTTCCATGCCACCCTTTACTTCGATGTAATCCCGCCAGTTTCTTCTCCTTTCAGGAACCTTGATTTCTTTTCTTCCGGTAAGATAAAGTGCCGTGTAGCTGATGTCGTTTTTTGCCAGCTCAGTAAAATCACCCTGGAAAATAAGTTCTCCACCATGCTCTCCCGCATCCGGGCCAATATCAATTATTTCATCCGCCTCCCTTATGACTTCCTCTTCATGCTCCACCACTATGACAGTATTTCCCAGGTTGCGCAGTCTTTTCAATACGTTAATAAGCCTTTTTGTATCCCTGGGATGAAGACCGATACTGGGCTCATCAAGGATATACATTGAACCTACAAGGCTGCTGCCTAAAGATGTAGCCAGATTGATCCTCTGCGATTCCCCCCCGGAGAGGGAGTTGCTCAGCCTGTTCATGGTCAGGTATCCAAGGCCAACATCATTCAAAAACTTTAGCCGGCTATTGATTTCGGTCAATATCCGTCTTGCTATTTTCTGATCATGGTTATCCAATTCCAGGTTCTCGAAAAAATCTCTTACCTCATTCAATTGCATCTGGACAATCCCGGAGATAGATTTACCGGCCACCTTTACATAGCTTGCATCACTCCTCAACCTGGTGCCTTTGCATTCAGGGCATTTAGTTTTACCCCGGTATCTGGAAAGCAATACCCTGTATTGGATCTTATAGGTCTGCTCTTCAACATATCGGAAAAAAGCATCGATCCCTTCGAAATATTCATTCCCTGTCCACAGCAATTCTTTTTGACCTTCAGATAATTGGTAATATGGCTTGTGTACCGGAAATTCAAAGCTGTAAGCATTGGCGATCAACTGATTTTTCCACTCACTCATTTTTTCGCCCTTCCAGCAGGCTACTGCATCGTCATAGATTGAAAGGCTTTTATTTGGAATCACCAGATCTTCGTCTATGCCAATTATACTTCCAAAACCTTCACATGTTTTGCATGCACCGTAGGGATTGTTAAATGTGAACATATTTACAGACGGTTCTTCAAATTGGATTCCGTCTATCTCAAACTGGTTGGAATAGGTGATTATCTTTTTTTCGTCCTTTGCATCATAACTAATAATACATGTACCATGCCCTTCATAAAAGGCGGTCTGCACTGAATCTGCAACGCGTGCCGGCAACTCATGATCTTCCTTCTCCACCTTTATCCGGTCGATTACCAGGAAACAGTCCTTTGGCTTTGTTTTTTCTTTAACCTGTCCCATTGCATCATCAATGCGAACAATCTGATCGTTCCTCAGCAGGCGTGAAAACCCCTGTTGCATCAGGATCTGCAATTGCTGTTTAAGTGTGCGGTTACCATTCAGGAAAACAGGGGAATAGATCAAAACCTGCGTTTCATCCGGAAGTTCAATCACATCATCAGTGATATCTGTAACTGTATGACGCTTAACCAATCGTCCCGAGATAGGGGAGTAAGTTTTTCCAATACGCGCAAACAATAATTTCAGGTATTCATATACTTCTGTGGATGTGCCTACTGTCGACCGTGGATTTCTGGTTTTAACCTTTTGTTCGATAGCGATTGCCGGTGAAATCCCATGAATAGCATCTACATCAGGCTTATCCATTCTTCCCAGAAATTGCCTGGCATAGGAACTTAAACTTTCAACGTATCGTCTCTGGCCATCAGCATATAAGGTGTCAAAAGCGAGCGAAGATTTGCCTGATCCTGAAAGGCCGGTAATTACCACCAGTTTTTTCCTGGGTATGGCTACACTCAGGTTTTTCAGGTTATTCACCCTTGACCTGACAACTATGATGTGGTCTTTGCTGTCTATCTTGGAAATGTCCATGTTGCTTGCAGAAAAAGAGCAACAAAATTAGGATTATATTTGCTTTTGCACGATTTGTGTATATATTTGCATGACGGATAAGCGTATTTTAATAAAGTTTAAACCAAACAAGAAAGTTATCGAGAGAGATTTACCATTTTTGTAATTATCACAAAATAGGTAAAGATGAATGTAGATGTGGCAAGTGAGAAAGAGCTGATCCGAAATTATCTTAACGGTAATCCCTCCAGTCTCCAAACCCTTATTGAGCGTCATCAAAACAGGCTGTATTCTTACATCTTTTTAATGGTGAAGGATAAGCAGCTTGCTGATGATGTGTTTCAGGATACATACGTAAAGGTGATCAACACCCTGAAACTGGGAAATTATAAAGAAGAAGGTAAGTTTATTCAATGGGTAATGCGAATTGCCCATAACCTGATCATCGATCACTTTCGAAAATCGAAAAAGATTCCCTACATTGAAAGTCAGAATGAGGAATACGATGTATTCGATACCATCAGTTTCAGCGACCCCTCTATTGAGGAGCAACTGGTGTTGAACCAGATTCATTCGGATGTGAGGAGACTGATCCAGTTTTTACCGGATGAGCAAAAAGAAGTGGTACACCTGAGGTGTTATGCCGGTCTTAGCTTTAAGGATATTGCCGAACAAACAGAGGTGAGTATCAACACTGCTCTAGGAAGAATGCGTTATGCATTGATCAACCTTCGTAAACTTATTCTGGAAAAGAATATCGTTCTAACTAACTAATTTCCAAAATAACCAACAACCTGATCACGGACTATAACTTTTAACTTTCCGGTAGATTACGATATTTTACAGGTTTTTGTTGTGACAGGCAAAATAATTGCTTCAGTTACTCGTTCATTACATGAAACAATGTAAAACGAGTTGCTTGCCTATGACAAATTACATTTACTCTGAAGGATTTCAGGATCTCTCTAAAAGCCAAAAAAAACATGACTTAAAGCCGCGCCTCAACGGCCCTTCAAATTTGACATTGAAGTTCATATTGGGTTACGGGGCAGCCCTGAGAGTCATCAGCACCAATACATTAGGTAAGATGAAGATCCTGTTAAATTAAAGAATTTGTTTAAACAACAAACCGCGGTCAAAAAAAGATCGCGGTTTTTTTTCAATAATCATCGCAGGCATTGGTATAAATTCAGCTCACTTTTTTAGTTTTGTGCCCTGCCAATGAGAAAGAAAGAAAGATACAAGCAGGTAATTGCTTACTTCAAAACACATAGACCCATTGCTGAAACAGAACTTGAATACAGGTCGCCTTACGAGTTGATTGTCGCTGTTATTCTTTCAGCACAGTGCACAGATAAAAGGGTTAATATTATTTCACAGGAATTCTTCAACACATTTCCAACTGTCGAGTCGCTGGCGGAGGCCGATATTTCAGAAATCTTTGAACTGATCAAAAGCTGTTCCTATCCAAATAACAAGGCAAAACACCTTGCAGGAATGGCAAATACGCTGCTGAAGGAATTCAAAGGCGAAGTGCCTTCTGAAATAGAAGAATTGCAAATGCTTCCAGGTGTTGGAAGGAAAACAGCAAACGTAATTGTCTCAGTTGTTTTCAACAAACCTGCCATGGCCGTTGATACCCATGTCTTCAGGGTCTCCGAACGACTTGGTCTTACAACGAAATCAAAAAATCCCCTGCAAACAGAAAAAGAACTGGTAAAACATATCCCGGAAGAATTGATTCCACTGGCTCATCACTGGCTCATCCTTCATGGGCGATACGTTTGCAAGGCCCGGAAACCCAACTGTGAGGAATGCGGATTGAAGGATTTTTGCCGTTTTTACCTAAAATCCCTGAGTCGAAACAAATAGTGGTATTAATTCTTAATGGTGGATATAAGCTTTTAATAATTAAGTTATTTTTGTAATTAAACGAATTAATCATGAAACCAGAAACAGGGCAGAAAGCACCCGTCTTTGAAGGACTTGACCAGAATGGTAAATCCATTAAACTGGATGATTTCAAAGGGAGTAAACTGATTCTCTATTTTTACCCAAAAGACAATACGCCGGGCTGTACAGCCGAATCATGCGATTTGAGAGACAATTACCGGATGTGGCTGGGCAAAGGTTATAAGGTTGTAGGTGTAAGTCCGGATAGCCAGAAATCACATCAAAAATTTATTGAAAAGTACAATTTGCCATTCCCCTTAATTGCCGATACAGAACGTAAAATTATCAAGGACTTTGGCGCCTGGGGGGTGAAAAAAATGTATGGAAAAGAATATGAGGGTTTGTTGCGTACCACTTTTATCATAGATGAAGAAGGCAAAATTGAGGAAATTTTCAGTAAGGTTAAAACCAAAGAACATACGAATCAGATATTGGAGGCCATTGGTTAATAAGGAATTCTAATTATTTCAAACTGCCAGGGGAGAGGAGTTTAAATTAAATCAATTATCAATTTAAAGAGAAAAACAATGACATCTGACAAAGCCAAAGAAAACAATGAAAAGTTAAAACAACAAAAACTCAAAGCCCTTGAGGCAACCTTAGGCAACATCGAAAAAAACTTCGGTAAAGGAACCATCATGAAACTGGGAGATGATCCTATTGAAAAAGTTGAGGTCATTTCAACAGGTTCCATTGCCCTTGATCATGCCCTCGGAGTGGGTGGTGTACCAAAAGGAAGAGTAGTTGAAATATATGGACCTGAGTCTTCAGGTAAAACTACACTTGCACTGCATATCGTCGCCGAAGCCCAGAAGAAAGGTGGCATTGCAGCATTTATAGATGCGGAGCATGCCTTTGACCGTTTTTATGCGGGAAAACTTGGGGTTGATATTGAGAATTTACTGATATCCCAGCCAGATAATGGTGAACAGGCACTTGAGATCACTGACAGCCTCATTCGATCGGCAGCTATTGATGTTGTAGTAATTGATTCTGTGGCAGCGCTAACTCCCAGAAGTGAAATTGAAGGAGAAATGGGGGATTCAAAAATGGGACTCCAGGCAAGGCTTATGTCGCAGGCCCTGCGTAAACTAACTGCAAACATCAGCAAAACAGGTACTATTTGCATTTTTATCAATCAGCTCAGGGAGAAGATCGGCGTAATGTTTGGCAATCCTGAAACCACAACAGGTGGAAATGCCTTGAAATTCTATTCTTCTGTTCGACTCGATATCCGCCGTATCAGCCAGATTAAAGACAGTGATAGTGTAAAGGGAAACCGTACCCGTGTGAAGGTGGTCAAAAACAAGGTTGCCCCTCCGTTTAGAAAGGCTGAATTCGACATCATCTATGGAGAAGGTATTTCAAAAATTGGTGAGATCATTGACCTCGGTGTTGATTTTAATATTATTGCCAAGAGTGGCTCATGGTTCAGTTATGGCGA
>JAUXDH010000037.1 GCA_030618545.1 Chlorobiota bacterium
TCTTTTGTCCTGAGTACAGTCCATAAAACAGCGATAAGAAATACTGCTCCTTCGATATAAAATGAAAATTTCACAGAGGGAGGAATTTGACCTTCGGGGGCAGTATTGGCGATACCTAACCAGTTGGTCATAATATAGGGCAGGGCAGAGGCTACCACAGCGCCGGTGCCTATAAAGAAACTCTGCATGGCAAAACCTCTGGTACGCTGTTCGGAAGGTAACATGTCACCTACGAAAGCACGGAAAGGTTCCATCGAAATATTGATGGAAGCATCCATTATCCAAAGCATTCCCGCTGCTACCCATAGCGCCGGAGAATTGGGCATGATGAGGAGCGCCAATGAGGCAAGTATCGCTCCCACCAGGAAATAGGGCCTTCTTCTGCCCATCCTGTTCCAGGTGTTGTCGCTCATATACCCGATAATGGGTTGAATGATCAAGCCTGTTACAGGGGCCGCGATCCATAAAATAGGAATGTCTTCAACATTTGCTCCAAGTGTTTCAAAGATGCGGCTGACATTGGCATTTTGCAAAGCAAATCCAAACTGGATGCCTAAAAATCCAAAACTCATGTTCCATATCTGCCAAAAACTTAACCGTGGTTTCTTTGCCATAACTGCTTTTTTGAAGGCGGAAAGTTACAGAAATAAAATGAATAAATTCGGCATCTGCTTTCATTAGACCGTGCATAGAATGAAGGAAATTGTACTTTTGTTTTGAGTCAGGAAATTTGTACTCAAAACTATGAGGGTTTTTCTTATTTCTATTTTCTTGGTGGTTGGCATGTTAATCCAATTCAAGGGGTATGCACAGAAAATAGATACGGTCTATCATATCAACGGCAACATATTAACCGGTGATTTTAAAAAGATGAATTATGGTGTCGTCACCTGGAAAATGGATGGCATGGGTACCATCAGCCTCGAAGAGCCAAAGATTAACACGATTAAATCAAACAAACAGTTTGAGATAAAACTTAAAAATGGTTTCATTTATTTTGGATCTTTCGACACATCTGGTATTGACAGGAAAGTGAATATTATTATTAGCAATGGAAGCGAACTTGTAAATGTTGATGATATCGTTGAGGTTTACCCGATCAGGAGAAGTTTTTGGATGCGGACAAGTGGTAATTTCAGTCTTGGATTAAACTATACCAAGGGTAGCGATGTGTTTACTTCAGTTATCTCTGGTAACATTGATTACAGGAAAAGAAGATCTTATTATCGCCTGGCATGGGACAGCAACAACACCTGGCAGGGCGATTCGATAACAGCTACCAAAGTTGATATAAGTTTAAACTGGCAGAGATTATTCAAAAAAAGCTGGTCTTTAGGTATTGTTTTGGGAGCAAGTCAAAACCTGGAGTTAGGTACGAAGCTCAGGCTGGATTTAACACCTTTGGGTATCAGGGATATTGTTTACAATCACTGGAACAGGCTCTGGGCTGGTGCCGGAATAAGTGTTCAGCGGGAAATACCCTATGATACTACCTCTTCTGTTTCTAATGACCTTGCCGGGATAGTAACTACGGTATGGAAAGTTTATAAATACACCAACCCAAAAGTGTGGGTCGATGCCAATATCGTTTTTATCCCATACTTCACAGGTGACGAGAGATACAGAGCAAATTTCAACCTGAATCCTAAAATTAGTATTGTGGGTAATGACCTTAAACTTGGATTCCGGTTTTATTACAGCTACGACAGCAGGCCCCCCAACGAAGCATCATCAGGCAGCGACTGGGGTCTTAATCTTGAGATTACTTACTCACTGCATTAAACATAACTCATTAATAAAGATAATTGAGACAAACGTTTAAAAAGGGCGAACGTCTTCACAGTAAGAAGTTCATAGAAAATCTTTTTTCGGAAGGGCAATCGTTTTATTTGTATCCTTTTAAGATATTTTACCTGAACAGTGAAAGCCGGCAGAATTACCCCGCACAAATCCTTATCTCCGTGTCAAAAAGAAGTTTCAGGAAAGCCACCGAAAGAAATAAGGTGAAAAGACTCGTTCGTGAAACTTACAGAATGAACAAGGAAAAACTCTACAATCGAAGGGAGGAAAGCAAAGGGCAATTACTTATCGGCCTGATTTACACGGCAAAGACAATCATGACGTATGCCGAAATAGAAAGGAAAATAATTCTAATTTTGCAGCGCTTAATTGAACAGGATGAGCAGGCTGCTGGGTAGTTTCTTTATTTTACTAATTCGAATCTATCAATACACACTTTCACCTTACCTTGGAAGATCTTGCAGATACACTCCCACCTGCTCTGTTTATAGCATTGATGCCATTAAAAAATACGGCCCGTTCAAAGGTGGATGGATGGCAGCAAAACGTATCGGCTCATGCAATCCATGGGGTGGAAGCGGACACGATCCTGTTCCTTAAATACATGATGATGAAGAATAAAATAATAATATTGAGTGTTCTGATAGGGTTTCTCCTTGCCGGCATTCCACTTGTGAATGCGCAAGACCAGAACAACTTTGAGATATCCAAGAACATTGAGATCTATGTAGATGTTCTACGCCAGTTGAACCTGAAATATGCTGATGATATCCAGCCAGGAGAGTTAAGCAAAACGGCAATCGATGGCATGCTTGGAAAACTGGACCCTTACACCGTTTATATTCCTGAATCGCAGCTTGAAGACTTTGAGCTAATGACCAAAGGTGAATATGGTGGTATCGGTGCACTGATTCAGAAACAGGGAGAATATGTGGTGATCACTGAGCCTTACGAAGGTTTTCCCGCCCAGAAAGGTGGCCTGAAGGCCGGTGACAAAATAATCAGTGTTGATGGTGATAATGCAGTAGGCAAAAACTCAGGAGAAGTCAGCGAAAAGTTAAAAGGTACACCGGGGACGGAAATTGTGATCACTGTTCAACGATATGGTGATACGGTAAATCAGGATTTTATACTTGTCAGGGAGAAAGTAAAGTTTCCAAACGTCCCCTACTATGGGATGCTGGACCATAACATCGCTTTTATCAGCCTGTTTCAGTTTAATCAGAATTCTGCAGCAGAGGTAAAAAAGGCATTTAATGAATTACGCACCAACAACCAGGTGGATGGACTTATCCTTGACCTTCGTGGTAATGGTGGCGGCCTGCTGAACGAAGCCGTTGACATTGTGAATATATTTATGCCTAAAGGCACTACTGTTGTTACAACAAAAGGAAAATCGAGAGACAGTAACTACGAACACAAAACCAGAAACAGCGCGACCGATACAAAAATACCGCTGGTAGTGCTGGTGAATGAAAACAGCGCTTCTGCATCTGAAATTGTTGCCGGAGCCATCCAGGACTTCGACAGAGGTGTGGTTATCGGGGAAAAGACATTTGGTAAGGGCCTTGTTCAAAATGTAGTTCCCTTGCCTTACAATTCAAAGATAAAAATGACGGTTGCAAAGTACTATATTCCCAGCGGAAGGTGCATCCAGGCCATCGACTATTTTGATGACAATAATAATGGGAGGCCTGATAAAGTGCCTGATTCCCTTATTTCAGCATTCAAAACCAGGGGTGGGAGAACAGTTTATGACGGTGGAGGCATCCAGCCTGATATGGATACAGATATCAGGCAATTCAGCCAGATCACCGGGGACTTGTTTGCTCAAAATTACATTTTCAACTTTGCCAATGAATTTGAGTTAAAGCACGACAGTATCGATAGCCCTGAAACATTTGTTGTATCGGATGAGGTATACCAGGGTTTTAAACAATATGTAGAAGATCAGGAGTTTGATTATCAAACTGAGACAGAGGTGTTAATTGAGCGTATTACAGGCAGCGCCGAACGCGAAGGCTACCTGGAAGCTGTTCAACCTTTGATTGAATCTCTTGAAGAAGGAGTAAGGGAGGAAAAACTTCATGACATCGACAACCATCGTAATGAAATACAGCAACTGATCGGGTTTGAGATCGTCAGCCGTTATTATTACCAGAAGGGTAAATTGATCTCTACTCTTGAATCAGATACTGAAGTTGAAAAAGCCATCAGGGTTTTAACCGACAAAGCCTTATATGCAAGTGTCCTGGATGGCAGCTTCGTGAGTGAAGAAGAAAAGGCCGAACAGCAATAGCCTCAGCCAAGCATGGTGCGATCCAGTGTAGATATTCATTCCTGGGCATATTTCTTTGCCCTGACAATAATTGCCGTCAGCATACCACTTTCCAAATTTGGTATGAGTGTAGGAGAATTTGCTCTTGCGGGTATGTGGCTCTGGTCTGGCTTCTCATTCAGAATAACAGGCCGGTTTTTCAAAATAGGAGGTTTCTTCAAAGGGACCTACCACCTGATCGCATATTTATTAAACATCGCGGTTAATAACCTCAGGGATAAGTTTTCAATGTTTTTGAGGAACAGGGCTGCTGTTGTCCTTAGTTCTATCATGCTGCTGCATATTGTTGGTCTGTTGTGGACTGAAGATATTGACTATGCTTTGAAAGATCTGCGCATCAAATTGCCGCTGTTGATATTTCCAGTCGTGTTATCAACAATGACTAAACTACCTTATAAAAGGTTTCGCATTCTTATGCTATTATATTCTGCGGCAGTATTTGTGGGAACCCTTATCAGTCTGGGCTTCATTCTGCAGGGCGAGTTTACTGATATAAGAGACATCTCACCATTTGTTGGGTCCATCAGGTTTGGTTTGAACATTTCATTCGCTTTCTTTACACTTGTCTATTTTCTTCTTGCAGACAAACAATTCCAGATCTGGCAAAAAGTATTGTTTGCCATGGTATCGATCTGGTTTGTCGCATTTTTAATCCTGATGGAATCGGTTACCAGTTTGAGCATCATTGTCCTCATATCTATCGGCTACCTTATAAGGCAGTCACTCAAAACAAATTACCCCGTTCTGAGGATAGCTATCATCGCTCTTGCAGTAAGTATCCCGCTTAGTTTGTTCATTTATCTCAGAGGGGTGATCATTGATGTAACCACACCACCTGAGATAAACATAGAAGAACTCGATAAAGTTACTGCTGAGGGAAACCCTTACTGGCACGATACTGTCTATCGTGGCATTGAAGATGGAAAATATGTCGGCCTTTTCATCTGTCAGAAAGAATTAAAGGAAGCATGGAATGAAAGGAGTGATTACAGATATGATGATAAAACTTCTGATGGCCACGAAATCAAGGAAACGCTGATCCGTTACCTGACCTCCCGGGATTTGCGTAAAGATGCTGAAGGAGTAGCTGCCCTTTCTGATGGTGATATCCGGATGATCGAAAAGGGTGTGGCCAATTATCATTATGTAAAGACTCCGGGATTGAGAGCAAGGATATTAAAGATCATCATGGGATACGATGTGTATAAGATTACAGGCGACCCCAGCGGCAGTTCTGTGATGCAGCGCATCGAATATTCAAAAGCATCCATGGCGCTGATCAAAGATAATTTCTGGCTGGGAGTTGGTACCGGCGACATTGAAGATTCTATGATCCAACAATACAAGGAAATGAAATCCGGATTGAAATCAGAATATATGTTTCACGCGCACAACCAGTTTTTTGCCATTTTTATCACCTTTGGTATTTTCGGGTTTTTGTGGTTTTTATTTGCGTTGATCTATCCTCCTATTGACAATCGTAGTTTCGGTGATTATTTCTTCCTTACTTTTTTCCTGATCATTATCTGGTCGATGTTGTCTGATGATACATTGGAGACACAGGCAGGTGTTACCCTTTTCGCCTTTTTCTATTCCTTCCTCTTGTTTGGGAAGAAGAGGGAGAATGCGGTTTAGAAGGGTTCTCACAGATTTTCGTAATTAGTTCTCGCAGATTAACGCAGATGGTCTCGCAGATTTTACGCAGGTTTAGATAAAATATTGAAAGATTATCTTAAACATTGATTTTTACTCTGCTTCCCGCATTAGGAGACCCATATTAAAGAATTGTTCAAATTACATCCGGTTTCTTCGGAAGTAATTCTTATCTGACTTTTATCAAGTTGGTCTATCATAAAGCACCAACGGTGCGTAAATCAATAGCCCTGAGAGCCTGCCGGCAGGCAGGTAGCTCGGGGTTTATTATAAGAAATGATCACACAGCCCCATCGGGGCGAAATCATTAATCTCATACGTAACGTTCGTCATATTTGATATCATATTCTTGTAAAAGATCTCGGTATTCATCTCCGGGCTTGCCTGTCCGCTCCGTCATCTGACGGATTTGGCAGGCGGGCACCCGGAGCTATTGATAACCGCCCCGTTGGGGCTCTTACAATCAAAAAGATAAAAAAGGACTCATGGGACACCCTAAATTGCTATTTCAATAAATATAAACCTGCCTGCTGAAACGGCAGTGCGGGCAGGACTCTATTAGATTGCTTGTTAAAAAGACTTACTAATCTTTAAGAAAAAAAATGCGGAAAACTGGAAATATTGAAAGGTTATAAAAAACATTGATTCTTACTTGTTCATACCTCCATGTAAATCTGCGTGATACCTCTTCCTTTGCGTCCTCTTTCAAATCTTTCCTATCTTAGCTCGAAATCCCACCCGGATGAAAATCAGGAACATCAAGATTGAAATTGAGGAATACGAAAACACAGATTCCTTACCCAAACAGGATAGAGAAATGTTAACCAGCGCAACCCAGGCCATTGATGGTTCTTACGCCCCTTATTCAGAGTTTCATGTTGGTGCGGCAGCCCTGCTTGACAATGGTGAGTTGATCCTCGGAAGCAACCAGGAAAATGCTGCCTATCCGTCAGGCCTCTGTGCCGAGCGAGTTACACTATTTTATGCCAAATCACAGTTTCCTGATGCTGTTGTCAAAACGCTGGCAGTGACAGCAAAAGCCGATCACTACGAGATTGATCACCCCATCACACCCTGTGGCGCTTGTCGGCAGGTAATTGCCGAAGTGCAAAACCGGCAGGAGGAAAAGATCAGGGTGATCATGAAGGGTGAAACCGGGAAAGTGCAGGTAGTCAATGGAATTGAACATTTGCTGCCATTGATGTTCAGGGAAGAGAAATTAAAAAGATCAAGATCGAAGAAATAATTGGAAAATAGGAATAGACGGGATTACCTCGCGATTTCTACCTGCTCGTATCCTTCAACAATGTCGCCAACTTTGATGTCGTTGAAGTTTTCGATGTTCAGTCCACACTCATAACCCGAAGCTACTTCTTTCACATCATCCTTAAAGCGCTTGAGAGAACCAAGCTTGCCGGTATAAACAACGATGCCGTCCCTGATAAGTCGCACACTGGTGTTGCGGTTAATCTTACCATCCAGCACGTAACATCCTGCCACGGTTCCCACCTTTGTGATTTTGAATACGTCACGCACCTCTATGTTACAGGTGATTTTTTCTTCAAACTGGGGAGCAAGCATGCCTTTGATAGCCGCCTTGAGCTCTTCTGTAGCCTGGTAAATGATAGAATACAATCGGATATCGATCTGTTCTTTTTCGGCTGCTTTCCTTGCCTGTGGTATCGGCCTCACCTGGAATCCAATGATAATGGCATTAGATGCAGAGGCGAGTGATACATCTGTTTCTGTAATGGCACCTACGGCTTTATGAATGACCTGCACCTGTACTTCTTCAGTTGAAAGCTTCAACAACTCATCCGACAGTGCCTCGACAGAACCATCCACATCACCTTTCACAATGATGTTGAGCTCTTTAAAGTCACCGATGGCAATACGTCTTCCGATCTCATCCAGTGTGATGTGTTTGGTGGTATGGAGTTTTTGCTCACGAAGCAATTGCTGGCGTTTGTTTGCCAGGCTTTTGGCCTGCTTTTCGTCTGTCATCACGTTGAACACATCTCCTGCCTGCGGCGCATTGTTGAGTCCCAGGATCACAACCGGAGTTGAAGGCCCGACAACATCTACAAGTTGATTCCTTTCGTTGGCCATAGCCTTGACCTTTCCATAAATAGGACCTGCAAGGATCAAGTCTCCCTTTGCCAGTCTTCCTTCCTGCACAAGCATGGTAGCTACGTATCCACGTCCTTTGTCCAGTGTTGCCTCAATTACTGTTCCTTTGGCAGGTTTAACCGCATTGGCAGTGAGTTCCAGTAATTCTGCCTCAAGCAATACCTTTTCAAGCAGTTCCCCAATACCCTGGCCGGTTATGGCTGATATTTCCTGTGTCTGGAATTTACCTCCCCATTCTTCAACAAGGATATTCATGGTAGAGAGTTGCTCACGGATCTTTTCCGCGTTTGCCCCCGGCCTATCCATTTTGTTGAACGCAAAAACGATAGGCACACCTGCAGCCTGAGCATGGTGGATGGCCTCTTTGGTCTGGGGCATCACACTGTCGTCAGCAGCAATAACGATGATAACGATATCGGTTACTTTTGCTCCCCTGGCACGCATGGCGGTAAATGCCTCGTGACCAGGTGTGTCAAGGAAAGTGACTTTTCCACCTTTATCCGTCATCACTTCATAAGCGCCAATGTGCTGGGTAATACCGCCGGCTTCTCCTGCAACTACATTCGCTTTACGGATGTAGTCGAGTAATTTTGTCTTTCCATGGTCAACGTGTCCCATCACGGTTACGATAGGTGCGCGTCCAACTAATGAATCAGGATCGTCCTCCTCTTCAATGACTTCAAGATCGTCAGAATCATCAATGCTGACAAACTCAATGCTGTAACCAAATTCTTCGGCAACGAGTACGATGGCTTCCGCATCCAGTCGCTGGTTAATGGAAACAATCATTCCAAGCTGCATACACGATTTGATAATGTCGGTGACACCCACATCCATCATGTTTGCTAATTCGTTGGCAGTTAGGAATTCCGTTACTTTCAGGATTGATTTTTCCTCCTCCTGACGTTTCTGCTCTTCCTCTATGGTTTGGGAAACCTGAGCACGCTTTTGCTTACGGTGCTTTGCCGCACTTGACTTACCTGATGGTGCAAGGCGGGCAAGGGTTTCCTTAATTTGTTTCTGAACATCTTCTTCAGTCAGTTCAGGTTTCTGTTCACGCTTTTTACCCCTGGGTCTTCTTTTATCTCTTTGGGCGCCGGCTCGTTCAGGAGCAGCACCTCCGGACCTGATTCTTCTTCTCTTTTTCTTTTTCTGACCTACTTTGTCATCAGATGAAGAAGCGACCGGTTTTTTCTTTGAAGGTTTGGGCTTTGCAGGCAGTTCGATTTTGTCAACGACCTTGGGGCCGGCCAGTTTTTTAAACTTGGTGGGAATAAAATTATCTTTCTTTTCTTCTTTTTCAGCTTCCGGCTTCTTAGCCTTAGATTCCTCTGCTGCAGGCGCTTTTTCTTGTGCCGGTTCCTTAACAGGTTTAGTTTCTGCAGGCTCAGTCTTTTTCCCGGCTTTCCTTGCAACTGTCTTTTTCTTCGCTTCTGACTCTGCCTGTTTTTCGGCTTTGGACTTTCTCTTTGGCCTGGTTCGCTGGTTAATGGAAGAAAGGTCTACTTTTCCAACAACCTTTGGACCTCCCACTTCTTTTTCTTCCTTGGTTTCTGTTGTTGCCTCTTCTGTCTTTTCTTCTACTTCAGGAGTTACCCCGGCAACTGCCTCTTCAACCTCTTCCCGTATGGGCTCCTCGATGACTTCTTCCTTGACAGCTTTGGCTTGTACCTCTTCCACAACAGGTGGTTCTTCTACGATCTCCTCAGTCATTTCCACCTTTTCTTCCTTTGGCTTTGTTTCTTCTTCAGGTTCCGGCTTCGGTGGAGCAGAAGGAGCATATGTTGCTGTCTCGTAATCAACGCCAACGTTCGTGATGATAATCTCGTCGGTGAGGTAATCATCATCAGGTTTTACATTCCCTTTGTCTTTGATGTCATCAATGGTAATGGTTTTCTTGCCCACATATTCCAGACCCTTTTGCTGGGAAATTTCTTTTACGTGTTTTTCCTCCTGAAATTCACTAGTCAGCATGGCATACATATCCTGATCAAGCTTGAAGTTTGGGCTGCGATCAACTTCAAACCCATTATCAGCAAGGTAATCAACAATTTTATCCAAACTAATGTTGAATTCCCGTGCAGCTTTACTCAGCCTTACCGGCCTGTTTGATGCGGTCATATATTCCTTTTCGTTTTCAATAGCATTTCAGAGGAGGCGCAAAAATAATATATTAATCGACGAACTCATCTTTCAATATCCTGATTACCTCCAAAATAGTTTCCTCTTCAAGATCAGTTCTTTTAACGAGTTCCTTGGGTTCCAGTTCAAGAACGCTCTTGGCTGTGTCACACCCAATACTTTTAAGATCATCAATGATCCACTGATCGATTTCATCGTCAAATTCCTGGATATCCACGTCTTCTGAATCAGTATCTGCGTCGCGGTAAACATCAATCTCATATCCGGTAAGTTTACCGGCGAGTTTGATATTGAAACCTCCTTTACCGATGGCCAGGGAAACCTGATCAGGTTTCATGTATACTTCAGCGCGGTCACTGTCATCGTCAACTTTGATCGAGCTGATCTTAGCCGGCGACAGCGCACGCTGTATATATAATGAGGTATTATTGGTAAAGTTAATGACATCAATGTTCTCGTTTTTCAACTCGCGAACAATACCATGTATCCTGGATCCTTTCATCCCAACACAAGCACCCACAGGGTCAATTCGGTCATCGTATGATTCAACAGCTATTTTCGCTCTCTCACCAGGAACACGAACGATGTTTTTAATGGTGATCAGCCCGTCATAAACCTCCGGCACTTCCGCTTCAAATAGTCGCTCAAGAAATACAGGCGATGTTCTCGACAGGATAATGATAGGATTATTGTTTTTCATATCCACCTTTGATACTACAGCACGAATGCTGTCTCCTTTACGGTAATAATCCGATGGGATTTGTTCCGATTTGGGGAGTACCAGTTCTATATCTTCATCATCAAGTACAAGGATTTCTTTTTTCCATACCTGGTAGACTTCCCCGGTAATGATTTCACCAACGGATTCTTTGTATTTCTTGTATACATTATCCTTTTCGTATTCCATGATCCGGGAAACCAGGTTTTGCCTGATAGAAAGAATCTCACGACGTCCGAAATCCGCCAGTTTAACCTGTTCTGAAAAGTCTTCGCCAATCTCAAAGTCAGGTTCTACTTTTATCGCATCTGAAAAGGGAATCTGCAGGTTTTCATCCTCAACTCCATCGTCTTCTACAATTTCACGATAATGCCATATCTCAAGATCCCCATTATCAATGTTCACAATAATGTCGAATTTGCTTTCTTCACCAAATTTCTTGATAAGCAATCCGTGGAACACATCTTCGAGAATGCGCATCATGGTTTCCCTGTCGATATTCTTGAATTCCTTAAATTCCGAAAAGGTTTCGACCAAGTTAATGGTATCCATTTTTTAAAGTTTTATCGATTAAAAAACAACGATTGCTTTGGTTTGTTTAATCTCCTCCATATCAATGGAGAGAGGTTCACCAACAATCATTTTTTTTGATTTCTTTTTATTTCGTGTTTCTGCTTCTTTTAATATGATCCGGTTGTCGTCCGCACTTGCCAGGATGCCTCTCTTTTTGGTTCCATCATTCAGCAATACTTCTACAGGTTTTCCCAGATTAATTTCATACTGTCTCAACATCATGAATGGCTCTCCAATACCTGAGGAAGAAACATTCAATTCGAAATCCTCCGCATCGCGATCCAGGGTATTTTCGATATGCCTGCTGAGTTGAACGCAGTGGCCGATGGTAACACCGGTGTCACCATCAATATAGACATTGATCCTGTTGTCTTTACCAACACTCACCTTAACCACGAAGCGGTCCGTTTCCTGAAGGAAACCGGTGGCCATCTGTTCTATTTTCTCTTTCTTGATCATGTCATAAAAAGAGGGGACTTCCCATCCCCTCAATCATTCAGCTTTTTCGTTGTCCGACAAGGATTCGAACCTTGACAGGCAGAACCAAAATCTGCAGTGCTACCATTACACCATCGGACAATCGGGGCGCAAAGATACGCCATTTTTTAAAATGTCAAGTGCAAAAATTAAAAACTGTTAATTTACTGAGTCTATGAAAGAAAGGTAGGGTTAAATGTCTTAAATTCGCCCGGTCAAAGTTAGATATATAATTACCTTTTTCAATGGATAATTTCAAGAAAGTCAACGATCTGGCAGGCTGGATCGTTTTTGCCATTGCTACATCAGTTTATTTTCTCACCCTCGAACCCACTGCCAGTTGGTGGGATTGTGGAGAGTATATAGCAACGGCCTACAAGCTTCAGGTTGGTCATCCTCCCGGAGCGCCATTTTTCCAGCTATTGGGCAGATTCTTCACCCTTTTCGCTTTTGGGGATGTTGAAAATGTAGCATTGATGATCAATGTCATGTCTGCCCTGTCCAGCAGTTTTACCATTTTGTTCCTGTTCTGGACCATCACCCTCCTCAGTAAAAAAATCTTTGTTAAAGCCAGTGACACTTCGCTGCCAAAAGGACAGGCTTATGCCGTTATCGGTGCCGGAGCAGTAGGAGCTTTGGCTTATGCTTTCTCTGATTCATTCTGGTTTTCAGCGGTGGAAGGTGAGGTATATGCCATGTCTTCATTTTTTACTGCCATTGTGTTCTGGGCCATCCTTCGATGGGAAGAAGTGGCAGACAACAGGCATGGTTACCGTTGGCTGCTGCTTATTGCCTATATGATCGGACTTTCCATTGGCGTGCACCTCCTGAACCTCCTGGCAATACCCGCGATTGTTTACGTTTATTATTTTAAAAAATATAATTACTCCCACAAAGGTTTTATATCAGCGGGTATTATCGGTGTGCTAATCCTTGCAGTAATTATGTATCTGATTATTCCTGGTATGGTGCAACTGTCGGGTAAATTTGAGTTGTTTTTTGTCAACTCACTCGGATTGCCATTTAACTCAGGTACGATCATCTATTTCATATTACTCACTGCTCTAATCCTGGGGGGACTTTATTTTTCGACAATAAAAGGAAAAACAGTATTGAATACGGCCTTACTCGCCTTCACCTTTATCCTGATTGGATATTCCTCATTTTTTATGCTGGTGATCAGGGCAAATGCCGATACGCCAATTAATGAGAATGATCCTAAAGATGCACTGGCATTGCTTTCCTATCTTAATAGAGAGCAGTACGGAACATGGCCAATTTTAAAAGGGCAGTATTACAACGCCCCAAGGGTTGAGCACCTTGACGGAAATCCTGTTTATATGAAGGATTTGGAA
Source organism: Chlorobiota bacterium (assembly GCA_030618545.1). Lineage (GTDB taxonomy): Bacteria > Bacteroidota > Bacteroidia > Bacteroidales > F082 > JAADID01. Next base: position 13,187 of record JAUXDH010000037.1, read on the forward strand.
ACAGGAAAATATGTTGTCAAAGATAACAGGGAGGGCACTATTCCGGTATATGACCCACGCTTCACTACCATTTTTCCAAGGATGTGGAGCAACCAGAAACCACAGCATGTTTCTCTCTACAAACAATACGGTGATATAAAAGGTACACCTATTCGTGTTCAGCAGCCCGATGGATCTACTGAGGTGGTTTATAAGCCCACATTTGGTGAGAACCTGAGGTTCTTTTTTACATATCAGATCGGACATATGTATTTCAGGTATTTCATGTGGAATTTTACGGGAAGACAAAACAACATTGAGAGCCAGGGAGAGGTGCAGCATGGAAACTGGATCAGTGGTATCGGGTTTATTGATAACATGAGGCTTGGAAACCAAAGCAACCTGCCTCAGAGCATGAAAAATCCCGCGCATACCAAATTCTTTTTCCTTCCATTCATTCTTGGCCTGCTGGGGTTCTTTTTCCAGTTGAAGAAAACAAAAAAGGATACCTGGGTGGTATTCCTTCTATTCACATTGACAGGTTTGGCTATCATTATTTACCTGAACCAAACGCCGCTTCAGCCCAGGGAAAGGGATTATGCTTATGCAGGCTCTTTCTACGCATTCGCCATTTGGATAGGATTTGGGGTGCTTGCAATTTATGATGCCTTACAAAAGAAGATGGGGAATAAGGAAGTTGCCGCTATTCTTTCAGCAGCAGTGTGTTTGATTGCTGTTCCCACACTCATGGCATCACAGGGGTGGACCTCACACGACCGGTCGGGTAAGTATGCCGCGACGGACTTTGCACGTATGTACCTTGAATCGTGTGAACCCAATGCCATTCTCTTTACCAATGGTGATAACGACACCTTCCCGCTCTGGTATGTCCAGGAAGTTGAAGGGATAAGGACTGATGTGCGAGTGGTCAATTATATGCTTTCTTCGGGCGACTGGTATGTTAACCAGATGTTCCGCAAAGCTTATGATTCGGATCCACTGCCATTGACTATACCCAACAATAAATACCAGATGGGTTTTATGAATTACGTACCCGTATTTGTCAGGGTGGAAGAACGGCAGGAACTGAGGGACTTAATTGGGTTTATTGCAAACGATGACAAACGTACCAAGGTGCCCTTGCAGGATGGTAACTGGATTGATTACCTTCCTACCAAGAAGATCAAACTGACCATCGATTCAGCAACAGTGGTCAATACCGGTACAGTAAGACCTGAAAATGCTGATAAGATCGTGGATGAGATCACCTGGAATATCAGCCAGAATGCACTGTACAGGAACGATTTGATGTTGCTGGATTTCATCGCTACAAATAACTGGGAAAGGCCTGTTTATTTTGCCAACCCTAATTCCCACGCGGGTGTACTCAATGTAGATAAATATTGTCACCTTGAAGGGATTGTTTACCGGCTCAAGCCTTATGTTGCTCCTGAATATGTTTCAAGAGTTGGCGGTGTTGATGCCGATAGAACGTATGAAGTGCTGATGGCAGATGACGTCCGCTGGGGAAGGCTAAATGCAGATGATGTTACCGTTGACAGGGAAAGCGACCGCACCCTTGGCATCATGAAGCAGAATTATTTGCGCCTTGCGCAGGCTTTATCGAATGAAGGAAAATACGATTCTGTGAAAAAAGTCCTCGACAAAGGATTGGGGTTCTTCCCGGGTAATAAGATCGTCTTTGATTTTTACATGCTTCCGTGGGCAGATAATTATTTCAGAACAGGTGAAACGGAAAAAGGCAAGGAAGTGTTGACACAGATTACAGATCGATACCGTGAAGACCTGGGATATTATACCTCACTCAACAGCAGGTTTATCGGTTACTACGATGATCAGATCCAGGAAGCGCTGGCAGTAATACAACGCAGCAGCCAGCTTGCAAAAGAGTATAAGCTTACCGAATTGAGCGATGAGCTGGATGAGGTGCTGATAAGCAATATCAGTCTTTTCGACCAGCGCTAGATCACTTTATATTGCTCCCTTTTCGTGTCCAGAGCATTGATCCCACACCAAGAAGGATCAGTGGTATGCTCAGAAGTTGCCCCATGTTAAGGAACAGGCCTTCTTCAAAACCTACCTGAGGTACTTTGATGAACTCAATAATAAACCTTACTGAGAAAACCAGCACCAGGAATAAGCCGAAGAGCATACCCGGTCTTGGGCTACCGTTCTTTCTCCAATAATAATTGAGCAGGAAAAGAAAAACAAGAAAGTAACTCAGGGCTTCGTATATCTGTGTGGGATGTCTTGGGTCTGTTGCATATGAGCTGTCGAAACACCTGAGGAAGTAAAATCCCCAGGGCAATGTTGTTACATCACCGAAGATTTCTGAATTCATCAGGTTTCCTGACCGGATAAAAAAACCACCCAGAGCTGCAACAATGACGATCCGGTCAAGGATCCAGATAAAGGGCTTTTTGCTCTTTCTGCTGAAAAAGTAAAGGCCGACTAAAATCCCGACAGCACCCCCATGACTTGCCAATCCCCCTTCCCAAACTTTGAGGATGTCGATGGGATTCGCCAGGAAATATTGTGGATCGTAGAAAAAACAATGCCCCAGTCTTGACCCTACAATACTGCTGACGATCATGTAGGTTGACAGCTCATCAAGGACTTTGTAAGGGATGTTTTCATGCCTGAAAATACGTTTCATGATGAAGAATCCCACCACAAATCCCATGGCAAAGAGAAATCCATACCAGCGAATGGCAAAGCCGCCAATTAACGGTATATCATCCGGTATTGAAAAAATATTCGGGTTAACATCCCAAACAACAAAATTCAAAATCATAGCGGCGCAAATGTAGGGAATTAGCTGAAGTTGAAATGATGAATGGAGGAGGGAGGGATGGAAGGTTGGAAGAAATGGAATGATGGGGAATTGGTTAATGGGGGATTGGTTAATGGTTATCCATACGGACTCCCTTCGGTCGTTGGTTAATGGGTAATCAGCACATCGAAGATTGAGTCATCAGTTGCCCCACCCTTCAGGGCGGGTATAACAAAGAATAATTGCCTCGCCATTAGCGAATCCGCGGCTATTTAAACAAATTCTTTTTTAAGCTGCACAACCCATTTTTTGATGCGTTCATCTGTTACATCTTTCTGGTGATGTTCGTCAAGAACCAGGCCAATAAACTTGTCACCCTTTGCCGCAAGTGAGAAATAAAAGTCATACCCGTTTGTCGAAGTTTCTCCAACAACACATGATTTATCAGGAAGACGGCAATAAAGAGTTCCAAGGCCATCGACAAAACTTTCTGGGTATTCCTTCTGGTCTCCAAGACCAAAAAGTGCAAGTTTGCGATCAGTGAAATCAAGTGTTGGCAGGTTATCAATAAAGTATTCCCAGTCATCCTGCATCTCACCAATACCCCAGGCAGAGGTTCCGAACACCAGGTTTTTGAACTTTTTCATGTCCTCGATGGTCGCGTCTTTTAAATTAAATACTTCCACCTTTGACCGTCCAAATGCCTTTTTAATCCTCTCAGCAACCTTTGCTGTCATGCCATATGTTGAGCCGTAAAATATTCCAACGGGTTCCATTTTCTTTTCTAATTACATTTCTAATAATCCGGGCAAAAGTAACGTTGTTTAATCATATTAGCAATATCGAGGAATTTTGCAGATCGGTGTTTAATACCATTTTTATTTCATAATGTGCCAAAAACCAAGATGGGTACATTGGTCACTGGTCATTGCCTGCCTGTCCGCCGTACGACTTTGGCAGGCGGGCCCGTCCGTATCCGTCAGCTGACGGAGAAGGCGCGGTCACTGCGTCCTCCATCCATTGGATACTTTCTAACGATGTGTACCTGGATTACTTGTGTTCAATGTCATGGATATCAACAAGCTTGTTGATCAATGCGTAAACTGTTAATCCCGATACTGTTTTAATACCCAATTTATTGGTCAGGTTTTTACGATGAGTGGTTACAGTGTGGATACTCAGGAACAATTTATCCGCAATCTCCTGGTTGGTGAGGCCCAGGACGATTTCTGTAAGTATTGTTTTTTCCCTTTCACTCAGGTTCTGATTGTTTGTGCTTTTACCGGCAGATAAAATACGTTTTCCAAGAATTGCTTTCAGGCTTTCAAGCAGATCATATTTGCATTCAAAAAAATTCAGCACATGCGGAAAACGGCTCACAACATTATCGGGGGTTTCATTGCTGATCAAACCGATTACCTGCATTCCATTGTTCGCATCTATTTCCCTTAAAAATGAAAGAAGTTCAAGGTTGGCAGTATTAGGGTCAATGATCAATACATCCGGCTTTTTCGCCAGAACCTTTTCAGCGAGATGCTTTTCAGAGCCATCAAATATTGCTGTAACCCTCATGCCCGGAAACTCGGACAAAAGGCTTTGGATACCTGATTGCAACAGATAGGAACCTTCAATCAATATGACTGACAGTCGCTCAGGCATCATTTGTACGCATATTTTTAATGGTAAATTCCATGGCTTCAACCTTGGGCACCAGGATGTGGTCTTCAATGCGGGAATGGTCATTCAGGTCATTCTCCAGCATGAAAAGTTCCCTGAGCACTTTATAGTAAGAACTGTCATTTCCGGTGGAAGGAAGGTATTTTATGATGATGTTTTTAAGATCGTACAATTTTGCTTCAACATCGTCATGTTCTTCTTCGTATTTGGTTATGGAATAAGCTTCCATTTCTTCCAAAAAACTCCTGTCCACTATCCCTTTTTCGATGTATTTTTCTAATTGACCCACATAGGGATATACCAAATTCTCTTCCCTTTCAATATGCTGGGTTAACTCTGTTTTGTATTGGCCAAAAAAATTCTTCAATAATAAGTAGGTTTCCGTATTGAGGTCTTTGTTTTCCTTCAGGTCATCTATATACGATTCTATTTCAGGAACCTTTTCGTTCAAATAATACCTGTGCGATTTACTCAGGTAGTTTACCAGGCTGCTTGCAGGGAAACTCTGCAGGTGTTTCTTTGGAAAATACTGATGGTCGTGATACGCGTTCAGTATGGTGAGAAAAAACTCCCGGTTTATTTTTTTGTCTTCGCAGATTTCTTCGATAGTAGCCTCACCAAATCCCAGATGGATATCAAATCGGTTGATAACCGGTACCAGATTGTGGTCGTGATGAAGCACATCCGCAAGTTTCATTTCTTTTTGAATAAGCATTGAAAGCTAAGTATTAGATGCACCCCAAAAATATGGATTAATTTTTAAGTAAATGTTTGATCTGATTGCCTACATTTGAAACTGCAAACGAAACCATCAATGCAACGAATTATAAGACTCATTGCTTATTCGGCTTACTATCGTATCCTTTTTACATTTGGATTGATATTCTTTGCTTTTGCTTCTTATCCCCAGAGCAAGGAGATCGACAGCCTGGAAAATCTTTTGTCAGATTTGCATGAAAGCAAAGGCAGGATTGAAATCTATACTTTGCTTGCCCGACAATATCAACTTATCGATATTTCCAAATCGCGTGAATATGCATTCCAGGCACTGACCATGTCAGAAAAAACCGGCATAGTTGACTACCTCGGAGAAATATATGGATGCCTGGGAGATGTAGCAGTCATAGAGGATAGCCTTGATGTTGCCAAAGAATATTATGAACAATCACTAATACTTTTTGAAGAAACAGGTGGAAGCAGGGACCTGGCAGGTGTAACTATGGTATTGGGAAATATTGCCAATGTGCAAAACAACCTGGCTGAAGCAATGATATTCTATCAAAGGGCAATAAATTATGCGAAGGAGAGTGGACTGGATACATGGCTGGATGACCTCTACCTGAACATTGGGATTTTGAATACAAAGGCAGGAAAACTGGAAGAGGCACAAAACTACCTGACCATTGCATTGGAAACAGCCAAAAAAACAAATGACACCTTAAATATTGCAAATGCATATGACAACATCGGGCTTACTTACATACAGTATAACGATACCGTTCTGGCAAAAGAGTATCTGGATAAGGCCCTTGCTATCTATACATCTTATGGTGAGCATATGAGGTTGTCGCAATCGTTTCTGAGTTTATCGAAACTAGAGCATACCAAGGGAAATTATCAGCAGGCGTTGATAATTCTGGATTCTTCAGTTATAAATCTTGAAAAGGAGGAAATAACCTATTCGCCGAAAATTACGCTGCTGGCTGCCATCTATTCGGAAATGGGTAAGAACCAGGCTTCCCTGGGTCAGGAAGAACTGGCAAAGCGATATTTCGATGAAGCTTTCAGCCTGGGTAAAAGAAACCG
>JAUXDH010000166.1 GCA_030618545.1 Chlorobiota bacterium
CAGAAGACCTAAGACCTTAGACCTTAGACCTAAGACCTTAGACCTAAGACAGAAGATATAAGTTAGAAACCAAAGGATGAGGCAATTCTTTAATGGTTTTACAATTCGATAATTTCTCCGGTAAACCAATTTCTAACTTATTCACCGATTCAACCGATTTACCATTTCAACCAACTCTTACTATCTCATATCAATCACATCCACATCCGGATATTGGCTCGGGTTAAATACGAAGGTGCCTTCAGGTAAATCAAGGTTAGGAGTAAGGTTGATGATGTAGTAAGTAAATACGTTGCCATTTTTATCATAAACCGAAAAACTCTCCAGGCTCTTCTTTTTCTCATTAACAGTAAGACTCATTTTCTCAAATTGTTTACCCTCGTTAGGTTTTAGGTTTATTACCTTCAGATCCGCATTCTTGTATTTCTTGTCACTGTCAAATTTGGCTTTGAATTCCTGGTCGTAAGTGGTAAGTATCTTAGTTGGAGAAATATTATCTTCATTGTCTTCCACACTGCTTATCATCACTTCTTCAGAATCCTCGAGGTAAGTCCATACAGTTTCGGCGTCTGAAATAATAACCTGGCCTTCCATTTCAATGCGGTAACTATCTCCCTGCACATAGATAAATCCTGTTTTTTTCTCGTCGATATCCATATCCTTATTTACCATGGTGTAGGACAATTCTGCCTTAAAGTTTTCGTATGAAGCGGTTTTATCAATAACAGCCTTAAGGAGTTCCTCAGCTTTTTTATCACTTTGCGCAAATATCAATCCACTGATGAGCAGTGAAATGGTTAACAAATAATATCTCATAGCATGTTTTTCGTTAATATTTTTCATTGTCCGTCATATTAAGGTCTTTCAATAATTGTTCCAAAGCCATTTCGTTCGCCACTTTAACCTGCCTGGCTTTACTCCCTTCAAACGGACCTACGATGCCTACAGCCTCTAACTGATCTATTATCCTGCCTGCACGGTTATAGCCTAACTTTAATCTGCGCTGCAGCATAGAAGTAGAACCTTGTTGTGTTTGAACGATAATAGTGGCGGCATCCTCGAAAAGTTCATCTCGCTCATTCGGATCAAAGTCACTTTTGGTATCCACCTCTTCATCGAAGTACTCCGGTAGTAACCATGCCTGCGGAAATGCACGCTGGGATCCAATGAAATCAGTCATTTCTTCTACCTCAGATGTATCGATAAAAGCACACTGCAGACGAATCAGGTCACTGCCGGTTGACAGCAGCATATCTCCCCTTCCGATCAACTGGTCAGCGCCACCTGAATCGAGGATGGTTCTCGAATCGATTTTTGAAATAACCCGAAAGGCTATACGCGCCGGGAAATTGGCTTTAATGGTTCCCGTAATGATGTTCACCGATGGCCTTTGTGTCGCGATGATCAGGTGAATACCCACAGCCCTGGCAAGCTGGGCCAGACGCGTGATGGGCCCTTCGATCTCCTTTCCGGCTGTCATGATCAGGTCAGCAAATTCGTCGATGACCAAAATCAAATAAGGGAGGAATCGATGCCCATGATTGGGATTCAATTTCCTGTCAATAAACTTCTTGTTGTATTCCCTGACATTTCTTACCTGAGCATCTTTCAACAACTCGTACCTGTTGTCCATCTCAATACCCATGGCATTCAATGTGCGCACAACTTTCCTGGTATCGGTGATGATGGCTTCTTCAGAATCGGGAAGCTTTGCAAGGTAATGTCGTTCAATTCGTGAATACAGCGTCAGCTCTACTTTCTTTGGATCGACAAGAATGAACTTTATTTCGGCAGGGTGTTTCTTGTAAAGCAATGAAGCAAGGATGGCATTCAGCCCAACGGATTTACCCTGTCCCGTTGCACCGGCCATTAAAATATGCGGCATCTTGGTCAGGTCGGCCACATAACTTTCATTGGAAATGGTTTTACCCAATCCAAAAGGCAGCTCAAAATTGTTGTTTTGAAAACGATCGGACGCAATTATGGAGCGCATAGACACTATCGTTGGATTCCTGTTTGGAACTTCTATACCCACTGTTCCTTTTCCGGGTATCGGCGCGATGATCCTGATCCCCATGGCTGACAAACTCAGGGCAATGTCATCTTCAAGGTTTTTTATTCTCGATATCCTGATGCCAGGTGCGGGAACGATCTCATAAAGCGTAACGGTGGGACCAATAGTGGCTTTTATCTTTATAATGCTGATGGCATAATGATGAAGGGTTTCGACAATCTTATTCTTGTTGGCTTCCAGTTCTTCTTTATCCACCTTGATGTCTGCATCGTTGTATTCCTTTAGCAATTCAAGTGTGGGATACTTAAAATCAGGAAGATCCAGGGTGGGGTCAAAACTGGTATCAATTCCAAAATGATCTCCTGGCTTTACCCGGTCTGTTTTCTCTTCTTCAACAGGTTTTTCAATGGTTAATTCAACATTCTCTTTTTCTTCTTCATCAGGCGCTTCCAAAGTTTTTGGTTTTACCAGTTGTGGATCAACCTCGATCTTGTGACCGGTGGAATCATCCTGGCCGTGTTTTTCAGGATCAATTACAGCAATATCTTCATCTTCTACCGAGAATTCAATTGTGTTGTACTTATCACCCTCGTTATTAGATTTTGGGAGAATCACTTCTCCGGATTTATTCTTTCTTTCTTTCTTTTTCCATTTGAGGTTAAACTGAAAATCGATAAGTGCAAATATTGCAGGAATAAAAATCAGGAGAAAAATTAAACCAACCGTTCCTAAGTAAGGTGTGAGCCAGAGTACCAGTTGTCTCCCGGCATCACCGGCAAGTATGTTATAAGGATCTGAAGAAAAGATCAGGCTCAAAACCATAGGCAGCCAGAGCAAAGCGGTTACGATCAGTTGAAACCATGTCCAGAGTTTGAACATCCTGATACCGACCAACATTTTTAAGCCGATAGCCAGAAGGAGAATGGGAAAGAAATAGGCTCCCAGACCAACTCCTCTTTGTACAAACCAGTAAGAAAGAAATACGCCCAGTTTACCGGTCCAGTTATGCACAATTTCAGAATGGTCCCTGAACTGGTCGCTCAATTCGCTGGCATCAAACCAATTGACAAAAAATGAGGTAAAAGCCAGTAAAAGATAAACAGCCGTAAGAAGGAAAAAAAAGCCAACAATCCTTTTTACCCTGGGATCAATCCCTTTACCGGATTTTTTTTTTGAAGTTTTCTTTTTAGCCGGGGGACTTTTTTTCTTGCCACTCTTCACAACATTTTGCTTGGGTGAGTTGGTTTTTAAGGTATTGGATCTTCCCGGCATAAGCGTGGTTCTTTATGTAGCAAAGATAAAAGATAAAAGGATTAAAATGAAAGATTGAAGACGGAAGTCAGAAGAGAATCAAAATCCAATCTGCATCTATGGCCATCCAAAGCATTCGTCTTTAATTCGGGAATTAGTGGCTGCTTTTCCAATAATTCGAATCCGGAAGGTTGCAGATAACCAAACAAATTCAACCGATTTAATCAGATCAGCCGAATCAACAATCTCAATTTATCTGACAATAGAAAACAGCCTGTTCCACCTGATCTTTCCTTTAAACAGTGATTTGTTTTCGTCAAGTGACAGCCATACAAATTCAGGGGTTCCTACGATGTGGTCCTCAGGTACGTAGCCCCAGAAACGGGAATCGGCGGAATTGTGGCGATTGTCACCCATCATCCAGTAGTAATCTAATTGAGGTATGTAACTGGTTACTGCCTCTCCATTGATTAGAATATTGCTGCCATCCACGTCGAGTGAGTTGCCTTCATAGGTAACGATTAATCGTTCATAGAGCGGTAAATTATCCAATGTCAGATTGATTGGCACTCCTTTTGCCGGGATGTAAACAGGCCCGTAATTATCCCGATTCCAATTAAATCGCTCGTCATGCGGGAAACATTCGGATAAATATTCACCCTTTTTCATGTTGGAAACCTGAACTTTCTTAACAATAGACACCTGCTCTATTGCCTGTTTTGCCTCTTCAGTCAGGGCCATAACAAACTGACCCGGCACACGTGTGGAAGTGATATCTGTAATATCAAGACGATCTAAAAATCGCCGGTTGAATCTTGACCCATCGGTGACTACATAGTATTCATACTGCAATTTTTCAGGGTTCCTGGCGGCCTGACCATCGATATACACTTGTCTGTTGATGACCTCGAGTGTATCCCCAGGCATTCCTATGCAACGTTTTACATAATTTTCTCTTTTATCAACCGGGCGAACAACGATATCCCCAAATTCCCATTTATTGTTCCACACCCGCTCACGTCCATATTGCCTGATAAGCGAATAATAGCTTCTGTTGCTCTGATAGACTGTTGAAACTGTATCTCCCTCGGGATAATTAAACACTACAGGGTCGTTTCTTTCTACTCTGCCCAATCCGGGAAATCTGTAATAAGGTAATGTTACCCACTCAACAAAAGATTTCATCGTTGTGGTAAAAGGCATGGTGTGATGAACAAATGGAAAAGCAAGAGGAGTGTTGGGTACCTTTGGACCGTAAGTGATCTTACTCACAAACAGGTAGTCCCCGACAAGCATGGACTTTTCCATAGATGATGTCGGTATCGTATAGGCTTCTATCAGGAATGTCCGGATGATGGTAGCTGCAACAACTGCAAAAATAATGGCATCTACCCATTCCCGAACAACACCTTTTTTGATCTCAGGTCGGTCATCGGGATCAACAAACTTTTCATTTTCACTTATTCCAAGTATGGGCAGGTAGACAAAAGGCACCACTACCGCCAGAAATTGTTCTCCCAGTCCGAATTTATTAAAACACTTGGCAATTTCCACCAGCATCAGCATGTACACAAAAACGTTGATAAAAGGAAACATCAACAACAGGTACCACCACATGGGTTTTTTAATGATTTTCAGGAATACATAAAGGTTATAAAAGGGAACTATTGTTTCCCAGCCTTTTCTTCCTGCCTTTTCGAATACGCCCCAGGCGAAGATGGTTGGTATTGTAAACGAAAGAGGTATTAATATGAAAAGATATAGCATCTGTGTTTCTTTACGATTAACAGCCGCAAGTTACTGCCTAGCAAGACTCAGAGCCGTTAAATATTGTTAAACGTTATTGGGACGCAAAAGTAATAAAACAACATTTCTTAAAACAATGATTTTAGCAAATCATCCATCGTAAAGACACCTGTTTTACCTATCAGCCATTTGGCCGCTGCAATGGCTCCTTTAGCAAATCCGCTGCGGTTTTTTGCCTCATGTTTCAATTCAATAAAATCCGCCTCCGATTCATAACTTACCACATGTGTTCCGGGCGCCTCACCCTCCCGCTCAGAAACAACAGGCAATAACCCTGCACCGAAATCCGGCCTGTTGATCCACTCTCTCAGGTGTGGATGGTTCTTAATGATATCTTCCGCGATTTTAATTGCAGTACCACTTGGGGCGTCCAATTTGTGGATGTGATGAATCTCTTTTACCGAAACCCTGTAGTCATTAAACGACGACATTGCAGATGCAAGTTTGGCATTGACAAAAAAGAAAAGATTTACACCAATGGAAAAATTTGGCGCATAAAACAAACTACCCTCTTTCTTATGACATAGTTCAGCAACTTCATCCAGTTTATCAAACCAGCCTGTTGTTCCAGTAACTATTGGTATTCCAAGTTCGAATGCATTCAGGATGTTATCAATGGCAATTTCAGGTTGACTAAAGTCGATGATGACATCGGCATAAGGATGATCATTTCTCAAATTCTCCCACCCCTTTTTATCGTCAATTTTCAAAGCAATGAAATGACCCTCAGCGATGGCAGCTTTTTCAACCTCTTTACCCATTCGGCCGTAGCCGGAAATAATGATTTTCATGGATCCGTAATAAAAGGGATAAAGATAAAAGAAAAAGACCTTAGACAGAAAGCTTGCCCGTATGGGACCTGAGACATTGGAGTTCGGGGTTTGGAGTTTAGAGTTTGGGGTAATGAATTGGGAGAGATTTTTAAGAGCCACTTCCGAAGGAATGCTTTGGGCATAATTCACGAATGAAAGACGAATTACTAATTGCCGTTTACCAAACACCGACGACCAACGGGAGTCCGTATGGAAGGGAGTCCGTATGGATGGGTTTTTAGTTGGCAGTCTTCCTGTCTTGTGCAGGTCAAATAACCACCAGGATTAAGTGTTTGAATGGCAGAGATTAACATCCAGTCAAAACGTTCATTTTGGGTGCTGCATCGGTTAAAACGGGATATAATCGCTGATAACCTGGTGCGAAATATTTTCATAAGCTGTT
>JAUXDH010000125.1 GCA_030618545.1 Chlorobiota bacterium
GCATGTCTTCCGAAAGTGTGATCCGTACCATGAAGAAATTCCAGGAAGACGGCCTGATCACCACCAGTGGAAAAAACATAGAAATAGTCGATCCCGAAGGCTTATTGAGAATTTGTGAGCTTGGTTAATTTCTTCACCTATCTTTGGCTCCAAAATCATTAATTTAGTTTTCTTTTTTTGGTTACTACACTTAGTGTACCATACATATTATGTACTATCATATATTGCTGTTTTTATGTGATTTACAGTGAAAGGTAAAAAACACAACAGAAGGAATTTTATGAAATTGTCTGCCGGGATCATCCTTGCAGGGTTTGCTGTTTTATGGGATAAGATGGTCAGGTCAGACAGAGAGATGGCAGCAATAAGGCAAATTACTTTGCCTTACAATCCCAATAGGGATTTTACCTTCCACGACGATTTCATCATAATAAAAAAGAATGATGATCTCCAGGTCTTTTCTTCAAGATGCACCCACCTTGGCTGCATCATCCGGAGTATTGAAAATGAAAAGCTGATCTGCCCCTGCCATGGTTCCACATTTAATTCAGATGGCCATCCGGAAAAAGGCCCTGCAGTTAAACCGCTGAAGAAACTTGCTTATCAACTTGACAATAGCAACCAACAGATCACGATCGAATTATGAATTGGCTTAAACACATATGGTCGCAAACCACCTGGGGTCAGATCACCATAGCCCTGTTCCTGATCTGTTGTGTTTCAGGAATCTTCATTGCAATTCCATTTGATGTAGAAAGACCTTACGAATCTCTGAGCCAGATAATGATTGCCAATCCATCTGCTTCGTTTTTCAGGAACCTTCATTATTGGAGTGCGCAACTCTTTCTTGTATTCAGCCTTATTCATATTTATGATCATTTCAAAAAGAAAGAGGGAATCAGGATCAGGAAAGGAATCTGGTTAAGGTTAAGCATCGGGGTTTTGATCATCTTTCTTGCCATGCTTACCGGTTTTCTTTTGAAAGCTGATGCTGACAGCCTCCAGGCAAGAAGGATACTGGACAGCCTGATAGCCGGCATCCCATTTATTGGCAACTTGCTCGCCTACTCACTTTTAGGGAAAGAAGAAAGTTTTCAACTGATTTATGTGCACCACATCGCCACCTTTACCATATTTTTAGCCATCATCATTTTTGAGCATGCCAGAAAAATCTGGCCAAGGTGGGGAGAACTGTTGGTGGTTACGGTAGTCATCACACTCCTTAGCTACCTTATCACCGCCCCCCTCCACGACAACCTGAATCCAACAGTCAAGGGCCCCTGGTACTTCCTTGGATTACAGGAAATACTGCATTGGCTTTCAACTCCCTCTATTTCACTGCTCGTTGTCTTTCTATTTGTTTTTCTCATTTACCTTGTTCCTTTCGGCGATGCAAGAAACGTTTTCATAAGCAAACGCTCACTACTCATCCTTACGATTCTTTACTTGCTTTTGACAGTTATTGGCTTATTTTTTCGTGGACCCAACTGGCAATGGATATGGCCGTTGGAACAGGATTATTCCTATAAAGCATTACCTCAAATGCGTATTTCGCCTTTGAATCTATCTCCTGATATTCCGCCGGAAAAAGTTATTTCAAGTCCTCTTATCGATGGGCATAAGGAAAGTTGTGTGGTTTGTCATGACAATGTGCAGGGTTTTACTGCTTCCCATAATCCCCAGGCCATTGGCTGTTTTTCCTGCCATGGCGGCCATCCTTTTGAATCGGACAAAAATCAGGCACATGCCGGGATGCTTTTAGCGCCTGGCAATCTTGCCGATGCAAACCGAAGTTGCGGTACTACCAATTGTCATCCCGAAATCACCTCCAGGATCAATACCGGACTGATGGCCACACTCAGCGGAATGATCAGCGTTGATCGGTTTGTGTTTAATGAACGGGACAATCCTGACCTGCTCACCACTGTTCACCATCTTGGCAATTCTGCTGCTGATGAACACCTGAAAAACTTATGTGTAAGATGCCACCTTGGAAATCCAAAAACAGAAGCCGGTCCTGTTACGGAAAAAAGCCGTGGTGGAGGTTGCATTGCCTGTCACTTGAATTACGATCAAAATGCATTGCTTGGAAATGCTATTCATAAGGACAACCCAAAGGATACAACTTACCTCGGTTTTCATCCTTCAATTGACCTGAATGTTACCAATGACCATTGTTTTGGATGCCATAGCAGGTCAGGCAGGATATCAACCAACTATGAAGGCTGGCATGAAACAACCCTGGAGGTTAAGGAGGCCCGAAATAACAAACATTTCAGGATAGTAGAAGATGCCAGGGTGTTTCGCTTTGTTCAGGAAGACGTACACCACAAGTTGGGACTTGAATGTATCGATTGCCACAATTCGTATGAACTGATGGGTGATGGTACGTTTTATACCCATGAGGAAATGCAGGTGAACATCACCTGTGAAGATTGTCATTTCTCAGGCAATCCAAATCTGATCCCACAAAACGAGCTTGACCAGGAGTCAGCCATTATCGCCTCTTTAAGATTTGGTTCTGTTACCGGAAGAAACTTTATTGCAACAGAGGATAAAAACAGGCCGTTAATCAACACCTATTTTAAAAATGATACGGCATTCTTCCTTTCGAAGGACTCAAAAAAGCTGCATCAGCTTAGTCCTCCGGCGGAAATATGCACACGTGGCGAAGCACACAATGACCTCTCCTGCTCGTCTTGCCATACTGCCTGGGCGCCAAGCTGCCTGGGTTGTCACAATGAATACGATCCCACTGAGGCGGGATATGATATGTATACCAACAAGGAGCAATCCGGCAGTTGGGTGGAATACATTGGTGAATTCAATGCTCACCTGCCTGCACTGGGTTAACGTGAGTCGGAAGATTGTAAAGAAGTTATTCCGGTTATTCCGGGAATGATCATGACCATTGATGTTGGCAGTTTTGATAAAAGACTTCATGACTCATTGATCTTTCAAAGGCTATATGCACCTGCTGCTCCACACACTACCCAAACCGCTGGCCGTGACTGTAAATCCTGCCACAATGACCCTGTCGCGTTGGGCCTGGGATCGGGAAAACTTAAGTATGTGATGCATGAAAATACAGGGAAATGGATCTTCAAACCAAAATATCAGAATAACAGTATTGATGGGCTCCCCGAAGACGCATGGACAGGATTTATGCAGGAGCGGGATGGTATCGTTTCGACAAGAACCAACGTACGTCCTTTCTCAGTGGAAGAGCAAAAAAGGATATTGACGGTGGGGGCTTGCTTAAACTGTCATGCGGATGATTCCGGGGTGATGATGGAGGCTTTGGTTAACTTTAATAAAACGTCAGAGAATAGAAGCAAAGCTTGTGTTTTGCCTGTTTGGTGAGATGAGGTTTCACGCGGCGGCGCGGCGATCGCGGCGTGAAATTATTTATGGTATAAAGTAGTTCTTATCCCTTTTTAAAAAGCTCCAGCCATTGGTCAGACATCACCAGCGGTTTAAGCAGTGATTGCAGCGGATGGCTGATGATCTCCCTTGATTTAGGCAGCAAACTGATCATTACCGGCAGGGCGCCAAAAGCCATACCCACCGCCTGGTAAAACTGGCCAAAGCCAATCCGGTGAAGAAACGAACGCACTTTCTCATTGTGGAGTTCTACACTTATCGCCGTAAAAGCAGTGACTACAAATATTGCCCTCACAACCATCTCCAGTCCGATGATGACACCGTTGGCGCTGAGCCAAAAATCCGATTCCCCGTTCATTTCCCAGAAAAAGGCCGATAATAAAATGATGATGAGTAACTGCATCCAAAAAACCGGCTTTCTCATTTTTCGCATTGAAGACCTGTAGTAATAGCCAAATATCAAGATGTAAATCCCAATGAAAATAAAGCCTGTGTAGTTATCAAAGGCATTGATAAGGTATAATCCTGTGGGGATAGCCAGGATATGCAGGATCAGCAATCCAACATAACTCCTATTGTCTGTCCGGATGATGAAAAAATCTTTTTTAGCGAAGTCATAGGTATCGATCTCAACCTTTTCCCTTTCCTTCCTCAACCTGATTGATTTGTTGCCGATGTAAAATCCCAGCATTCCGGCCAGTGCGCCGAAAAAGGCATAGAAGAGCATCAATGCGAGAAGTATCTCAACCGGCTGGGCCTCCTTGACACCAAATTGTTTTAACCCGAAGTTGACGATGTTTACATAAATCTGTATAAGATCGAATCCGTAAAAGATCAAAATATTGATGAGCTTGTGCATAAGCGCACTTGATACGCTTGCGATTCCGGCGATGATCAAGCCGAACAAATTATTTCCAAAAAGCAAGATCATCAATTCAAGCAATACTGCTTCCAGCATGATTCCCGTCATAGGACCAATGATGAAGGCGCTGGGTGAAACTGACTTCATGATGGCGGTGATAAATCCCGCCCTGATGATTAATCCTTTCTGCGGCCATAGCTGATAAAAACCGATCAATAGGATCGTTCCTGCAAAAGCGAGCATGGATCCCGCCATTGGAACTCTGGCATTGTGTAAAAAACTACCAATGATGATCTCGATAGAAGCCCACAAACCACCCACTACTGCAGCCCGTATCCACAGGTCATCAATGTTTTTCTTTTTTATAGCATGAGTCTTTTCAGCCATAATTGTTTTTCAGCTCAGTCCGGGTATTGATGTTGACAAAGAGATCTTTGTCGTAAAATGGTAATGAAGCATCGATGTTGACCCGTTTCAGGTTTGTCTTCATTAGAAAATCATACAGCTTGTAGTTCTCCTTCTCAATAAACGCTTCCATCTCCCCAATCACATTTGTAGCATAAACAGCACACAGCGGTTCAATAAAGTCATCGTGATAAGGAACAGCCACCTGGTGATTGTCGATTGATTCCAAAAGGTGGCTGAACAAATCCGTTGTCACGAAAGGGGTGTCGCATGAAATGATGATATTGAAGCGGCTTTGGGAATGCTTCAGGCAGGAGAGAATACCTCCTATCGGGCCAACCCCTTTTACAGTATCCTTAATCACCTCGTATCCTGATTGTTCGTAGAGGTCAATGTGATTGTTTGCACTGATATAAATCTTTTGACAAATGGGTTTAATGACGTCGATGGAGTATGTAATCAACGGTTTGCCATTAAACAGGGCAAGTCCTTTTTCTTCTCCAAGGCGTTTACTCATTCCTCCCGAAAGCACAAAACCGGTTACATCAACGTTTTTCATTTTACTGTGAAAACAGCAAATTTATGGAATCATAGAAATCAAAAAACTGTAAATCAAATGTTACCTTTTACTTGCTTTATAGTACCCGAGCGCCTCGGGCATCCAGGCATTCAGATTGTTGATCCGGGTTTCATCCGACGGGTGGGTGCTCATCCATTCAGGTGGTTTGGGGCCACCGGCCTCAGCCATTCTTCCCCAGAAAACGGGTGCTTCACGTGGGTCATACCCGGCCATGGCCATGAAAATTAATCCCATGTGGTCAGCCTCACTTTCGTGAATTCTGCTGTAGGGAAGCATGATCCCAACCTCCGAACCCAGTCCATATGCAGCAAACCACAGGGCCTGCGTTTGTTCGGGCTGGTCTTTTACCGCAACAGAAAGCGCTACTCCTCCCATCTGCCTGAGCATTTCCTGACTCATTCTTTCATTACCGTGCTCAGCTATGGCATGCGCTATTTCGTGCCCCATTACTACAGCCAGGCCTGTTTCCGTTTTTGTTACCGGTAGTATTCCGGTATAAACCAACACCTTACCACCCGGCATACACCATGCATTCACATTTGGATCTTCCACCAGGTTGAACTCCCAATCATACCCATCCAGCATTCCGGCATAATCCAAACCGGTTAAATAATCGGTAACAGCCTGTTCGATCCTGCTGCCAATATTCTTTACCATCTGGGTTTGCTCCTTATTGGTACTGAGTTTGCTTTCTTTAAGGAACTGATCGTACTGGGCATAACTCATGGCCTGCATTTCACTATCAGGAATCAGGTTCAATTGCCGGCGACCGGTTACTGGAACTGTGGAACAGGCAATCAGGATAAATTCAAATAAAAGTAGGGCGATCAGGGATCTGGCTATTGTTTTCATAGTGCTGTGAATTGGAGGGTTAAAGATAAATTTTTTAAGGCAAAAACAGGCAACTGTCGCCATAACTCAGAAATCTGAAATCTTGCTCCATCGCAAAGTCATAGGCTTTTCTCCAGTCTTCACCAATCAGGGCGGAGACAAGCAACAGCAGCGTACTTTTAGGCTGGTGGAAGTTGGTGACAAGGCCCGTACATATTTTGAATTCGTACCCTGGCGCGATCATCAACCGGGTTTCCGCATGCAATTCCTCCAGGCCACTATCCTGATGATATTTGATCAGCGCTTCAAGAGCCTTTTTCATTCCGAAGTTGGCCTCTGTCTTTTGTCTGTAAGGATCCCACTGGTCAACGAAAAAAGAATCGTCGCCATGGCGAAGTTTTAACCCAAGCCAATAAAGACTTTCGAGTGTGCGCATGCTGGTAGTACCTACCGGGATGATGTGGTTATTCAGATTTTTGGCGAAGGCTTGCAATGCGGATATCGACACCACAATCCGTTCAGTATGCATTTCATGATCCGCGATGGTTGATGAAATGACAGGCCTGAAAGTTCCTGCTCCCACATGCAAAGTAACTTTTACTGATTCGATGTTTCTTTCCTGCAATTGGCCAAATTGCCTTTGGGTAAAATGAAGTCCTGCAGTTGGAGCTGCCACTGAGCCGTCATTCTTTGCATACACTGTCTGGTAGCGTTTCTTATCTGATTCTTCAGCCTCACGGTTCAGGTATGGAGGCAATGGCACCAGGCCACTCTGTTCAATGATTCCTGAAAACAACATTTCTTCAGGCTCCCACGCAAACCTGACAAGAAATGAACCGGAAAGCTTTTCAATCATTTTTGCCGTAAGGATAGTCTTCTTCCCGTCAAATACCAGCGGCATTTCCAAATTACCCTGTTTCCACCTTTTGGCATTACCAATAAAGCATTTCCAAATCACAGGTGACTTTTGTTGAAACGCCAGTTGGAAATCATTTGAAGGCTCGACAGGTTCAAGACAGAATATCTCGATCACAGCACCGGTTGATTTTCTGAATAAAAGCCTGGCTTTGATGACCCTTGTTTCATTAAAAATGAGTAGGGAATTCTCTGCCAACAATTCCGGAATGTCAGAAAATCGTTTTTCGCTTATCCTGCCATTGTTGAGATAAAGAAGTTTTGATTGGTCGCGATAATCCAAAGGATATTTGGCGATCCTGTCTTCAGGAAGGTCGTAATTGTAATTTTCTATTTGAATGGTTCCAGACTCTTGCATTTCTGTTGCTAAAAACAAGCACGCAAAAGTAAGAAAGTCAGCGCAATCCTCCGTCTTAGCCAGTTGAATAGTGAGTAGTGATTGGTCATTAGTCACTGGTCATTGGTCATTGGTCATTAGTCATTGGTCACTGTCTCAGGTCTTCTGTCTAAGGTCTTTTGTCTGTCTTGGCTCATTTTCATATTAACCTTGTATTATTTGTTATTTGTAAAGAGTTCGGGTTATTGCAAAATTAATAGTGATTGTTTTAAAGCCTTAATAAACGCATTTACTTCATCTGTTGTGTTGTACATTGCTAAAGAAGCACGAAGGGTTCCCTGCAATCCAAGTGACTCGATGAGGGGTTGTGCGCAGTGATGCCCTGTTCGGATGGCAATTCCCATTTGATCCAACAGGGTGGCAAGATCATACGGGTGGACACCATCAGCGATAAAAGACAAAACTGCTGTTTTATCGGTTGCATTTCCTATAATCCGGATACCGTCAATTGCTCTCAAACTATCTGTTGCAAATTCGAGTAACTGATCTTCATAGGCCCTGATATTGGTCATGTTGTGGGAGGCAATGTAGTGCAGGGCCGCATCCATACCGAGGGCTCCGGCAACGTTAGGTGTACCGGCTTCAAACTTATAGGGCAGATCGTTAAAGGTGGAGTGATCGAATGCCACCTGGTCCACCATCTCACCACCAAAATGATAAGGAGGAAGTTTTTCAAGCCATTCTTCCTTTCCAAATAAGAATCCAATACCCATTGGCCCGTAAGCTTTATGAGCGCTTCCAGAGTAAAATTCACAGTCCAGATCCGATACATCAACGTCAATATGAGCCAACGCCTGGGCGCCATCAACTGCCAGCGGAATACCATGTTGATGAACAATTTCTGCAATCTGCTTTATTGGATTAATCGTTCCCAGCACATTTGAAATGTGGGCAACGGAAACAAGTCGGGTACGGGAATTAAGCAAAGCAGAAAACGATGTAAGATCCAGTTCACCTGCATCTGTCAGCGGAGCGATTTTCAAATGCGCGTGCTTTCGCTTACACAACTCCTGCCATGGAACCAGGTTGGAATGGTGTTCCATGGCCGTCACAACCACCTCATCGTTTTCTCCTACCTGTCCTTCAAAAACAGTGGCCA
>JAUXDH010000073.1 GCA_030618545.1 Chlorobiota bacterium
AGGTTTCAGGTTTCAGGTTTCAGGTTTCAGGTTTCAGGTTTCAGGTTTCAGGTTTCAGGTTTCAGGTTTCAGGTTTCAGGTTTCAGGTTTCAAAAAAAGCGCAACAAGATAACTGTTTATAATTCGCGAATTCGCGGCTTCTCTGAGTGGTGATTAAAATATATTCTTCCGGATATTATGTAATACGTCTTCCAATTTCCATTTTCCAATCACTAACGACCAATCACTAATGACCAATCACCAATGACCAATAACCAATTGACTAATGACTTCTCCCAACTCCTGATAACATTTGCTTTGCAATAGCAAGATCAATCGAATGTGTGATTTTTATATTTTCAGGGTTTCCTTCGGTGAGGTGGATTTGATAGCCATCGCTTTCCAAAACTGTGGCATCATCAGTGAAGCATACATCATAAGGTTGATTATAGGCCTTTTTAATGATTGCGGATTTAAAGACCTGGGGTGTTTGGATGGCTTTCAGTTTGCTGCGGTCAACTGCCTTGTTCAAAGAACCATCCGATTCCCTGATTGATTCAGATACCGGCATAGCCGGAACTGCATTGCCTTTCATTGCTGCCATTTCGAATGCCTGAGTGATTGTTGACCTGGATACAAGTGGTCTCACACCATCATGGATGGCTAAAAGCACGTTATCAGGAATAGATTTCAAACCGCTTTTGACAGAATGGAATCTTTTTGGCCCACCAATTTCAATTTGATGAGGGATATTAAAATCGTGCTTACGGCATAAATTTCTCCAATCTTCGACAGCCTTTTCCTGCAACATCAGAATAAACTCCGCCTCCAGAAAAGAAAAAGCATAGAAAGTATGCATTAACAAGGGAAGTCCGTTTATCTCAAGAAATTGTTTCGGGTGATCTGATTGCAGCCGTTTTCCATCACCGCCTGAAACAATAAGGACATATTTTTTCATTCTACAATTTGCTGGGAAAGGATACCTTTTGTATATCAGTTCACGCCGGGGGGCAAAACAAAGCTCTAAGAAAAAATATTATTTCTGCGTCCTGCGGCCTTTGCGTAACAATTTTCTCCTTTAAATGATCAGCATTGCATCCCCATACGTAAAGAAATTGTATTTCTTATCGATGGCTATCTGATATACCTCTTTGGCATATTCATATCCAAGAAAGGCAGAAATCATCATAACCATAGGGGATTTAGGCAGATGGAAATTGGTGATCATCGAATCAGCGGTCTTGAATTCATAAGGGGGAAAGATGAACTTGTTGGTCCAGCCTGCAAAAGGTTTGATCTTCCCTGTGATAGATACAGCAGATTCGAGCGCCTTCATACTTGTTGTGCCTACAGCACAAACCCGATGTTTTTTAGCAAATGCTTTGTTAACCAGATCGGAAGTGTTCTGTGTAATGAACATCTCTTCCGAATCCACTTTGTGTTTGGTAAGGTCTTCGACCTCAATATCGCGGAAGTTTCCCAAACCCGTGTGAAGCGTAACCTCTGCAAAGGTGATACCCTTGATTTCAAGACGTTTCATCAGCTCCCTGGAAAAATGCAAACCAGCAGTTGGTGCGGCTACTGCACCTTCATGCTTTGCATAGATGGTCTGATATCTTTCATCATCAGCAGGTTCAATTTCTCGTTCATGAATTTTGGGCAATGGAGTCTCGCCAAGGCTCTGTATGGTTTTCTTAAATTCATCATAAGAACCATCAAAAAGAAACCTCAAGGTTCTGCCACGGGATGTTGTATTATCAATTACCTCGGCTACAAGGGCTTCATCTTCGCCAAAATACAGTTTGTTACCTATCCTGATCTTACGTGCAGGATCTACCAGTACATCCCATAAGCGGCTGTCGCGATTGAGTTCTCTTAAAAGAAAGACTTCAATTTTTGCCCCGGTTTTTTCTTTTTCGCCATATAACCTGGCCGGAAAAACTTTGGTATTGTTTATTACAAAAACATCTCCATCACTAAAGTATTCCATGACATTCTGAAATGTCCTGTGTACAATTGATTTATCTTTTCTATTGATAACCATCAATTTCGAATCATCCCTGTTTTCTTGAGGGTGGCTGGCTATCAGATTCTTAGGCAGATCAAAATTAAATTGTGAAAGCTTCATTATAACAAATTAACTAGACGCATCGCGTTAGGGGAAATTCCCAATACAGATAATTAGTTTCTTTCCCTTCTTCTAAAAAGCCTGCAAAAGTACTAATTTCTATCGACAAAGTCAAGCTCAAATCAAAAATGATATTGAAAATCAATGGATTAAAAACCTGAATAGAAAACGGTAAAATTTATTCAGTATCATCAAGTATTAATTTTTTGAAATTCTCCATTGAAAGGGCATCATTTACATGATATTCCCCTATTTGTGTTCGTCTCAATTCGCTTAGGTAAGCTCCTTTCCCAAGTGATTGACCAAAGTCGTGAACAAGAGATCTGATATAAGTACCTTTGCTGCATTCCACTGTGAAATCAATGCGAGGCAGATCGATATGCGTTAATTCAAACCGATGGATGTTGACTTTTCTTGATTTTAATTTGACCTCTTTATTTTTTCTTGCAAGGTCGAAGGCTCTTTTACCATCAACCCAGATGGCGGAATAGGCAGGCGGGATTTGATCAACTTCACCTGTCATACTTTTAGCTGTAACAGGTAATTCTTCTTCATTAATTCCTGAGATATCGAACTTCCGGTCTATATCTGTCTCCCCATCGTAGGAAGGGGTGGTTGCTCCAAAATACATACTGCCGGTATAAGTTTTGTCCATTCCCTGGTAGGAATCTATTTCTTTGGTTTTTTTGCCTGTGCAAATTATCAGCAAACCGGTAGCGAGGGGATCAAGAGTGCCGGCATGTCCCACCTTCAGTTTTTTAAGATTGAAGATTTTTCTCAGAAAAGACCTGATGAAATTCACCACATCAAAGGAGGTCCATTCACGTGGCTTATCAATGAAAAGCACTTTTCCGTTTTCGAAGTCAGCACCTGATAGAAACATAATTAATTGAAAGCATAGTAAACAGCGGCTGTAACACCGACCAGAAAACAATAGTAGGCGAAATACTTAAGATTGGCTTTTCTTACCAGTTTGATCATCCACTGGCAGGCAAACAAACCTGCAATAAAGGCAGCCAGAAAGCCCACCAATAGCGAACTTAAGGGTATATCAATTTCTGATCCACCGGTTTGATAAAGCTCATTCACATCCAGGATCATCTTGCCAATGATTAATGGGAGCACCATCAGAAATGAGAAGCGGGTGGCCTGCTCCCTGCTTACACCCAGCATTACTGAAGTAGCGATGGTTGCTCCTGATCGACTTATACCTGGCATAATTGCTATAGCCTGGGCTATTCCAATAACAAAAGAGTCCACCGGGGTAACTGCCTTATGTGTATTCTTCGCCCGGTCGGCAAGGAACAACAATAAAGCAGTAATGATGAGCATCACTCCCACCAGCAGAACCTGCCCTCCAAACAACTGTTCTATTTGCTCTTCAAAAGCAATTCCTACAAGAGCAGCAGGAATCATAGAAATGAGGATCAGCATAACGAATTGTTTCTCCTTATTCCATTTTCGATGAAAGAGTCCTTTGAAAATCCAGAGAAGGTCCTTGTGAAATACTACAATAGTGCTTAATGCAGTCCCACCATGTACGATCACGTCAAAGGTCAGGCTATCACTTGCCGTGAGGTTAAAGCCAAAGAATTCTTTCCCAAGCTCTAAATGACCACTGCTGCTAACAGGTAAAAACTCTGTAAGGCCTTGAACGATGCCAAGGATCAACGCTTCATACCATACCATGTCATGGAAAGTGCTTTTGTTAAACCGGTTATTGTTTTGTTTTCGGCCTTTTCAGAATAGCGAAAATCTCAATAATGTAACCGGTCAGAATAAGTATTGGAGCTAATGTCAGGCGTTGAAAATTAAACAGTGCATCACTGAATTCGTTCGGATCATCAGAGCCGCCTCCTATCATCAACAGAAAACCGATACCCATAACGACCAAACCAACAATAACCAGTACATAATTCTGCCTGCTGAATGCAAATTGTGTAGTTTTTTCAGTAGCGTTTTTCTGTAATTCTTTTGTCGCCATTTACATTAATTTTCGGCAAAAATAATTGAATTTGTTCATCTTTGAGAAATTCACCTTTATCAAGGGAATTGTATAGTCTTAAACATTGTTAAATCATTGCTAGGCAAATGAAAGCATATTCCTGAGAATTAAATTAATCAGTTGATGTCGCATCAGGCGTAAAGCTTGTCTTGTTTCATATTCAGATACCTGCCCACTGCGAAGATTGTTGAAATCCCCGAGACGATCATCCCAAGTAAGAGAACAAAGGCATAAAGCAACAGCATCATTTCCGGACTCAAAAGAAGCGATAGTTCAGGAATATTCTCTCGTGCGGCAGCCAGGATAGCGCTTAACAATGCCAGTGCAATTAGCCCGCTCAGAATACCCTGGTACACCCCCTTAACAACAAATGGACGCCTTATAAAACTTTGTGTGGCTCCCACAAGCTGCATGCTGCGGATCACAAATCGTCGTGAATAAACGGATAGCCTGATGGTGTTATTGATCAACGCGGTGGCAATAGTTAGTAACAAAAGGCTAACTGCCAGCAATACCAGGCTGATCTTCCGAATATTCTTATTAATAAGATGGACAAGAGATTTCTGGTAATAGACTTCTTTCACGGCATCATTCGACATGATGGATTGTTCAATGATAGTCAGGCTATCGTTGTTTGCCCAATCCGCATTGAACCTGACGTCAATGGACGGAAGCAGGGGATTATTTTCTTCACCGAGGAAACTGATAAAATCTTCACCAAGAGTTTCTGAAAGCCTCCGGGCTGCTTCTTCCCTGGTAATATATTCTGTTGATTTAGTGTATTTTTTTGCATCCAGGATTTTCTGCAAATAAACGATATCAGCCTCTTTGGATTCAGGTTTCATGATTATTTCAAAACCGATGTTCTCTTTAATATAATTGGAAAGACTGTTTGCATGAAGGATGATCAATCCCAAAAAGCCCAGTGTAAATAAAACCAATGTAATGCTAATCACAGAAGTGATGTAGGAGCTGTTGATCCGTCTCCGGTAATACTTTTCTTCTTTGGAAGCCATTCAGCAGGCTAAAGTAGTGAATTAACACTTTATCAAAAACCAAAAATCACATGACTTGTTGCTGCTTTTTCTACACAGAGAGTTTTTCCCTCACTTTATCAAGCATCAGGTCAGTCATCTTTTCCAGATCAAATTCGGTTTTTAATCCCCAGTCTTCCCGGGCTATTTTATCATCAATGCTTGCAGGCCAACTGTTGGCGATAGCCTGCCTGAAATCCGGCTTGTATGAAATTGTAAAGTTGGGAACCCTCTGTTTTATTGCCTGGGCCAGTTCCCCGGCTGTAAATGAAATCCCTGCCATATTATAGCTTGACCTGATGGAAAGATCTTTACCATCCGCATCCATTAACCTGATGGTATTTTCTATCGCATCGTCCATAAACATCATGGGTAAAGCGGTGTCTTCAGTAACAAAACAGTCGTAATGTCCGCTCTTTATGGCATCGAAGAATATCTCAACGGCATAATCAGTTGTGCCCCCGCCAGGCTCTGTCTTATAGCTGATCAAACCAGGGTATCGTACACTTCTGATATCTACCCCATAACGATTGAAATAATATTCTCCCCACCTTTCGCCTGCCAGTTTGGATATCCCGTAAACAGTATTGGGCTCCATTACCGTAAGTTGTTCAGTTTTATACCTTGGCGTAGTGGGACCAAATACAGCGATGGAACTTGGCCAGAAAAGTTTTTTTGCATCTGATTGCTGTGCTGCCTCTAAGGTGTTCATCAGCGCTTTCATATTGATATCCCAGGCCTGAAGCGGTATTTTCTCCGCATTTCCGGAAAGAACTGCTGCCAGGTTATAAACCTGGGTTATTTTATTCCTGACAAGGAAATGCAACAGGTTTTTATAATCCAGCACATCCAGGATCTGGAAGGGTCCGCCATCTTGAATCTCTTTTGTAGGTTGTTTAATATCTGTGGCAAAAACATTTACATTGCCGAATTTATTGCGCAAAGCCAAAACCAGCTCGGAACCAATTTGTCCGGCACTTCCTATTACTAGAATTCTTTCCATCATTCAGTTTAATTGATATTTATGCGGGCAAAAATATTAAATTAGGATTCCATAATCAGTCTAAATATGGATTATGCTGAAGGTAATTCGAGAGGAAAACATACATTTGTGTTGGAATTCAGAGGGGAGAGCTATGGTTAGCATAAGAGAAGTAGTTACAGCAAAAGATTATAAACAGTTCGTTGATTTCCCATTTGAGCTGTATAAGCATAACAAATATTGGATTCCACCACTCAAAAAAGATGAGCTAAAACAGCTCAAACCCGAAACCAATCCTGCTTTTCAGTTTTGTAAGGTTAAGCTTTGGACTGCCTGGAAACAAAATCGTTGTGTGGGTCGGATCGCCGCAATCATCAACGAAAAGTACAACCAGAAGATCCAGCGGAAAATGGGTCGCTTTTCCAGGGTAGAGTTTGAAGATGACCCTGATGTTTCAAAAATGTTATTTGAGGTCGCCGAAAACTGGTTGAAATCTGAGGGAATGGAGGCCGTACATGGTCCTCTTGGATTTACGAATTTTGATAACCAGGGATTGCTGATTGAGGGATTCGATTACTTACCTTCCCAGGCTTCTGTGATGCATTTTCCCTATTACAAAAAGCATATTGAAGATTTAGGTTATAGTAAAGAAGAAGATTGGGTTGAATTCAGATTAAAAATCGAAGCAATTCCCGAAAAGGCTTCCAGACTCGCCGATATCATTCTTAAAAGAAACAACCTGGAAGTCCTGCGTTTTAGCAATAAGAAAGAAATCGATCATTATTTTAAAGAAGTTTTCCAGTTGCTGAATAAAGCCTTTGATGAGTTACCATATGTATCCGGTTTCACTGATGAAATGATCGACCATGTAAAGAAGAAATATACCTCGGTAATTCAACCAAAATTCGTTGTATTTATTTTTAAGGATGGAAAACTGGTTGGGTTTATTTTTGGCCTGCCCAGTTTATCAAAAGCCATGCAAAAAGCGAACGGTAAGCTTTTACCCCTGGGATTTTATCATATTTATAAAGCCCTGAAGAATCCAACAGAGATGGACTTGCTGCTCACCGGCGTAGATCCGCATTTTCAGAAAATGGGCCTTCCAGCCATATTGATTAATGAATTGCAAAAAACAATGATTGAAAATGGCGTGAAATACGTCGAGTCTACGGGAATGTTCGAATCAAACCTCAAAGGAGCCTCACACTGGAAAAACTATGAGCATGTACAGCACAAACGCCGCAGGTGTTTTGTAAAGGAACTAAACAACTAAACAGTTTACCCCTTAAACAACAATTCGTCTGATCACCTTTGATAGATTTATTCCAATTCTTCCATTATTCCTTTCTAGATATGTCAGATATAAATACTTGATTTTCCAAACATAATCATTAAACCGAACTCACCTTATTTACTACTTTTGCAGTCAAAATTACCCGCATGGCAGGCAAGTTTCAAATATACAATACGCTCAGCAGGAAGAAAGAAGTATTTGAACCGCTAAAACCACCTTTTGTGGGGATGTACGTTTGTGGCCCTACCGTTTATGGTGATGCTCACCTGGGTCATGCGCGTCCTGCCATCACCTTTGACATCCTGTTTCGTTTTCTGAAGTACCTGGATTACAAAGTACGATATGTCAGAAATATTACCGACGTCGGGCACCTTGAGAATGATGCCGATGAAGGAGAAGACAAAATCAGCAAGAAAGCAATGCTGGAGCAACTGGAACCTATGGAGGTGGTGAAATACTTTACTGATCGCTACCACGAAAACATGGACCAACTGAACGTACTGCATCCTAACATTGAACCTACGGCTTCGGGTCATATCATTGAACAGATTGAACTAGTAAATAAAATCCTGGAAAAAGGTTTTGCTTACGAAAGCGAAGGCTCTCTTTATTTCGATGTTGAAAAGTATAACAAGACTTTTAATTACGGAAAATTATCAGGGAGAAAGATCGAAGACCTGTTACAGTTCACCAGGGCTTTATCAGGCCAATCGGATAAGCGAAACAGTTACGATTTCGCCTTGTGGAAAAAAGCGGACGACCGTCACATTATGCACTGGCCATCACCGTGGAGCGAAGGTTATCCCGGTTGGCACCTTGAATGTTCAGCTATGGGCAAACGTTATCTGGGTGAGAAATTCGATATCCATGGTGGCGGAATAGACCTTCTTTTCCCACATCATGAATGCGAAATAGCACAGTCGAATGCTATCTCCGGTCATGATCCGGCCAAATATTGGATGCACAATAACCTGATTACCATCGGCGGACAAAAGATGGGGAAATCGCTTAACAATTTCATTACCCTGAATGAGTTTTTCAGCGGCGAACATGAAGCCCTCGATAAAGCATGCAGTCCTATGACCATCAGGTTTTTCATGCTGCAGGCCCATTACCGAAGCACCCTTGATTTTTCCAACGAAGCATTGTTTGCAGCAGAAAAGGGAATGAATAAACTTATGGAATCATACAGGCTGCTTGATGAATTAAAAGGCTCTGAGAAATCTTCTGAGGACGTACTTGTTTTCAAAGAAAGATGCATGCAAGCTATAAACGATGATTTGAACACACCGATCGTACTTGCCCATTTGTTTGATCTTTCAAAATTGATTAACCAGGTAAATGATGGCAAAGCCTCTCTAAGCAGCGAAGATATTCAGAAAACCAGGGAGATTTATAATTTATTCTTGTTCGAATTATTGGGAATAAGATTGGAAACGGCTTTAACTGAAAGCACTCTGGCAGACGACTTGATGGATAAAATTCTGGAAATCCGTCAGGAGGCAAAAAACCGCAAGGATTATACTACTGCTGATCAAATCAGAAAAGGGCTGGAACAACTGAACATCCATATCAAGGACACAAAAGAAGGCGCAAAATGGGTAAAAGGGAAATAGCAATGTATATTTCAAAATTCTTTTTCAGTGCATTTTGAAATACAATTGGTATTACCTGCTGA
Source organism: Chlorobiota bacterium (assembly GCA_030618545.1). Classification (GTDB taxonomy): domain Bacteria; phylum Bacteroidota; class Bacteroidia; order Bacteroidales; family F082; genus JAADID01. Next base: position 9,101 of record JAUXDH010000073.1, read on the forward strand.
TCACAAGCTGTTTATCGATAGTGTTTCCATTGGTGTTCAAACGGACAATATAAAACCCGTTGTTCAACCCGTCCAATCTCAGGTTGATCTTATTTGTACCACTGTGAAGATTGACTTTCATTTGTTTTATGATCCTTCCCTGCAGATCGATTAACTCAACAGTTGTCAGGGCATTCGATTTCACATCAACACTCAACGATACATATTCTACAGCCGGATTGGGATATGGGTCTCCGACTTCCCGGAACCATGAATTCTCAGCAACATCAAGAGTAATGTCACCGGTATTCAAATCAATGATTATGTCGGTCACTTCAGGATTGCTCTCATTCAAATCTATCCGCACTTTGGTTTTAGGCACTCCGGTCATTTCCTGGCACATCCAGTAGGTTTCCAGTGCAAGTTCGTCGAAGTTGAAGTTGCCTGCCTCATCGGTGTACCTGCTGGATAAGGGATTATCATATTCATCCAATAAATAAATATCCACCCTTTCCAGATTATCGTCTGAGATACTCATAAAGGATTCACCAATTTGAACCTGTCCCGCGATGAGACCATCTCCACTGGCAGTTCCAATACCTTCAATAAGATCAATATTATATTCCCAATCCGTATGATCATGATTTATCAAATGGGCCTCTTCCCAGTACATTTTATTTCCAAAATATGTTGGGATCAATGATCCATAAAAGTCTGATTTATTACCTGGCTGGGCTTTTATGCAATAACTTCCTTCCTGCACCTGGTAGAAGTAATAATAGCCCAGGGTGTCGATAGTTGCTGTATCGATGGCTTTTAAAAGCTCCAGGTCATTCCAGTAATACAGGTATGCCAAACCTTCATCAATTGGAAATCCATCTGATGCAAAACTATGACCACCAAGATGATAATATGCATTAGAAGGTATATAGATGTAATGTGATATCTTATTGATTTCTACGTGTTCAAAAATGATGGCTTCCACAGTAAGTTCCACCAGATATATTCCAGGCGACGGGAAAACATGTTTTGGATTTTGAACAGTGGAAATGGTATTATCTCCAAAATTCCATTTCCATGAGAGGATGTAATCATTCTCGGTTTGATCTAAGAAGGCAAAGTGGTATTTGTTATAGTTTTCATCCTGAAAGAAAATAAACTGGGCCTGCAAAACCGGTTGCTGGAATGGAAGATTTACAGAGAAATTATTGATAAAAACATTGTCGTTATTGGGACTCATAAAGCGAAAATGAACATCACTCTCCAGTTTAGTATTATCATAATCATAGGTATAAACAACCAATGTTCCAGCATTCAGAAAGGTATAAATGGTGTCGTAATAGAAACCGTCATCATCGGTTCTTACCTCTTTGTAATAATCCATTATACCCGACTCTATCGAATCGCTGATGATAAACACCTCGTAATTTTTGATTGGGCTACCATACTCTGCATGGGTAACTTTACCCATCAAAATGATTTCATGCTCTTCCTCCTCCTCAAACTGTCCCTGCATCTGGACACTAAAGAATAAGATGAGCAATACAGCATTTAAACGTAGAATATATTTCATAAATTCATTTTTTACTTAACCATATAAACAATACCTACCCTCAAACCAAAGCTGGATAATCCTCTTTTGTAGGCATCATCTTTGTAAACCTGATTAAAATAATACCTGTAATTGGGTTCAAGCGCGAGAGCTACTTTCTTACTGAACTTATATTCTATTCCTGCACCGAACCATAATTGCATATAGTAAGATGACCTTACAGGTAATTTATTATCAAGATTAATGAGATTATCTTCTTCAATTCCTTTAGCGGGTTCTTCGATCCATTTGCTCAACATCATGTTGATTGCAGGTCCTCCATAGAAAAACCAGTTTAATTTGGTCGCTTTTTTATGATATCCTAACAACACCGGTACCTGTAGATAGAGGTATTTGTTTGTTATTTCCGATACATAAATATGCCTGACTATATCCCACACTTCGGTAGTTTTGGTATGATAGGTAGCAACAAGATTTCCATCAATGCTATCGAAAGTGATATCATAAACATCTTCATACGTTCCAACAACTTCTTCTGTGGTATAATCGATTTTGGCAAAACCACGATCCCGTGCATACTGCAATCCAGCTCCAAACCGGATGAAAAAGTGATTGTTAAAATGATAAGTCGGTTCGTAATTAAGAGAATAGGCAGGCAGGATAGTTACCGAATCAAAATCATTGAGCATCACTTCAGGTGTAAAGTAAAATCCCTGTGTCCATCCACTGATTTTTGGTTTTGTTTTGGTACCCGTAATCATGGTTGGTGGAGGCACAGTTTGTTTCATGTCAACTTGCGGAAGCTCATTATTGATTTCGGAATCATATGAGGCGATAGTATATATTGAGGGGGCCATGTCCTGACTTTTTGTGTAAGCCGGTTTGACAGGATCTGTCTGTTCCGCCGTTGTTGTGACAGGTTTATCCGCGACAGTTATAAGAACAGGAGCATGGGCGGTGGTTTCTTCATCAATGGGCTCAGATTGAACAGCAGTTTCGTTTTCCTTAACAATTACTACTGTTTCTGATTGTTCTTCTGCAGCTTCAGTTTCATCGACAACATTGGCATCTGTCAAACTTTCGTCAGCAACAATTTTCTCGTCTGTGGTTATTGTTTCCTCAGTTATCTCAACAATTTCAGAACTTTCGTCTTTGGGCATAAACCACCAGAATCCCAGGCCAAGCAATAGCAATATTGAAGCGGCGATACCGATGCCCTTCCATACGTTAGTGGAAATCAACGGTTTTGCCTGTGCACCAATACCCGCTGCAATACCTTCCCATATGTGTTCAGGCGGCGATGGAGCAAAAGCCTCAAACTTTTCCCTTAGTGTGTTTTCTATGTTAGTCCGTTGATTTTCCAATCCTTTCCTGTCCTTTTATTCTTTTCAGCTTTTTCTGGAGCGATGCCCTGGCCCTTGAAAGCTGAGACTTTGATGTATTTTCGGAAATGTTAAGCATATTACCGATTTCTTTGTGGGTATAGCCCTCAATGATATTCAGGTTAAAAACCGTCCTGTATCCATCCGGCAACTCACGTATCAACTTCAACAGGTCGTCGGCAGCCATTTTTTCGATAACGTAATAATGGCCGTCTGGCCTATTGTCAATATATTCAAGCCCGGTCGTTGGTCCCCTCTTTATCCTCTTCTTGTAAAAATTAATAGCCGTGTTGACGATAGTCTTTCGTACCCAGCCTTCCAATGATCCTTCTCCCCGGTAGTCCTTCAAATGGGTAAACACCCTGATAAATCCCTCTTGTAAGATGTCGTCGGCTTCGGCTCTATCGGCTGCAAAACGCAGGCAAATGCCGTACATTTTTGGAGCCAACATCTGATAAAAAGCTTTTTGGGCTTTATCATCATTTTTAACGAGCTTGTTAATGAAGGGTTTATCTAAATTCATGCAGGATTAGACGCGCAAGGCTACTAAAGATTACTCCCTGCAAGATAGGAAAAACCCTTCAAAGTATAATAGATTGACATTGTGCCGACAAGAAAGGTTGCACAATTAAGGGCAGTATCATTAACGAAATGCTAATTTTCCCAATTGCTAAATTAATTCCTCTTTTTAAACAGGCAGACCCAGATGTTTGCCGGATTCTCCTGATTGGTTCCAAAGAGGCTGGTTTTAATTAATTTAACTTCGAATAATGATTCGACGGCATTAGCTATTTCTTTAACAGAGCGCATTGGCGGACCACTATCCCTTGGAGGAGAATCACAGCTACCAATTAAAGAAAGCCATAGACCGTCTTTATTAAGCCTGGCGGCAATCGCCCTGACAACCTGCTTTCTTTTTATCGCTGAGCGGTATGAATGGAAATAACCACGGTCAAATACAAAGTCAAAAGGTGAGCCCGGAATATCTTCCGATAGAAAATCCTTAACCATAAAATTTATGCTTTGCTTTGCTTTAATGGCATGGTCTTTTGCAATATTTATCGGGATATCAGAAACATCAACTGCTGTGACATCAAATCGTTTTTTTGCCAGCCATAAGGCATCTGTACCTGTACCACAACCAACTTCAAGCGCTCTGCAGGGTTTGATGGGCCAGTTACCCACCATTTCCACCAGGTTAAAATCCGGCTTTTTATGCACCCATGGCATGAAACCGGATTTATAATGTTCGAGAAATCTGTTCTTTGTGTTCATATTTTATTGGTTATTCATCATTGAACTTAACCAAAGCTATTAAAAATAATAAATAAAAGTGCCTAA